>JBIILX010000060.1:0-7922 GCA_044338275.1 Pontimonas sp.
CTGGCCAGAAGCCTCATCGACAGCGGCCAGAGGGACACCCTCTGGCCAGTCTTTTGCTGCCACAGCCCGACCGTGGCGAATGTCATCCACCTCCCTGGCACTAAGGCTCACCGGCGTCATGACGAGTGCTGCCGATTCCGCAAGCCCGCGAAGCCCCGAGGCTTCGATGCCCTCGTGAGAGAGCGCATCGGCCACGTCAAACGGGCCAACCCGGGTGCGACGCAAAGCCACTAGGTGTCCGCCAACACCCAGTCCCTCGCCAATATCTCTGGCGAGTGCTCGGATATAGGTTCCCGAAGAACACTCAATCGTGAGCTCCAGATCGATATGTCCTGACTGACGGTCCGGTTCTCCGCGCTCGATTCGATACACCGTCACAGGTCTGGCTTTCAGTTCAACCTCGACCCCGGAGCGCGCGAGGTCGTAGGCGCGCTTGCCCTCCACCTTGATGGCGGAGAACGTGCTCGGCACCTGCGAGATGGGGCCTCGAAACCGGTCAAGCACATCGTCCAGGGCTTCGATTGTCACGGTCGCGAGATCACCCTCAGGAAAATCAATGCGCTCACCTTCAGCGTCATCGGTGGTCGTTGCATAGCCAAGGCGCAACGTGGCCACATAGGTCTTATCAAGGCCCACCATGTAGGTGAGAAGCCTGGTGCCAGCACCAACGCCCAAGACCAGCAGGCCTGAGGCCTGTGGGTCGAGCGTGCCGGCGTGGCCCACCTTCTTGGTGTCAAGCGCTTTTCTGGCCATCGACACGACCCCGTGGGAGCTCACTCCCAGGGGCTTATCGACGAGCAGAATGCCGGAGGTCACCTAACCCAGTGCCTTTGTGTGCCAGATGGTCTTGATTTCGGTGAACGCCGTGATCCGCTCCAGGCTGCGCTCAGGAATTCCTTCACAGGGCACCACGACACGAGCGAGAACACCCGCCGCATCACGCTGCCAGGACACCCAATCGAAAGCAGAGCCGCCGGCGAAGTCAAAGGCGTTGACATCTGCGTGAGAGGCGAGCCACGGCATCACCTCGGCTGGGTTACCACTGATGATGTTGACGACTCCCCCGGGAACGTCACTCGTCGCCAGTACTTCCGCCAAGGACAGCGCCGGCAGAGGCTGCCCGTAATGGGGCATCACGACGACGCTGTTGCCGCTGGCCAGAATCGGTGCGACGACTGCGGCAAGGCCCAGCAAACTCTGGCCCTTATCGCCCTGGGGCGCCAAGGCCACTACCACTCCGGTGGGCTCTGGAACAGACAGATTGAAATACGGACCCGCCACCGGGTTGCCGTTACCAGCTACCTGGGCGTACTTATCGGCAAACCCCGCGTACCAAACCCACGTGTCAATCGCCCGATCTACCTGAGCGCTCGCTTGAGAGCTAGAGACGCCCTCGGCGGCTCGAATCTCTGCGACGAACTGGTCCCTGCGCCCTTCCAACATCTCAGCAATCCGGTAGAGGATTTGGCCGCGGTTATAGGCAGTGGCACCGGCGAAGCCGGGCTGAGCAGCCCTGGCGGCAACGACAGCGTCCCTCGCGTCCTTCCGGCTGGCCTTGGCCACATTGGCAATGAATTTGCCCTTGTGGTCGAGCGCCTCGTAGGTGTAGCCGCTTTCACTGCGAGGGAACTTTCCGCCGATAAAGAGCTTGTAGGTTTTCGCAACCGCCACACGAGCGCTCATTTCAGGCCTCCCTTGGGGCTACTAGATTCCAGATAGGCGGCGAGACCGTGCTTGCCACCCTCTCGGCCGTAACCGGATTCTTTATACCCACCAAAGGGGCTGGCTGGGTCAAACTTATTGAACGTGTTGGCCCAAATAATGCCGGCGCGTAGTTTGTCGGCGATCGCCAACATGCGTGATGCCTTCTCAGTCCAGACGCCAGCGCTCAACCCATACGGGGTGTTGTTGGCTTTCTGGACCGCCTCATCCGGCGTCCTAAAGGTCAGAATCGAGAGCACCGGGCCAAAGATTTCCTCCCGGGCAATCCGGTGGCTGGTCTGAACCCCGGTAAACAGGGTTGGCGGGAACCAGAAGCCCTTGGACGGAAGTTCACACGGCGCACTCCAGCGTTCGGCGCCCTCGCTATCACCGCTGTGGGCAAGCTCCGTGATGCGCTGAAGCTGAGCCTTGGAATTGACTGCACCAATATCGGTGTTCTTATCCAGCGGATCACCGAGGCGCAGCGTGGTCAGACGCTTCTGCAGCCTGGCGACAACGTCATCGTGGATGTTCTCTTGAACCAACAGCCTCGACCCGGCGCAACACACGTGCCCCTGGTTGAAGAAAATCCCACTGACAATTCCTTCAATGGCTTGGTCAATGGCAGCATCGTCGAAGACGATGTTCGCTCCCTTGCCACCGAGCTCCAAGGTGACCCTGGTGGATGTTCCCGCCAGGATTTGAGCGATACCCCGACCCACCGCAGTGGAACCGGTGAAAGCAATCTTGTTGACATCGGGGTGTGCCACCAGAGCGGCTCCGGTAGCACCCGCACCGGTGACGATGTTCACAACGCCCGGTGGGAGATCGGCCTGCTGACAGATCTCTGCAAACAACAGGGCTGTCAGAGGCGTTGTTTCAGCCGGCTTCAACACCACTGTGTTGCCCGCAGCCAGGGCTGGCGCAATCTTCCACGCCAGCATGAGCAGCGGAAAGTTCCAGGGGATAATCTGCCCAGCCACACCCAACGCTCGAGGCGCTGGGCCAAGTCCCGCATATTCGAGCTTGTCTGCCCAGCCGGCGTAGTAGAAGAACCAGGCCGCTACCAGCGGGATATCGACATCGCGGGTTTCACGAATGGGTTTGCCGTTATCGAGGGATTCAGCGACGGCCAGCTCACGCGAGCGCTCTTGGATGATCCGAGCGATGCGGAACAGATACTTGGCCCGTTCGCTGCCGGGCATTCTCGACCAGGTTCCGCTGAAGGCTTTCCTGGCAGCGCGCACCGCGGCGTCAACATCAGCCTCGGTCGCCGTGGCGACCTGGGTGATGGTCTTTTCCGTCGAGGGCGACACTGTCGCAAAGGAGCCACCGTGTCCGTCGACGAATTCCCCACCGATGAAGAGCCCGTAGGACTTCTGGATGTTCAGAATCAAAGTGGATTCTGGTGCTGGGGCGTAATCAAGGAATGTCATATCAGTCCACCGTCACATAGTCGGGGCCACTGTAGTGACCGGTTCGCATTTTCTGTCTCTGGAGTACCACGTCGTTGAGCAAACTTGAGGCGCCAAACCGGAATAGGTGGGGGTCAAGCCAGTCCTCCCCGAGTGTCTCGGCAACCCCCACCAAGTAGCGCAGGGCGTCCTTGCTGGCCCTGATGCCACCGGCAGGCTTCATGCCGATCTTTTCACCCGTGAGTCCGTGCCAGTCTCGAATGACCTCCAGCATGGTGATGGTCACCGGCAGGGTTGCTGCCGGCTGAACCTTGCCGGTGGAGGTCTTGATGAAATCTGCACCAGCCAAAATGGCTAGCCAGCTTGCCTGGCGCACGTTATCGAGCGTTGCAAGTTCACCGGTTTCCAAGATCACCTTGAGATGGGCATAGGTGCCATCAGATCGTTTGCAGGCGTCTTTGACAGCGACAATCTGGTCAAAGACCAGACCAAGGCGGCCGGAGAGGAATGCCCCGCGGTCAATGACCATGTCGATCTCGTCTGCTCCCTCAGCCACCGCCGACTGAGTATCCAAAATCTTAACCGGCAGGCTTGCCCGGCCGCTCGGGAACGCCGTAGCAACCGCAGCAACCGCGATGCCATCGGGGCGCTTGGAGACGTGCCAATCGCCCAGAGCCTCGATGGTGTGTCCCACCATGTCGCCATAGACACAGACCGCTGCAACATGAGGGCACGCGGGGTCACTGGGGTCCGGAAAGATCGCTTTTCTGGCCAGAGAGCGAACTTTTCCAGGGGTGTCAGCGCCTTCGAGGGTAGTGAGGTCCACCATGCGAATGATGGTGTCGAGACCCCAGGCTTTGCTGGTGGTCTTGATTGACCGGCTGGCAAAGCCTGCTGCTCTGGCCTCAGCGCCGACCACGTCAACGCCGGGGATACCCCCGAGGAACTTCTTCAGTGCCTTCTCGGTGACGGAATGGCCCAAGACGGTCTTTGCTCGGTCGGTCGAGTGAACCGCGGTTGTTGGTGTCATGGCTAGGCCACCTTTCCTTCGGGAGCATCCAGCAGAAACGCTGCGGTGTCCTCATCAGTGATCAAGACGGTGGCCAAGCCACTGGTCACAATCGCTTTAGCAACCGGGTGCTTGTCTTTCCCGGCAACCACCGCGATGCTTCGCTCGGCCTGCCTCAGCCTGGCCAATGAGAGGCCAAGCGTTCGCTGATCGAGCTCGAGGTCGGCGATGTCGCCCTCGGAGGTGATGTAGCGCCCGAGCACATCGCCGACCGCGCCGAGTTTCTGAAGCTTCCTAATTTGGGCACCATCCACATAACCAGAATGGACGTGGATGCTGACCTCGGTGGCGGGCCCAGCACTAAAAACGTACGTGTCTGCGGTGTTGGCCTCTTCCAGGACCGCGCTCACCGAGCGGTCGGCTTCGATAGCGTTCTTTGTTTCCACTCGCTCCAAGATGGCAGGCGTTGGCATCAACGTGACTCCGCCGCCAGATTTGGCGGCGATCATGGTGGCAGTGGCGGCCGCTAATCCCGGTGAGGCGCTTCTGGTAACTCCACCATTGACCTGCACCACCCGGACCGGCGTCGACCACTGCGCGGGCAAGGCTGTTGCCAGGTGGTGAAGGGTGTTACCCCAACTAACACCGAGGGTGTGGGTTCTTGGCCTCATGCTCACCAGGTAGTCAGCAGCCGCACTCGCCACTCGTTGCGTGATGGTGGAGTCAGATTCCCTCGGGACAACTACCGCCTGGCTGAGTCCATAGTTGTCAACAAGCGCGTGTTCCATGCCAACTCGTCTGGCCTTGGGATGAGCGATCTCGATGCGCACAATCCCCTCAGCCCTCGCGGCGTGAAGAAGCCTGCCCACTTTCCACCGAGTGATCCGCAGGATGGCGCCAATCTCGTCTTGGGTTTTGTTCTCTTCGTAATACAGCTCGGCGGCGCGCACAGCGAGCAGCTCGTTATCGAGCTCTGGGTTCTGGCCAGCCATGGCCCAAGCTTAATCGCTAATCAACAAATGTTGTCGATTGTGCTCATATGAGCATTAGGGCCTGGCTTCGCGCAATTCGTCGTCAACGAGGCGTTCGCGATGCAGAATCCCCATCGCGGGAATTTGTAGCAGGGTGAGAATCAACAGTGCGACGATGCTGATTTCCCAGCCGCCGGTGAGCTGGTAGCCAAGGCCAACCAGCAACGGGCCAACTGCTGCGAAGAGATAGCCCGCACGGTTCACATAGCCACTGAGCTGCAAGGCCGAGAAATGATTCTTTGTGCGTTGAACAATGAGGGTCAGCGACATGTGGAAGGTCATAGGAGCGATTGCCAGGAGAACCACCCACCCGTAGAGCCACACCTCCGGGAAAAAAAGGAGGCCGGACCAACCCACTACTCCCGTGAGAATTGCAACCCCGACCAGCATCCCGGCACGTCCAGGCTTAACCGCCAGTTGCGGAATGACCAGCGATAGCGGCAAGCCCACGATGGAGAATAACCCCAGCGCAAAAGCAGCCTCGTCGCGACCCAGGCCGCCAAGATCGGCGAGGATCAGGGGCAACAGCGAGAACACCGTATAGGCAGTCGCTCCGGAGACACCAAAAATCACCATGATGGAGAGCGCTGTGGGAGAGCGCGCGAGCGACACCGCAGCGAGCGGAATGGGAAGCGTGGCGTTGAGCTCAGCCTCGGCAATTCCTCGACGCTTGGCAAAAGGAATGATCACGAGCCACGGAAGAGCCCCCACAAAACTAATCAGCGCCCATGTGGCAAGAGACAAGCGCCAGCCAAAGGCATCTGCCATCCACACGCCGGCAACAGTGGGTGCGGTGGCGCTGATCGACATTGCAGTTGCATACGCGGCGGTGACGGCCCCAAAGGCCCGCGGGGCATAGAGCTTGACGAGCGCCGGCAAGATCACATTTCCAATGCCAGCGGAAAGCATGAGCACGACGGTGGCGACAAACAACGATGCGTAGTTGGGGGAAAAACCCCGCCACAGGTGAGCAACGACTGCCAGTACAGCAACCACCACGGCGGCACCTTCGATGCTGACTTTCCTGGCAAGCCAGGGAGAGAACACCGCCGCAAGGGAAAACGCCAGCGGAGGAATCATCCCCAGCGCGCCGAGAGGCAATCCGACCAGCGGAACATCGAGTTCAATGGTGGTCGCCAGTGGCGAGAGAGCAGCCACCCCGGTTCTGATGCCGAGCGCGGTCAGGATGATGCCGGTGAGGGCGAACACTACGACGGAGCGTGGTGTCATGGGCACTGCCCAATCCTACGCCGAAGCAGACGCCTCAAGAATCGTGCGAATCACCTGTTCGTCCAGGCCCATCTGGTGGGCCAGAGCATCGGAATCGGGGAATTTCTGCATTCCCCTGATGAACTGTACAAACTCCACCGTGATGACTTCGCCATATAGGTCAATGGTGGTATCGAGAAGGTGGGATTCGATAGTCCGCTCAGACACATCGCCAAATGTCGGGTTGACTCCAATCGACGTCGCCGCAGGGTAACGGATTCCCCGGTACGAGACGAAGGTCGCATATACGCCATCGGCTGGCATGACACCTTCGAGGTCACCAGAAAGGTTTGCCGTGGGATAACCGAGGACCCGACCGCGTTGGAAACCAGTTCCCACGACACCGCGAACTCGGTGGTATCTCCCCAGCAGCTCGGCGGCTTCTGTAACGTCACCACTAACGAGAGCTTCTCGAATCATGGTGGAGGAAACCCTGGCTCCACCCGACTCGCGATAATCGGCAGCAACCTCAACAGTGAACCCGTGGGTTTCGCCCTCGCTACGCAGCGTGGACACATCGCCCTCTCCCCCGTTGCCGTAGCGGAAATCACGTCCCACCAGAACTACTGCGGCTGACAAGCCAGCGGCGAGAACGTCGGCGCTGAAAGCCTCATGGGTGAGTGACGACAGCCGATGATCAAAGGGCAACACCACGACCCTGCGTGCGCCCGCTTCGCCGAGGAGGTCAACTTTCTGGAACTCACTCACCACAGGCGTTGGCACATCATCGGGACGCACAATCGTGTGAGGGTGACGATCAAAGGTGATCACGGTGGGCTCCAAGGAAGCCTCATAAGAGCAGAGCTGCTTGATCACTTGGCGGTGGCCCCGGTGTACCCCATCAAACTTGCCAATTGTTACAGCACGTGGAACCCCATCATGGGGCAACGCGTCTAGACCGTAGTTGAGCTCGGCCCCGGTCACGATCGGCTCCCGCGCAGCAACCACCACAGGCCGACCATCGGCAAGACAAGGGGAATAAACACGTAACCGGCGCCAAACTGCGACCAGACTGTGGCATCGGGGAAAAGCTCAGGGCGAATCAGGCTCAACGCGCCAATACCGAGAACACCAATCAACTCGAAAGTAATGGCGCCAAGCGCAATGGCTCTGGAGCGCGGTTTGGCATTCAACGCCACGGCAACCGTGGCCAGGACATACACAGCAGCGGCCACACCAGAGAGCGTGTAGGCCAGTGGTGCCTCGTCGAACTTGGTAAGAATCTGGTAGCTCGACCGGCCAAGGGCCGCAAGGCTCAAAACGGCATAGAGGGCAACGACGGTGCGGTGAACTCCTGGTCGGTTCACGCCCTGGCTCGCCACGTTTTTAGCGTAGTCGGCTTCCACCACATCAGTCCTTCTTCTTCTCCACGTCACCCGAGAGCGCTGCAATGAATGCCTCCTGGGGAACCTCGACCCGGCCCACCATTTTCATCCGCTTTTTACCTTCTTTTTGCTTTTCCAAAAGCTTCCGTTTACGCGTGATGTCGCCGCCGTA
>JBIILX010000061.1:0-7910 GCA_044338275.1 Pontimonas sp.
CTCTCCAGGCTTCACCAAACCCATACGCACGGTTTGGAGCAAACGTTCCACCGTCTGCTCGTAGGTATTACCCCCGGGGATGGGGGTCAGGAGCAGAGAAGCACGACCGAGACCATCATGGTCGCTGGTCGGCTCCGCTCCTGACACAATCGCCCCTAGATCGGTGTGACGTAGTGGCCAGCAATACCGCCATCGACCAAGAAGGTCGATGCGGTGATGAAGGACGAGTCGTCCGAGGCCAAAAACGCCACGGCGGCAGCGAGCTCCTCAGGCTCGGCAAAGCGACCAATAGGAATGTGAACGAGTCGGCGAGCGGCCCGCTCGGGATCCTTAGCGAAGAGCTCCTGGAGCAGTGGTGTGTTCACCGGGCCGGGGCAGAGAGCGTTGACTCGAATGCCCTGCCTGGCGTACTGGACGCCAAGCTCGCGAGACATCGCCAAAACCCCACCCTTGGAGGCGGTGTAGGAAATCTGGCTGGTTGCTGAGCCCATCACCGCAACAAAGGATGCTGTGTTGATGATGGAACCCGATCCCTGGGGCACCATGTGACGGAGGGCCGCCCGGCAGCACAGATAGACCGACTTGAGGTTAACATCCTGAACCTTCTGCCAGGCAGGAAGTTCTGTGGTCTCAATCGAGTCGTCGTCGGGGGGCGAAATACCGGCGTTGTTGAACGCGATGTCGATGCGACCGTAGGTTTTCATAGCGCTGTCAAAAAGGTTGTCAACCTGCGCCTCATCAGCGACGTTCACCTTGACGAAGAGACCACCGAGTTCATCGGCAGCCTTCTTGCCCGAGGTTTCATCCATATCGCCAATGACGATCGTGGCGCCCTCGGCGGCCATACGGGTGGCGGTGGCGAAGCCAATGCCACTTCCTCCACCAGTAATCACGGCCACCTTGCCAGCAAGGCGCTGGGTGAGGTCGATTGTGGATTTCGGCATAGTGTCTCCTCAGTTAGTCGTTGGGGATAAAGACGTTTTTTTCTTCGGTGAAGTGCAGCGGTGCATCCGGTCCAAGCTCGCGACCAAGACCCGACTGCTTGAAGCCACCAAACGGTGTCGAATACCGGACCGAGCTGTGTGAATTCACCGACAGGTTGCCACTCTCCACTCCGCGGGCAACGCGAATCACGCGCCCCACATCACGGGTCCAAATCGAGCCAGAGAGCCCATATTCGGTCGAGTTAGCAATCTCCAGCGCATGGGCTTCATCCTTGAAGGGGACAACGGCAACCACTGGCCCAAAGATCTCTTCCCGCATGCACCGATCATCAAGAGAGCTCGGCGCGAGGACGGTCGGGGCAAACCAGTTGCCTGGCCCAGTCGGTGCACTACCGCGGAAGGCGACTTTGTCGTCTTCGACGAAGGAGGCCACGCTGTCGCGGTGGACGCTAGTCACGAGCGGGCCCATCTCTGTCTCGTCCTTGGTGGGGTCGCCCACCTTGAACGCAACCACGGACTTCTCAAGGCCCTGCATGAACTGGTCATAGACCGAGGCCTCGACCAGAATCCGTGAGCGGGCGCAGCAGTCCTGACCAGCATTCTCGAAGACTGACGAGGGCGCCGTGGCGGCAGCCTTATCGACATCAGCATCGGCGAAGACGATGTTGGCGCTCTTGCCGCCAAGTTCCAGGGTGACGCGCTTAATCTGATCGGCAGCGCCCCGCATGATGGTTTTGCCAACCTCGGTGGAACCGGTGAAGACAATCTTGCGGACGTCCTCGTGGGTCACAAAACGGTTGCCGACTACCGAACCCTTGCCCGGAAGAACTTGGAAGACTCCCTCTGGCACACCGGCTTCGCGGGCAAGTTCTCCCAGACGAATGGTCGTGAGCGGTGTCCACTCAGCAGGCTTCACAATGACCGCGTTACCAGCGGCAAGCGCGGGCGCAAACCCCCAAGAGGCAATGGTCATGGGAAAGTTCCACGGCGTAATGATTCCGACGACCCCGAGGGGCTCATGGAACGTAATGTCGATGCCACCCGCTACGGGGATCTGCTTGCCGATGAGGCGCTCGGGAGCTCCGGCGTAGTACTCGAGGACGTTGCGCACATGGTTCGCTTCCCAGCGAGCCTGCGAGATGGGGTGTCCCGAGTTTCGAACCTCAAGAGCCGCCAAGTTCTCAACATCCATCGCCACAGCATCGGCAAAGCTTCGAAGAATCTCGGCCCGCTCGGCGGGCGCGAGACCAGCCCAGCGACGCTGCGCAGACTTCGCTTGAGAAATCGCGTCGTCAGTCTGCACGAGCGAAGTGGCCTCGATGGTTTCCATGGTCTCGGCAGTTGCCGGGTTGACCAGTTGATAGCTCATCAGTTCTTCTTTCGATAAGTGGTGGCAGCAGAAATCAGCGCCTCAAACAGCGTGAGGTCCTCCAGGGTCTTTTCTGGGTGCCACTGAACAGCAACCCCAAAGGGGTAGTCCTCAAGCTCAACAGCTTCGATCAACCCATCAGGGCTCCACGCCGAGACGACCATGCCTGAACCCACCTGGTCAATCGCTTGGTGGTGATACATCGCACACGGACCGACAGACGTGCTGCCGTTATAAAGGGCATGCAGTGCGGTCCCCTCGACGAGGGAAACGTCCATCATCGTGTAGTCACCACCACCGCGCTGATAGCGGGTGTCACCAATCACATCGGGCACGTGCTGAATCAGGGTGCCACCGCGGTGCACGTTGAGCATCTGGGCACCACGGCAAATACCGAGAATGGGCAGTCCCGCAGCGATGGCCGCTCCCAGCACCAAATCTTCGGTGTTGTCACGGCGGGTGTCGGACTGTTCTGTTGTTTCCGCGGGCTCCTGGCCATAGCGAGCGGGTTCAACATCCTGGCCGCCACAGAGCATGACGCCATCAAGGCCCGCGACCATGCGGGCGGCGCCCTGGGCATCGAGACCCTGGGGTGGCAAGAGCACGATGGTGCCCCCCGCTCGCTCAACACCCTCCAGATAATCGCTTGGAATCATCGCGAATTCGCCAGACCACACACCCGTGGTGCCTGGCTGACGATACGTCGTAACGCCGATCAGGGGTTTAGAGGCGCTCAAAGCCGCGCATCCTCTCCCACTCGGTCACGACGCTCTCGTAGGCCTTCATCTCGGTCCGGGCGTAGTGGACGTAGTGGTCGACGACACCATCGCCGAGGGCAGTGCGCGCAAGGGTGGAGGTCTCAAAGAGATCTGCTGCCTCGCGCATCGTGGTGGCAACCCGAGGCTTCTCGGCAACGTAGCCATTGCCCTCGGTGATGTCCTCGAGGGTCATGCCCTGCTCAATACCGGAGATTCCCGCAGCAATCATTGCTGCTGTTGCGAGGTAGGGGTTCACGTCACCACCGGGAACGCGGTTCTCCACGCGCATGCCAGGGCCATGACCGACCACACGGAAGGACACCGTGCGATTGTCCATACCCCACGCGATGGCGGTGGGCGCAAAGCTGCCCTCCACATAGCGCTTGTAGGAGTTGATCTGGGGGGCATAGAGCAGTGTCAGTTCCTTGGTGTGGGCAATCTGGCCTGCAATGAAGCTCTTGAAGAGCGCCGACATGCCACGGGGGTCTTTCTCATCGGCGAAAACCATGGAGCCATCCATGGCACGGAACGACATGTGAATGTGGCAACTATTGCCTTCACGTTCGTTATATTTGGCCATGAAGGTGATGGCTTTGCCGTGTTCATCGGCAATCATCTTGGCGCCAGCCTTATAAATCCCGTGGTTGTCACAGGTGCGCAGCACCTGGTCATACAAGAAGGCGATTTCTTGCTGGCCCAGGTTGCACTCGCCCTTGACGCCCTCGCAATACATTCCGGCCTGGTCCATCTTGTTGCGAATGTCGCGCAGGAGAGGCTCAACCCGAGTGGATGCCAATAAGTCGTAGTCGACGTTGTAGTCGGTGGAGGGCTTTAAGTCCCGATAACCCTTGGCAAAAGCTTCGCGATAGGTGTCATCAAAGACGATGAATTCGAGCTCTGTTCCCACGAAAGCCTGGTAGCCCATGGCCTCAAGCCTGGCGATCTGGGCCTTCAGAATGGACCTTGGTGACTGAGCGATTTCCTTATGACTCGTGGATTCAAGGTCTGTGGTGACGATCACAGAACCAGGCAACCAGGGCGCCATGCGCAGGGTGGTCATGTCCGGGACCATCACCATGTCGCCATAGCCGGTGTCCCACGAGGAGAACTCGTAGCCCTGAATCGTGTTGTTCTCGACATCGACGGCCAAGAGGTAGTTGCAGCATTCCGCGCCGTGGTGGGAGATGTTCTCTAAGAAGTGTCGTGCCGCGACGCGCTTCCCGATCAGGCGACCCTGCATGTCGGTAAAGGCCATGACGACGGTGTCAATCTCACCCGAGTCATAGAGCTTCTGAAGGTCGCTTTGAGAAATAAAGCCTGTTGTCGTCATGGAAACGCCGCCTCACAATAGGTAGGTTTTTCAACCTTTAGACAAGTGGGCATCAGTCTAAATGTCAAGCGCCGAGCCCAAAATTGGGAGTGCGCCATGGCCGGGAGATTTTATGCCTGGGAAATCCCCGAAAAATTAATTCATCAATGGTGTAGCACTCTGTCCTTTAACTTCGATACGCTGACCTCGCAATTTCCTTTTCACAAAGTCGTGGGGAGGGTCTCCGGCCACCGTAGGCCGGAGGGTCTCCATCGACAGATGGGACACCGAACATGAGTAGTGAAAACACCAAGGTGGCAGGCGTCACCTATACCAAGGTCGATAAGGCCTACTTCGAAAAACGCCAACTGACACGCGCCGCCGGCGTTTGGGGCCTCTGGGGTCTCGCCATCGCTGCGGTCATCTCGGGTGACTTCTCGGGATGGAACTTCGGTCTGGACGTCGGAGGATTCGGAGGGCTCTTCATCGCCTTCCTCATCCTGGTAGTGATGTACTACGGCCTCATCTTCTCCATCGGAGAAATGTCCGCCGCCATGCCACACACCGGTGGTGCTTACTCCTTTGGACGAAGCGCCATGGGTCCATGGGGAGGTTTCATTACCGGCCTCGCTGAGACCATCACCTATGTCGCCACAACTGCTGTTGTGGTGTTCTTCTCCGCGGCCTACGCCCAAAGCGTGCTGGGAGCCCTGACGGGAGCTGAGTTGCCTCCCTGGGCATGGTGGTTGATCCTCTATGTAGTCTTCATCGGCTTGAACGCCCTCGGAGCTCATGTGTCGTTCCGCTTTGCACTGATCGTTGCGATCATTGCAATTGCGATCCTGTTGCTGTTCTCGGTCATGGCGATCTTCTCCGGCCTGTTCAGCTTCGACAACCTCTTCAACATCGCGCCCGCTGAAGGCGGCAACGAGTTCCTGCCCTTTGGCGTCATGGGAATCCTCTACGCCATCCCCTTCGCTGTGTGGTTCTTCCTCGGTATCGAGGAACTGCCTCTCGCGGCTGAGGAATCGCACACCCCTGAAAAGGACATCCCTCGCGCGGGTGTGTGGGCTCGTGGAACCCTGATCCTCACCGGTTTGCTGGTGCTGTTCTTGAACACGGGTGTTGTGGGTGCCGAAGAGATTCGCGTCTCGGGTGAGCCTCTGCTCGATGGTTTCCGCGCAATCCTTCAGAATGACCAGCTGGCCGCAATTCTCGGTCTGATGGCTCTGATCGGTCTGTTTGCCTCGCTGCAGGGCATCATGTTCGCTTACGGGCGCAACATGTACTCCCTGTCTCGCGCTGGCTACTACCCTCGTGGCCTGTCCGTCACGAACAGCAAGAACGCTCCTCTCGTGGCGCTCACCGTTGGCGCAGCAATTGGTTTCGGCGCGCTGGTCCTCATTGACGCCCTTGCAGCCCTCGGTGCCGAAGGCGCCAGTGCTGTGGCCGGCGCAGTGGTGCTGAACATCGCCGTGTGGGGTGCAATGCTCGCCTACGGTATGCAGGCAGCAGCGTTCTTGATCCTCCGTAAGAAGCTCCCCAACCTGAAGCGCCCCTACCTTTCTCCCTGGGGTGTATTTGGTGGATGGGCTGCTCTCATCATCTCTGGCATCGCATTCATTGGGTTCTTGATCAACCCAGTGTTCTTGCCAGCGATTATCGCCATCGCGGTGGTCTACATCGTGATGTTGATTGGATTCGCAGTCTGGGGTCGCCACCGCTTGGTGCTCTCCCCAGAAGAGGAATACGCGCTGAAGGCTCGTAACGAGCTCTAATTCACGCGTGTCATCGCGGTGCGGGTCGGGAGAATTCCCGGCCCGCACTGTCCTTTACCCAGAACCCCCATCCAGAAAGTAGCCCGTGACCCACGTCGGTGCGCTTGATCTCTTCCGCATAGGAGTAGGCCCCTCCTCGTCCCACACGGTGGGACCGATGAGGGCCGCCCTCGCCTTCGCTCTCGAGGTCGATTCACTAGGGCTCGCCCCCGAGGTCACCGGAATCCACATCAGCTTGTATGGCTCGCTAGGCGCCACCGGTGCCGGGCACGGAACCACAAATGCGCTTGTGCGAGGGCTCGCCGGCGATCAACCAGAATCCTGTGACCCAGAGGTCCTCGGCATCGCCTTTGACACAGCAGTCGCCTCCAGGGAACTACTGTTCCTCGGTCACGCCATTGCTTTTTCTCTGGGCGACATTTCTTTTCATCCACTCACGATGCTGCCTAAGCACTCAAATGGGATGAAGTTTAAGGCCCTGGGGGGCGCAGGGGACACCCTGCTCGAGAGCGTCTATTACTCCGTGGGCGGCGGCTTTATCGAGGGCGAGGCCGAGTCGGCCATGCCGGACGAGGCCCAGGAGGTTCCCTTCGATTTTCGCAGTGCAGTAGAGCTCCTGGAGCACGTCCACTTAAGTGGTCTCAGCATTGCTCAACTGACTATGGCCAACGACGCGGCCATCCACGGCGAGGCTGTCGTGAAGCAGAAGCTTCGTTCGGTGTGGGAGACGATGCGGAGCTGTATCGAGCGTGGCCTCGCCACAGAAGGCGTTCTGCCAGGCCCACTCACCGTCAAACGACGCGCTCACTCCATGGCCGCCTCACTGACCGAGGCCGATGACCAGAGCGACCTCTCCGCGCAGTGGCTTCAGGCCTACGCGATCGCGGTCAACGAAGAGAACGCCAATGGCGGCCGGGTCGTGACGGCTCCGACCAACGGGGCTGCCGGCATCATTCCTGCCGTGGCGTATTGGGCCCAAGCATTCAAGAACATCTCCGATGACGACATCATCACCGTCTTTCTGCCCACAGCGGCAGCCATTGGCAGCCTCTATAAGCGAAACGCGAGCATTTCGGGTGCTGAGGCCGGCTGCCAAGGCGAGGTCGGCTCAGCGTGCTCCATGGCGGCAGCGGGCCTCACCGCACTGCTGGGCGGAACGCCCGAGCAGATTGAGAACGCGGCAGAGATAGCAATGGAGCACAACCTTGGCCTCACCTGCGACCCCGTCGGCGGCTTCGTTCAGATGCCCTGCATTGAACGAAATGCCATCGCCGCCGGTACCGCCGTTGCGGCGACAAGGCTTGCTCTGTTGGGCGATGGGGCCCACAAGATCAGCCTCGACACCGTCATTGAAACGATGAGGCAAACCGGCATTGATATGTCCCACAAATACAAAGAGACATCAATGGGTGGGCTCGCTGTGAACGTGGTGGAGTGCTAGCCGTACTTTCGCTGCATGGTGGCGAGTGAGGGATTCGAACCCCCGAAGGCTGAGCCGGCTGATTTACAGTCAGATCCCTTTGGCCGCTTGGGTAACTCGCCATGCGCTCCCGACCGGTGTATTCACCAATCGGGTGCGCGTGATTCAGGATATCGGTATTTAGGCCGGGGAGAAACCAGAGACAAGTGACCGAGGCGCACATTCTGGCTACCATGGGGGAATGGCTGATTCCTCGTTTGACATCGTAAGCAAGGTCGACCCTATGGAGCTCGACAACGCCATGAACCAGGCAGAAAAAGAGCTCACCCAGC
>JBIILX010000019.1:0-17902 GCA_044338275.1 Pontimonas sp.
TGGCACGATTTTGATTTCACTGCTTCAAGAGGACAACGACGCGCTGTGGATTAAGGGCGCGCTCGATGCGTGCGGAGTCCCGTATCGACCAGAAGAAATGGGCGTGACGTGGGAAGACTGCGTTGCGGCCCTCAAGTACATGGCTACCTACGTGGAGGAGGCTGGCCTGTGGTACACCTCAGCCCAGCACTACGCAATCACTGATGAGTATTTAGAGGCGGCTAGAGAACTTGTCTACCGCGAAAGGGACCCTAGTTCCGCTGTGAGGGAGTAGCCTAGGCAATCGATTGCGGTATTCTCCTCTTAATGCGGGTATAGCTCCCTCTCGAGGATTCGAGTCACCGGCAAAGAGCCACCCACTACAGTGAGGATCCTCCGATGACAACTCAGTTAATCAACATTGGCCAGTTCAGCGAGTCCCCCGTTCTTGCCGTCGCGAGAGCCACGGGGCTCAATACTCGCTACGGCGTGGAGTGGGACACCCAACGAGTTCAGTCGTCACCAGGGCAGTTCGAATCCCTGCGCAACGGCGAGATTGATTTGGCCATTACGAGCCCCGATAACGTCCTCCTCTACGCCACCACGGCGGAGAACCCGCTGAAGCAGCAACTCGATGTGAGGTTCCTGCGTCCGATTGATCGTGGTCTGAGGCTCGCGCTCTATACCTCGGCAGACATCACCTCCGTCGACGATTTGACCGGCTCCACTCTCGGCGTAGACGTAATGAGCTCGGGATTCGCCATTCTCATGCTCGACATGCTCAAGAAGCTCGGCGTGGACCACTCGACCATTGATTTTGTCGCCGTAGGAGCCACCCCCAAGAGACTCGGCGCGATCAACGACGGCACGATTCAAGGAACGATATTGAATGCCGAGACCGCAGTCGCCGCCGAGCAGGAGGGCTTGCGCCGTTGGGTGACCTCTCGAGAGATCAGCGAAGACTACTTGGGAACCGTTCTGGTCCAGCTGTCGGGGGAAATCAGCGACCGCACACGGGCCTTTCTCGACATGTGGGAGGCCGCAACCCAAGCGATTCGCTCCTTCGCTACACCCGACCTCCTGGAATTGCTCGGTGCTCAAGCTCCGGCTCTGGCCAATCCCGACTACGTGGGCATTCTCCAGTCGGATGAATACGGCTGCCTAGAGGGCGAGCAGGTCACTGCAGCACAGCTTCGGGTGCTTGCTGGCCTCCGGAGCCGGTGCGGTGCTTACACACCCAGCGAAAATGACATTCTCCGCCTCTGCTCGGAAGGGGCAACGGGGGCCTAGAAGTTCGTCCGCGAAGAGTGCGCTCAGACAATCATCGAGACACCTCGACCCTCGATTTGTAATTCATTCCAAATCTGCTAAGTTCGACAGCAATCGTTTGCAGCACCCAGGATTACCACAACTTGTGAGCCAACGGAGGCGTACATGCAGGTTCGCGACTACCTCATTCGCAGGTTGCTCCTGCTCCCGTTTATCATGCTGGGCGTCAGCGTCGTGGTGTTCACACTCACCCGCTTTACCGGCTCGCCGGTGGGAATTTACGCCACCCCGAATATGACCCCGGAAGAGGTGTCAGCCCTCGAAGCCCGGTACCTCCTCGACCAACCCATTCCGGTGCAGTATGCGGCGTGGCTCGGCGGGCTGCTACAAGGTGACCTTGGATGGTCGGGGGTGTCGGTTGCTCCGGTGACGCAAGTTATTGGAGACAAGATCACCGCAACCCTCGAGCTGGCTCTCGCTGCGGGCCTCATTGCCATTATTGGCGGAATTGCCCTCGGCACGATCGCGGGCGTCCGGCGTAACAAGGCACCAGATCATGCAGCCCGTTTGTTTTCCATCCTTGGCGCAAGCACCCCCACCTTCTGGTTTGGGTTACTGCTTCTCGTGCCCTTTTACCTCTGGCTCGATTGGTTTCCCCTGGGTCGCTCGACAGCAGCGGTCTTTGACTCCATCGCGCACCCTACTGGGCTCTACACAATCGATGCGGTCCTCGCAGGGAGTCCCACTGCACTATTTGATGCCCTCCGACATCTCATTCTGCCCGCGGTCGTGCTCGCGTTTGGCGCGATGGCGATCATCGTCCGAATGATGCGCTCGTCCATGGTGGAAGCGATGTCCGAAGAATACGTCGACGCCGCACGGTCGAAGGGTCTAGCCGAGGGAATCGTGATTAAGCGCCACGCGCGCCGAAATGCTCTGGTCCCGACGACCACGGTCATCGGCCTGAGCTTCGGCTTCCTGTTACAAGGATCCGTGGCCGTGGAGCTCATTTTCCGCTGGCCGGGACTTGGTCAATGGGTTACCAGCGCGATTCTCGCGGGTGACCAGGCAACCATCATGTCTTATGTGCTCGTCACGGCCGTGATCTTCATGACAGTGAACCTCGCGGTTGACATCGCCTATGCCTACCTCGACCGAAGGGTGGTGCTCGGATGACAACAGTGGCCAGTGCCAAAGGCTCGAGGAAAAAGCCATCGGGCACTCGCGAATCCGCGCTCAGTGTGAAGTGGACTCGCAGACGCGAGATTGCCCAAGAGGTTTTCCGCAACCCGCTCACGGTGTTCGGCATAGCCATCATCGGCTTGTTCTTTATGATGGCGCTCGCCGCCCCACTCCTGACTGAGCCCAACGCGCCTGACCCTTACCAAAGCCCCCGGGACTGGTCGAACATTAGTACCCCGCCCGGCGAAGCGGGGCACGTATTGGGAACAGATAGCAACGGCGGCGACGTGCTCTACGGGATCATTTGGGGATCACGCCTGTCCCTTCAACTCTCGCTGACCGTGGTGGGCTTCACGCTGTTCTTTGGCACGATTATCGGCAGCATCGCAGCGATGCGAGGCGGCAGGCTCGACAACTTGTTGATGCGAATCGTCGATGTATTCCTCTCGATTCCCGAGCTGATCTTCGCCCTCGCCATTGCCGCCGTCCTGGGGCCGTCGTTTAGGAACATCATTTTGGCTCTTGCGGCAGTGTTTTGGGTGAAATATGCCCGAATCATTCGCGGCGAGATTATTCGTATTAAACAAGCGGAGTATGTCGCCGCAGCCAGGGTCACCGGCGACTCCACTTGGAATATCTACCGAAAAGATGTCCTCCCGAACGCCGTAAGCCCTTTGGTTGTTCAAGCAACGCTGGACATGGGCAACGTCGTCCTCATTGGTGCAACCCTGAGCTTCATCGGTCTCGCACAGGCAGGCCTGACCGAGTGGGGTGCGATGGTGAGTGCAGGCCAGTCGGGTCTGCTCGCCGGCGAATGGTGGCTATCAACCTTTGCAGGCCTTGCCATCGTCCTGTGGGCACTCGCGTTCAACCTCGTGGGCGACGGGCTGCGCGACGTTCTCGACCCGAAGACGGAAGGACGCTAAGGATGTCAAAACCTGACAATTGGCTGCTAAGGGTCGACGATCTCAGCGTGCACTTCCGTTCTTCTAAGGGGGTAGCTCAGGCTGTCGATCACGTCTCGTTTGACATCTACCCTCACGAAACCCTCGCCCTTGTCGGAGAAACCGGTTGTGGCAAGAGCGTGACCGCTCGCTCAATTTTGCGCCTCGTTCCTGAACCCCCCGGTGAATACGCTTCAGGGTCCGTCTCGCTGCGCAACCCGGACGGTTCCGTCACCGACATCCTTACCGCATCGGAGCGCACAGTCCGGAGCATCCGGGGTGACCGGATTTCGATGATTTTCCAAGACCCAGGTAAAGCACTCAACCCCGGACTCACCATCGGTCGCCAGCTTGCTGAGGTCTTCGGCGAACACAGAATGTCCAGGATTTTGGGCAATGCCGGATTCGACCCTGAAAAGCCCAGCAGAACCGCGACAAAAATTGTCCAACAGCGCGCAGGGCTTCTCGAGCGTGGCCTCTACCGCCTCACTCACCTCAGCGCGCCCAAAGCGCTCCAAAAATCTATCGATGACTCAGTCATGCAAGCCCTTGCCGACACAGGGATCGCAAACCCACGGAAGATGCTCGGTAGCTACCCCCACGAGCTGTCTGGGGGAATGAAACAGCGGGTGATGATTGCGCAAGCTCTCGCCTGTGATCCTGATCTTTTGATTGCAGACGAGCCCACGACGGCCCTGGATGTGACTATCCAGGCACGCATTTTGGATCTCATCCACGAAATGCAGCAGAGACGCGGAATGGCCATCCTCTACATCACCCACGATTTATCGTTGGTGAGGCAGTTCGCTGACCGCGTGGCAGTCATGTACGCAGGTCGCATCGCCGAAATTGGTCCCTCCGCTGACGTCCTGGCCTCGCCCCAACATCCCTACACGCAGGGGCTACTGGCAGCAATTCCCCGTCCAGCCACTCCACGAGGCCAGCTCGCCGCTATTCCTGGCACAGTGCCCCAACTCATTGATCCCCCCGAACAATGCCACTTCGCAAGTCGGTGTTCTTTCGCTGCGGCTGCCTGCCACGGCGTCACCCCCCAGCTTCTCACCATCGGTAAAAAGCGCGAGGTCTCCTGTCACCGATTCGACGCAGCAGCCCGGATCGGTGTGAATCCAGGCGACATGCCCTCTGCTGCAGCACTGAAAGGGGCAGCTTCCTCATGACACTATTGAGCGAATCCTTAGCCGCAGACTTCGGCGGTATGACAGACGCCGTGGTATCGCTGCAGGGGGTGAAGGTTCACTACCCGGTCAAGGAGGGCGTGCTTCAGCGCGTGACAGGCCAGGTTCGTGCGGTTGATGGCGTCGACCTCACTATTCCGCGCGGCCAAACCCTCGGACTCGTTGGCGAATCAGGCTGTGGAAAGACGACCCTGGGGAGAGTCATCGCTGGCCTTGTGTCGCCGACCGGAGGCGACATATGGGTGGATCTCAATGCCTCGCAACAGGCCGAAATAGAGCGACTGCGCAGCATGCCGGCCTCTACGCGATCCGTCGCCGACCAGGCCTCGTGGAAAAACTTGGAAGTCAATCACCGTCTTGGCTCCATGTCTCGAGACAAGCAGAGTAAGTACCGTAGAAACTGCCAGGTCGTGTTCCAGGACGCGTTCTCATCGCTCAATCCTCGTCAGCTTGTGCGCGACATCGTGGGACGCCCTCTCCGAGTGCACAAAGAGGCCTCCGGTGAAGATCTTGACCGCCGCGTCACGGAGCTGCTCGAGCGGGTCGGCCTAGACGCACAACACTTGCTGCGTTTTCCGCACCAGTTCTCCGGAGGGCAGCGCCAAAGAATCTCCATTGCCCGCGCTCTGGCCTTGAACCCTGACTTTGTCATTCTCGACGAGCCGACAAGTGCGCTGGATGTATCGGTCCAAGCTCAAATACTCAATCTGCTGGTCGAATTGCAGAAGGATCTCGGGCTGACCTACCTCTTCATCACTCATGACCTCGGTGTGGTGCAGCACATGTCGGATCGCATAGCGGTCATGTATCTGGGGCAAATCGCTGAATACGGGCCTACCGCGGACGTCTTCAACAACCCCCTCCACCCGTATTCAAGAATTCTGCGTGACTCCAACCCGACCTTGGAGGACTCGAAGGAAACTGTCAAATGGGACCTTTCTGGCACGGTTCCCAACCCCGTCAACCCCCCTCGGGGATGCCGTCTGCACCCCCGTTGTCCCGTCGCCAGAGCAGAATGTGGCTGGTCGATTGACGACGTCTTGACGGACTCTGAGCGAAACACCCCGGTGATTTTTGAGACAATTTCTCGAGTCGAAAGAAGTAGCGAGTTTCGTGCCACGGTGAGCTTTAATGAGCCACAAGCTGCGAAAACATTCGCCGACAGAATCGGTACGCTCACCGCCCACGAGGCTCTTGAGCGACCCGTCCACCGAGACGATAAGGTCGTCGAGGTGAGTTTCAACGAGGTACAAGAGGCCGAGTTACAGCAACTCCAAGACGGTCGATGGTCTTCGTGCACGAGGACTCAAAATCTCGGCGCACTCCCTAAGCTCTAACCCCCAAAAGTAAAAAAAGGAAGGTACAGACAGTGGATACAACCCTTGCTACACGAAGCAAAGATGCTTTGCGGCGACCACTTCGCGTCACGGTCACCGCGAGCATTGCCACACTGGCACTCACGCTTGGCGCGTGTGCCGGTGCCACCGGAGGCGGAAGCGGTGATGGTGAAATCCGTAACCCGGGTGTCATCGTTCACCACCAGAACGCAGAACCCACCAGCCTTGACCCCGCTCGTACAGAGCAGGGCGAGAAAGGTGAAGCCTTCATTGACAACGTTTATGAGCGCCTCGTTGATGTCGGGCTTGATGGGCCCGAGCTGATTCCATCGCTCGCCACCGAAGTCCCCACCACAGAGAACGGTTTGGTGAGCGAGGACCGCCTTGTCTACACTTTCCCACTTCGTGAAGGTGTGGTCTTCCACGACGGCACCGACTTCACCGCTGACGACGTCGTATTCTCATGGGAGCGCGTCATGACGATGAACCTGCCAGAAGGTCAGGCAGCAGCTCTCGTCGACTCCGTGGAATCGGTAGTGGCCATCGATGACTTCACCGTCGAGGTGACCTTGACCGAGGCTGACGCGTCGTTCCTCTACTCCGTGGTTCTTAACACGGTGGCCTCCATCGTGAGCCCCGAGGCCGTGGAAGCCAACGGCGGCGTGGTCGCTGACACTCCCAACGAGTGGATGGACACGAACATGGTCGGCACCGGCCCCTACACCTTTGGTGAATGGCGCCGTGGCGAGTCCCTGTCGATGGAAATCTACGAGGGCTACTGGGGTGAACCAGCTAAGGCTGACGTCCGCTGGGACATCACCGCTGAGGAAAGCTCCCGCGTTCTCGCACTGATTGCCGGTGACGCCGACATTATCGACCTGTCCCCCTCCAACGTCACCGACGTTGAAGGTGCAGAGGGCGTCTCGATCATCACCGGTGGTCTCTTGCTGGAGCCGCTTCACTTGGGCTTCAACATGCGCTCTGACAATCTGCCTTCCGGGGACACAATCCCTGCAGATTTCTTTGCTGACAAGCGTATTCGCCAGGCATTCAACTACGCCTTCGACTACGACACCTACATCAACTCGTTCCTCGATGGATTTGGTGCACGCTACACGGCGTATGTGCCCCAAGGCGTCTTCGGATATGACGAGAGCGCACCTGTCTACGAGTACGACCTGGACAAGGCTGCTGAATTGATGCAGGAGACCCCCTACTGGGAAGAAGGCTTCACGGTCTCCATCCTGGTCCAGGCCGGTGAGCCTGAATTCGAGGGTGTCGCTCTGTTGATGAAGGATGGCATCGAGAAGTTGAACCCGAACTTCCGTGTCAATGTCGTCAACCAGGCCGAAACTCAGTTCGATGAGGCGCTGGGAGCCGACCCAGTGCCCTACGCCCTCTGGGTGAAGAACGCTGATCCAGGTGCTGACCCGCACCAGTTCTTCGACCCACACCAGCACCCAGATGGTGACTGGGGCACGAAGCACGGCATGCGGGACGCCTATGAGGACCCCGATCGCATCGCCGAGCTGATTGACGCAGGTAAAGCCTCCGTAAATCCCGATGAGCGCTTCGAGATCTACGCCGAGCTCCAGCGTTTGCTCCACGACGACCCCATGTGGGTCTATGCGGCACAAGAAGGCCTGGCCTTCCCGTACCGCACGTGGTTGGAGGGCTTCGCAGTCAACCCGCTGTGGCGTGGTCCTCACTACGAGTACTACTCCAAGTAAACCACTCACACACGTTGGGGCCAGGGGAAACCCTGGCCCCAACGTTGTTAAGCCTCGCCCACACCACTCTGCTCAGAGGGCAACACATCTGCATCCCCTGGTGCTGGGGGACTGGGGAGCCGAAATTGGCTAGTCTTGGCGCATGTCTTCGGCAGTAACGATTGCAGATGTCGCCAAACTTGCAGGTGTTCACGCCGCAACCGTGTCCCGAGCGCTGAATCCCTCCGCGCAAGCCCAAGTGAGCCCAGAAACAGTTCGCCGTGTCCAAAAGGCGGCAAAAGCTTTGGGCTATGTTCCCAATGCCATGGCTCGCAGCTTGCGAACCAGTCTTTCAATGACTGTCGGAGTCACGATCCCTGACCTGACAAACCCGATTTTTCCGCCACTGATTCGTGGCATTGAAAACTTCCTCGCGCCACGCGGGTATACCGTTCTCCTCGCCAACACCGACGGGCGTCCTGCATTGGAAAAAGCGGCCATCACCTCGCTTCTCGAGCGTCGAGTAGACGGTCTCATTATTGCAACGGGATTAGACGACCACGCTCTGCGTCCCAAGTTGTTTGATCAAGGCGTCCGCGCAGTTCTGGCTAACCGCGGTGCCGGGACAGTCCCCTACCCTCTCGTGACAGGTGACGACAGTAGTGGAATTACGCTGGCAGTCGACTTGTTAAAGAAACTGGGGCACCGTCAGATTGTTCACATCGCAGGTCCTGACAACTTTTCGACATCAAGAACGCGGCGAGAAGCAATGGTTCGGGCGTGTGAGGACGCTGGCCTGAAGTGCGAGGTTGTCGTCGCGGCAGCGCTGTCAGCCGACGACGGTGAAAAGGCCATGGACGATTTGCTGTCACAGCGCCAGACCTTCACCGCAGTCCAGGCCGGAAATGACCTCCTTGCGCTCGGGGTTCTTCGGTCGATGCGCCGCCACAGGTTGCGCTGTCCAGAAGATATCTCCGTCATCGGCTTCAACGACATGCCCTTTGCCGAGGAGTTCAGTCCCGGGCTCACGACAATTCGAGTACCCCTCGAAGACATCGGGACTGAATCCGCGCGACTGCTCTTTGAGCGCATCCAAAGTGGAAACAGTGACTCACTGCTCGTGCGGCTCCCAGTCTCTCTTGTCGTGCGAGGGTCAACCGGCCCTGCGCCGAAAACCCGAGGCTCTAAGTCCTAGCCAGCCCTCACCGTGCGCAGAATTGACAAGGCGGGCGCTTCGCTACTACTGTGGGGGTGCAATCGATTGCACAGAGCAGTGACAAAGGTTGAAAATTTGGGGGCTACCCCCTCGAAGCCCCAGCCTCGTGGCAAATCTGTGCAACCGTCAGGCGATCAGCGGGGAAGTCCCGCCAATGAGTCCGGTCTTGGGAAGGTGAAGCACATGGGTCAGCAGAATATGTCAATTGGTTGGATTGGTGTCGGGCGCATGGGGTACCAACTTGCCACCAGGCTTCTCGCCGCCGGTTACGACGTTGCCGTCTACAACCGCACCAAAGCTAAAGCCGAGCCCCTGTCGGCGCTCGGCGCGACAATCGTTGACTCCCCTCTGGAGCTCGCAGATCGCGACCTCGTCTTCAGCATGGTTTCGGCTAATAAGGACCTAGAAGATGTGATGCTCGGCGCGGGCGGTCTCCTCACCGGAGAACACGCACCGACATACATCGCCGACTCCTCAACCGTCTCCGTCGAAGCCTCCGAGAAAATTCGGGCAGCGGCTGCCGCAAAGGGTTCGGAATTCCTTGCTACCCCGGTCAGTGGAAACCCCGCAGTCATCGCAGCAGGAAAGCTGACCGTGGCAGTTTCCGGGCCCAAGGCTGCGTTTGACGCCATCGCGCCAGTACTCTCGCATTTCGGGCGAGGAGTGACCTACGTTGGCGAAGGCGAAGTCGCCCGACTAGTCAAGATTGCCCACAACGTGCTGTTGGGTGTGGTTACGCAGTCGCTCGCCGAAATCACCATCCTTGTTGGGAAGGGCGGAGTTACGCGAGAAGCATTCCTCAACTTCCTCAACGATTCAGTGATGGGTTCTGTGTTTACCAAATACAAATCACCCGCTTTTGCGAACCTTGATTTCGCGCCGACATTCACGATGCCGCTCTTGCAGAAGGATTTTGACTTGGGCCTCGACGCCGCCAAGAATCTCGGAGTGAGCATGCCGATCGCACAAGCGACGCGGGACATCGTCGCTGACGAGGTTAACCTCGGAAACACCGAGCAAGACTTTGCCACCCTCCTCTTGAGGGTCGCAACGGAGGCAGGTGTGGTTCTCTCGTCAGAAAACTCCTCCATCAGCAACGGCCTGGAGCCTCAGGGATGAGTCTCGACCCGAACCGCCCGATCCCGGCCCCCGGGCACATGGGTGTCGATTACGAAGAACGTGTCGACTTCGACAGGCTCCGAAACTATCGGATTGACCGCGCTAAGAAATCTTTAGAGGCGAGCGAGTGCGGTTCGTTTCTGCTCTTTGATTTCTACAACATCCGCTACACAACCCAGACATGGATTGGCGGAGCCCTCGGCGACAAGATGACGCGCTACGCGCTCCTGGCCCGTGGCCAGGACCCCTATCTCTGGGACTTTGGCTCCGCGGTCCGCCACCACAAAATGTATTCGCGCTGGGTGGACGACGACAACTGGAGAGCGGGCATGCTCGGTCTCCGAGGCGCTGTCTCGCCCGATGCCGGTCTGATGAGAACCGCGGTCGCCGAAATTAAAGGGCTCCTCGAAGATTTCGGAGTGGCCGATATGCCCGTGGGCATGGACATCGTCGAGCCCCCGTTTCTTTTCGAAATGGAACGCCAGGGTCTCAAAGTCGTCGATGCACAGCAACTCATGCTCGACGCACGCGAAATCAAGTCTCAGGATGAAATTGTCCTGCTCAGCCAGGCTGCTGCAATGGTCGATGGCGTCTATCAAGACATCGTCGATGTGCTGAAGCCCGGAATCCGCGAGAACGAAATTGTGGCTCTGGCAAACAAGCGCCTCTACGAAATGGGTTCAGACCAGGTTGAAGCGGTTAACGCGATCTCGGGCGAGCGATGCAACCCGCACCCACACAACTTTACGGACCGCCTCATTCGTCCAGGCGATCAGGCCTTCTTTGACATCATCCACTCGTTCAACGGTTACCGCACGTGCTACTACCGAACCTTTGGTGTGGGCAGCGCAACCGACTCTCAGCGCGATGCCTACAAAATTGCTCGTGAGTGGATGGATGTTGCGATCCAGGCAGTGCGCCCGGGAGTTGGCACCGATCAGATCGCTCAGCTGTGGCCCAAAGCAGGAGAGTTCGGATTTGCCAACGAAATGGCAGCTTTCGGTCTTCAGTTTGGACACGGCCTAGGACTTGGGCTCCATGAACGCCCCATTATTTCGAGGCTCAACAGCATCGAAAACCCTGTCGAAATCAAAGAGGGCATGGTGTTCGCTCTGGAGACTTACTGTCCTGCTAGCGACGGGTTCTCCGCTGCGCGAATCGAAGAAGAAGTTGTCGTCACAGCCAAGGGCGTTGAGGTGCTAACGCGCTTCCCCGCACAAGAACTCTTCGTCGCAAACGAATACTAGGCTGGCCCGCTGTCGACTCTGGCGTGAGGCCAGCCGTCACGGCAGGATCAGAACCAAAGGGTGTTCTATTGCTCTCTTGAAGGCCGCCATCCACTGCGCAGCAAGGGCGCCGTCGACCGCTCGGTGATCAGCGGAGAGAGTTACCGTCATCACAGTGGCGATACCCAGCACGCCATTAGCGACCACAGCCTTCTCGCGTGCGGCGCCAACAGCCAAGATTCCCGACTGCGGAGGATTCAATATCGCCGAAAACTCCTCGGTCCCGAACATTCCGAGGTTGGTTACGGCAAAACTGCCACCCTCAATCTCTTCCTGCTTGATCTTGCCGTTGCGCGCGCGGTCCGCCAACTCTCTGATGTGTTCAGAAATCTGGGGAATCGACATGCCCTCCACGCCACGAAGAACCGGAGTGTAGAGACCGCCTTCGGTCGCTACAGCAACCGAAATGTCCGCCTGGGTGAACTGGCGCATGGCCTGGTCCGACCACACCACGTTGGCGGCAGGTACAGCCATGAGCGCATGTGCAACGGCTTTGACCACCCAGTCATTGACTGACGTTTTGACCCCGAGAGCTTCGTTCACTTCTAATCGAGCCTGCAAAAGCCTGTCCACAGTGCAGTCAGCCTTCAAGTAGAAGTGGGGCACTGTTGATTTGGACTCGGTGAGCCGGCGGGCAATTGCGCGGCGCATGGATGAGTGTGGAATCTCAGCGTAGGGAGAACTTGTTGCCTCGGTGGTCGCGGGGGGCTTGGAAGCGGTGACGGCAGAGTCCAGGAGCAGGTCGAGGTCTCGTCGCACGATTCTCCCCGAGGGCCCCGAGCCCTTTATCCCGCTCAAGTCAACGCCCTGCTCCTTCGCCATCTTGCGCACAATCGGGCTTGCCTTCAGGCGACCGCCTGATTCAGCCACGCTGGGAGGGGAGGGCACAGGGGCTGTGGGTTCCTCTGTCGCAGAAGCGGGCTCGGCCGCTCCAGCTGGTGCCGCGCTAACGCCTGCACGATCATCGGTAGCGCCGGCATCGGCAAGCGCTTGAGCGATGTCGCTCTCTGTGTCACCGGCAGCCGCAAAAACGGCAATCGGTGTACCAACGTCGATCATGTCGCCCTCAGCGGCCAGAAGCCGTGCCACCGTGCCCGCGTCTTCTGCTTGATACTCGACCGACGCTTTATCGGTCTC
This sequence comes from Pontimonas sp., assembly GCA_044338275.1. Lineage (GTDB taxonomy): Bacteria > Actinomycetota > Actinomycetes > Actinomycetales > Microbacteriaceae > Pontimonas. The sequence goes on from JBIILX010000019.1 coordinate 12,375, forward strand.
GATCTCCGCCAGAACGTCGCCGATATTGACCTCATCACCCTCGGCAACCGACCAACGGGAAATTACCCCCTCGGTTGCGCCGGCGAGGACCTCAGGCATACGAATGACGATGGTCATCCCAAACCTCCCTTATTGTCCAGCACCCGCCGGATCCCTGCAACAACGTCAGCAGTGCCGGCTATTGCGGCGCGCTCCAAGACTTTGGAGATGCTAGGAGATGCTTCTGACCCCGTTACTCGCTCTACTGGCTGATCGAGGTAATCAAAGAAGCGTCGTTGAATCTCATCGGAGAGCCAGCCACCGTAGGAGGTCCCGCGTGCTCCCTGCTCGACGATGAGCACATTGTTGGTCTTGGCAATGCTGTGCTCGAGGCTCTCCCAATCGAGACTTGCCCGGTCAAGGAAACGCAAATCGATGAGATCCGCGCTCACGCTGGTCTCAGCGAGCGCCTCTTTCGCATGGTTGACCATCGACAGGTAGGAAATCACCGTCATCTCGGTACCTTCTGTTACCAGAGCTGCCTTCCCAAAAGGAAGGTGGTAGTCGAGGTCATCGAGGGGAACTTCGCCCTTGGTTTGGTAAAGGTCGACGTGCTCAATCATGAGTACCGGATCGTCGATTGCGAGGGCACAGTTCATCAAGCCGATGTAGTCGTAAGGGTTCGACGCCGCCATGATCCGCCAACCCGGTGCTGTAGCAAAAATGCCCGCGGGATCCATCAGGTGCTGAGAACCATACCCAGATCCCATCGCCACCTTCGTGCGCAACACCACGGGCACGGCCGACTGGCCTCCAAACATATGTCGCGCCTTACCAATTTGATTGAAGACCTGGTCGGCGGCAACCCACATAAAGTCCGGGTACATGAACTCGACTACCGGCCGATAGCGGCCGTCGAGGGCCATTCCGCCTGCAAGGCCGGTGAAGGCGTTCTCTGAGATGGGCGTTCCCAAAACACGGTCGGGGTACTTCGCACTCAGGCCCTTGGTCGCACCGTTGGTGCCCCCGTTGAGGTTGTGAATATCCTCTCCGAGAATCACAATCCGCGAATCTTCGTCCATCCGACGCTCCATGACCCCCGCAACAGCGTCCACAAACTTGACCACGTGCATCTCCCCCGAGTGGTCCCCACGTTCGTGGCTCCGAGCATCTGCGATCTCAGACAAGTCACCACGAACACCGACGTCCACAAACGTGGGTTCTGGCCACAGGTCGGTCTTGATTCTCCGGACTCCCGCCTTTGCGCCCGGGTCTTGTTCAACGAGTTCCGCGGTGGCTGCGCTCATCGCTGCAACGGCCTGCGCCCGAACTGACTCGACCGCCTCATCGGTGATGAGTCCTCGACGCACCATTTCTTCGGCAACTTTGACCAGGGGATCACGAGCGCGCCACTGATCCTCTTCTTCTTTAGTGCGGTACCCGAAAGCAGAACCGGGGAAAGCGCCGTTCTGGTGGAAGAAGCGATAGACCTCCGCCTCAATAACGACGGGTCCTTGGCCAGCTCGGGCCACGGCCTCGGCCTGTTGCATCGCAAGGTAGACGGCGAGCGGATCCATTCCGTCCACTCGAATCGACAGGATGCCAAAACCAACCCCGCGTCCAGATAACCTCGCCTCTCGGGTTGCCTCCTCGACGGTGGTGGACACCGCGTAGAGATTGTTCTCGATAAAGAACACCAAAGGAATGTCCCAGGCAGAAGCTAAATTGAGGCTTTCCAGAACAGACCCGATGTTGACGGCGCCGTCACCGAAGTACGTTACCGTCAGGTCCGAGGTGCCCGCACGTTTTTGTGCGAAAGCGTTGCCCGCAGCTAGGGGAACTCCACCGCCAACGATGGCGTTAGTCCCGAGCGCGCCCGCCTCGTGCCATTGGAGGTGCATCGAGCCACCACGGCCTTTACAAAATCCTTGAGCAAGGCCGAGAATTTCCGCAAGCGTTTTCTGCAATACGTTCTGAAGTTCAGGTGTCACCAAGTTGTTGAGGTCCAGCCCCTCCGGGGCGACATATCCCATGGCCTTAGCAAGAAATTGGTGGTGGCCCCTGTGCGATCCGTTAATCGAGTCCGTCGGCCGGAGCCCGACAATGGACCCCACCGCTCCGCCCTCTTGGCCCACCGATGAGTGCGCAGGCCCATGAACGAGAGATTCGCCTGCTAGCTGAAGGACCGCTTCCTCAAAGGCGCGGATGAGGTGCAACTGGCCCAAAAAAGTCGCAAGCAACTGAGGGTCAGCGCGATCCCAGTCTTCCTCGGTCGCCACCACTTCAATCCACGGGGCGAGGGGGCTAAGGGCGTTGTGCTGGACCACGGAGTGCCTTTCTCTGCTGTGAGAAACTACGGTTGGCGTTGTTGGAGAAAGTTTATACGAGATTGCATACAATGTCACTAATTATTTCTCTATTGCTGCCAAGAAGCGCTCGTATTAGACTGCACTGTATCCAATCGTGACGAGAAAGGGCACCACTCGTGGCACTTCCCGGTCTTCGCGGTACCGAGCACATTGGTTTTACGGTGCCGGATCTTGATGAAGCGGAAAGGTTCTTTGTCGATGTGATCGGCTGCGAGAAGGTGTACAGCCTGGGGCCCTTCGAGCGGGACGACAACTGGCTAGCTGATCAACTCAACGTCCATCCGCGCGCGGTCATGCGCGAACTTAGATTCTTTCGCTGCAAAAACGGTCCAAACTTTGAAATTTTCCAGTGGGAAACCCCCGACGAGCAAAAGCCACAGCCGAAAAATTCTGACATCGGTGGGCACCACCTTGCTTTCTATGTGGACGACATCGAGGTGGCACTGGACTACCTCAAGGCCCACAACGTGCAAGTCCTCGGGGACATCGTCGCAAGCCAAAACGCAAGCTTCGGACAACGGTGGGTCTATTTCCTCACGCCGTGGGGAATGCAGTGCGAGTTAGTGAGCTTCCCGCAAGGGAAGGCGTACGAGGCGAGCGCCTCGACGATTCTGTGGCATCCAGCACGGCCGGCAGAGTAAATGATTGACACTAGCCCAGCCCAGAAACACGGGACGACGAGCCTCTCCATCGCCGAGGCGCTCCGCCATGCGATTCTGCGAGGTGACTACAGACCGGGCGAGCGGATTATTCAGGACCAACTCTCCGCGAAATACGGGGGCAGCAGAATCCCAGTCCGCGAAGCGCTCCGCACGCTCGAGGCTGAAGGATTAGTTCGGTTGGTTGCAAATACCGGGGCTTGGGTGGCCAGCCTGACCGCCAACGAGTGTTCCGAGGTCTACCAGACCAGGGAGCGAATCGAGCCACTGCTCCTGCGCTTCAATGCACCTGAGATCACTCACGATTACATCCTGGAGCTCGAGAATCTTGCCAAGAAAATGGAGAGCTCCAGTAGCGTCGAAGAATTCCTGCAGTTGGATCGAGAGTTTCACTTGGGCATGTACCAAAGAGTCCCCACGTACCTGCTCGGTGAGCTCGGGACTCGGCTGTGGAACACAACGCAGCCCTACCGTCGGGCTTACACAATGCTCGTCGATACCAATAACCTAGGAATCGTTCACAGCGAGCACCATATGCTGGTCACGGCTCTCAGAGACGGTGATCTCCAACTCGCCGAGCAGGTAATCGCATTGCACATTAGGCGCACGAGGCTGCACTTAGAGCGCCACCCCGAGGTCTTTACCATCCAGTCACAGCACACCAACTAGGAGAACATCGCATGGCTATCGCAGTTGTCAACCCCACCACAGGCGAAACCCTTGAGGAATTTGTAGAACACTCGGCAGACGAGATCGAGACCAGGCTGCAGAATGCCCAACAGGCCTACGAGACCCTCCGCAGCACGAGCTACCAGCAACGTGGGATCTGGATGAAGAAGGCAGCGGACATCCTCGAGGCCGAAGTGGATGACCTCTCGCGAATGATCACCATCGAAATGGGAAAGCCCATTGCTCAGTCGGTCGGCGAGGTAATGAAATGCGCAAAGAACATGCGTTTTTACGCCGACAACGCCGAGGGTTTTCTCCAGGATGAACCCCTCGAGGACCCCAGCACCGTAGGGGCATCGCAGGCCTATGTCCACTACCAGCCCCTCGGCGTCGTTCTCGCAGTAATGCCCTGGAACTACCCGCTGTGGCAGGTCATTCGCTTTGCCGCCCCTGCTCTGATGGCTGGCAATACCGGGGTATTGAAGCACGCCTCGAACGTCGCCCGTTCTGCGCTATATCTTGACACCCTCTTCACCAGAGCCGGCTTCCCCGAGGGCTCGTTCACCACCATTCTGACCGGAGCTGCGGCGGTTGCCGGAGTTATTGATGACCGGCGAATCAAGGCTGTGACCCTCACCGGCTCTGAGCCGGCAGGGCGCTCGGTTGCGGCGCGAGCCGGCCACAACATCAAAAAGGCCGTGATGGAGCTGGGTGGTTCCGATGCCTTTATCGTCATGCCCTCCGCGGACCTAGAACGCGCTAGTACAACCGCGGTTGCGGCCAGAACAAGCAACAACGGACAGTCGTGTATTGCGGGAAAGCGCTTCATCGTGCACAGCGACGTCTATGACACTTTCGTGGCGCTCTTCGCTGAAAAAATGAATGCTCTGGTAGTCGGTGATCCCCTGGAGGAGTCAACCCAGTTGGGTCCGCTAGCGACCAAAAAAGGCCGCGACGAAATCGCAGAGCTTGTTGACGACGCGGTGAGCAAGGGCGCGCGGGTTCTCGCCGGTGGTGGATCCCCTGACCTTCCCGGCTGGTTCTACTCCCCCACCGTGCTGGATCAACTAAAGCCGGACATGAGATTGGTCATGGAAGAGGCGTTTGGTCCCGTCGCCACCGTCTACCGAGTGGCCTCCCGCGACGAGGCGGTTGCGGTGGCGAACCAGACGACTTTTGGTCTGTCGTCTTCACTCTGGACAGCCGATAAAGCCGATGAGGAATATTTCATTCACAACATTCAGGCCGGAGCGGTATTTGTTAACGGCATGACGGTGTCTTTCCCTGAACTGCCTTTTGGCGGGGTCAAAGATTCAGGATTTGGGCGTGAGCTAGGAGCTCATGGCATCCGAGAATTCTGCAATACCAAAACCATTTGGAAGGGCTAGCTGGAGCACAATCCGGAACCAAAAACTGGCCGCCAGATTCGCGCATCCTCGCTAATTCAAAATCCTCGTGTACAGAGTGCTGGCTATTACTAAGCCGGCGATAATCCACGCCCAAAGAGGAACTTTGCCACGCCATTTCTCTTCAGCCATCGGATAACCACCAGGCCCTAGGGGGCTGGGTCGCCAATCGCTCCGAGAAGATAGCCCGCGAGAGCGCTTTCCGCTGCTGCGGATCCGCCGTGTTGGCCCTCAAACTGAGAGGTGCCATCGATTCCACAGAGCCCAATAATTCGGCTTGCCCCACCGGGGTGAGAAGAGATCCAGTCGGTCAGGTCATAGACGTTGCCATTAATCACGGCCCAACAGCTGTCCTCGGAATCATTCAGCCCAACGGTCTCCAAGCTGAGAACACTGGCGTCCGCGCTGACCGCTGGTTCTTCCTCCGCTTGCATCTCCTCGGCGGG
>JBIILX010000074.1:0-6690 GCA_044338275.1 Pontimonas sp.
ATTCCTGTGCTGAGGGCCGAACCGGTCAACTCCAACACGAGCCAGGGGATAGCGATAAAAGTCATCGCGTTCGCCGACGCACCGGCGAAGTTGGCGACCTGTAAGAGCGCAAAGGGGAGCCGCGAAACCCGTGTAGTCACTTACCCATGGTAGTCCCGGGAACCTTGGAACTACAGATCAGCCCATCCTCTGGCAATGCACCGGAGAGAAAGTACTGCTCAACTGCGTCATTGATGCAGGCAGAGTCCTTGTTGTAGGCGAGGTGGCCCTCGGCCTCCAGGGTCAAGTGGTGAGCTTGGCCCAGCTGGTCCGCGAGTGACAACGACCAGTTGTATGGAGTGGCGGGGTCCCCAGTGGTGCCAATGACGAGAACAGGGTTCGCCCCCTCACCGCTCACCGAACCCTTCACCAGACGGGGTGGGAACGGCCAGTTCTGACACACGAGGTCACCGTACTCACTGGGCCTCGCCGTATAGGGAGCGACCTCTCGTAATTGCTCCCCCTGTGAGGCAATCACCTCAGGGTCGTATTCCGCGGGGTAATCGAGACAGTTAATGGCGATAAACGCCTCCATCGAGTTGTCCTGATACACCCCGTCTTGGCGGTCGTAATAGAAATCAACCAGGAACATCGCGGTGTCAGCCAAGCCCTGGTCCACTTCAACAAAAAGCTGGGTCAGATAGCTCCAGTTGTCTTGTGAATACAGGGTTGTCACCATCGCTGTGCGCAACATGGAGTCATCGACCAGGCGACCGTCGCTGTGTCGCAGCGGATCTTCTTCCAAGCGGTCGTAGAGCTCCGACACCGATGCCAACTGGGCATCGCGGTCGCCCTCGAAGGGACACGTCCCCGTGTCAACGCAATTGTCCACATACGCCATCAGGGCTTCCTCAAAGCCTCGGTACTGATTCAGCACCAGATCAAACTGGCTTGCCGCGGGATCCACCGGGCCATCCAAGACCAAGCGCCCGACGTTCTCGGGGAAGGTATCTATATAGAGGGCGCCGATTAAGGTTCCATAGGAGTAGCCGAGGTAGTTGAGTTGCTCGTCGCCCAGAAGATGCCGCAACAGATCTAGGTCACGCACCGTTGACATGGTGTCGACGTATTGCAGGAGGTCGCCGGTTTTGTCGAGGCATTCCGTGCCAAAACGGATGGATTCAGCAAGGAGTTCCTCATCCCACTCGGGTGTTCCTGCCTCTGCTTCGAGTTCGCCGAAGAAGAAGTAGTCAAGATCGGCATCACTCGTGGCGCAAGACACAGCTGTGGACGCGTTCACGCCCCGGGGGTCCCAACCAACAATGTCGAAGGACTCACGCAATGCCACCCCAACTGCAAAATCAACGGAGTCACGAACGAAGGTGAACCCACTTGCCCCTGGGCCACCAGGGTTCACCAATAGCGAGCCTTGGGCTTCACCAGTCGCGTTGTGCCTGGAGAGCGCAAGCTCAATGTCCTGGAGGGCATCCAGGTCATCCCAGTTCAGCGGTGCTAGAACAGTCGCGCACTCCGCGCCTGAATCGCAGTCTTCCCACTCGATCTCCTGGTCGAAGTAATAAGACCGTGCGTCTACGGGCTCCACCGGGTCACTCGCGCACCCGGCAATCACAACCAAGCCCGCAGCGAGACTCGCTGCTGAGGCGACGCGCCTCACGAGCTCACCGCGTGGATTCGACCGCTGGCCTGAATCAACAGGGACTCAAGCACGAGCAAGGGCGGCGAATTATTCGACATCCGCGCTCGTGCCTGGTTCACCGCATCCAAAGCCGACAAAGTTAGAGACGATGTGGTGTTCACGGCGCGATTCTCGATTGCCACGATGTGGCGCTGGTTCACCAGCTCAACACCGGCTCCAACCTGAAGCATCAGAACATCACGCAGCACCGACATCACGTCCACAAGAATCCGGTCAACCGCATCTCTCAGACTGCGGGTCGAGCGACGTTTTTGGTCTTCTTCCAGTGCCTTGACGTGTGAGCGCAGAGCGGGGGGAATTGCACCACCCGGCTGCAGACCCAGTGACTTCAATAGCGCGTCGCGCTCATCAGAATCCTGCTTGGTCACCAGAGCATCGGCATCGCTCTTCGCGAGGTCCAAGAGAGTCCCGGCAGCCGCCATTGCTTGGGAGACCGAACCAATACCCAACACTGCCGCCACATAAGCATCGCGGCGGCGGCGGGAATCCTCATCCGTGGCCAAGCGGGTTGCCATTCCGATGTGGCTCTGTGCTTCCCTCGCTGCGATCAGCGCGCTGTCTTCGTCAACGCCCTCGCGAGCGCTAATCAACGCTGCCACCTGGCTGACGCTTGGCACCTGCAACGTGATGCTTCTCATGCGGGAGCGAATTGTCGGCAGAACGTCTGCAGGACTTGGAGCGCACAGAATCCACACTGTCTGAGGTGGTGGTTCCTCGAGTGCCTTGAGTAGAACATTCGAGGTCCGCTCGGTCATCCGGTCGGCGTCCTCGATGACGACGACTCGGTAGTTCGCAGTCGAGGGGGAAAAATAGGAAAACGAGACCAGGGCCCTCACTTCGTCGATTGTGATGGTCACTCGGTCGGTCGCAAGAATCGACACATCTGGATGAGCGCCTGCCACGACCTGTGCGCAGCGCACAGGGTCACTGCCGACGCCCAACAGTTCGGCGGCAAAAGCGTGGGCGAGGGTTGAGCGCCCAGATCCTGGAGGGCCGGTGATGAGCCACGCGTGAGTCATCGCCGCAGAGCCTGCCTTGGCGGCATCTTTCATCAGGGAAATCGCGTGGTCTTGGCCAACGAGCTCATCCCAGAGGGTCATAGGCCCAGGCTAGCCGACCAGGTCTGACACGCGCTTGGTGATTGCCTCGTGAATGGACTCCACCGACGCGGTGCCATCAAGAACAAGGAAGCGGTTTGGCTCGGCCGTCGCGAGTGCGAGATAGCTTTCCCGCACGCGCTGGTGGAAGTCCTGCGCTTCAGCTTCGAGGCGATCAAAACGACGGTCGTCCTCGAGCTGCCGGCCTTTAGCAACGTCTGCTGGCACATCGAGCAAAACCGTGAGGTGTGGCATCAAGCGCTCCGTCGCCCACAGCGAGAGCTCCCGCACTTCGGTCGCATCCAAGACGCGACCAGCACCCTGGTAAGCAACGGAGGAATCGAAATAGCGATCTTGAACGACAATGTCGCCGCGCTCTAGGGCTGGGCGAACCAACGTATATATATGGTGCGAACGATCGGCCGCATAGAGAAGGGCTTCTGCTCGAGGCGCAATAAAGCCAGTGCTGTGCAAAATGATGTCGCGCAGTTGATTGCCCAGATCCGTGCCGCCTGGCTCCCTAGTCACAACGACGGTGTGGCCTTTGTTGGACAGCCATTTCTGGAGCAGACCAATCTGCGTCGTCTTGCCCGAGCCATCACCGCCCTCGAAGGTGATGAATACGCCGGCCATTAGTCGGCGGCCTCGGTAATGGTGAGCGACTTTGGCTTACCGCTCTTCACTGCAGCAGTCTTCTTGGCGCCGGTCTTGCTCACCGTCTTGGTAGTGGTCTTCTTCGCGGAGGCCTTCTTTGCCGGCGCCTTCTTTTTCACTGCGCGCTTCGGAGCTGGCCCCTTGGCTCGTTTCTCGGCAATCAGCTGGACAGCCTGCTCGAAATCGAGCTCGTCAATGGGCATGCCCCTAGGGACTGTGGCATTGACTTCGCCATCAGTCACATACGGGCCAAAGCGTCCATCCTTGAGCAGGATGGGCTTGCCGCTGACGGGGTCCTCCTCAAAGGTCTTGAGTGCTGAGGCCTGGCGTCGACCGGCATACTTGGGCTCCAAATAACGCGCAAGAGCACCTTCCAGATCGATCTCGAAAATCTTCTCTTCGCTATCGAGTGACCGGGTGTCGGTGCCCTTCTTGAGATAGGGGCCATAACGACCGTTTTGTGCGGTGATCATGTCGCCGGACTCCGGGTCGACCCCCACTTCGCGCGGTAGGGCCAGCAAACGAAGGGCGGTCTCCAGATCGATGGTGTCGAGGTCCATCGATTGGAAGATAGAGGCGGTCTTCGGCTTCTCGGCGGTAGCTTTCTTCTTCTTCTTGGGCGCCTCGTCTGTCGCAGCCGGTTCTTCTGGCTCCGGCAAGACCTCGGTGACATAAGGGCCAAAGCGGCCCTTCTTGGCAACGATGTCGCGGCCAGTAGCGGGGTCAACGCCGAGCACGCGATCAACCACGGGAGGCGCATCCGCCAGTTCCTGGGCGCGCTCAGGGGTCAGTTCATCGGGTGCGAGCTCGGGGGGAAGGTTGACGTTTCGAACTTCACCGGTCTCAGTGTCGGTGACTTCGAGGAACGGTCCGTATTTGCCCACCCGAAGGTTGATGGTCGGGCTGATGTGCAGAGTGTTGAGCTCCCTGGCATCAATTTCCTCGGTGGCATCTTCTGCCACCTTCTTGAGACCACGGGTCTTGTCGTCACCGAAATAGAAGCGATGCAGCCACTCGCCTCTCTTTGTTTCGCCTCGGGCAATACTGTCGAGATCCTCTTCGAGTCCCGCGGTGTAGTCGTAGTCGACTAAGTCTGAGAAGCGCTCGTGCAGCAAGCGAGTGACGGGGAAGGCAATCCACTGGGGAACCAAAGCGCTTCCGCGGCGCACCACATAGTCGCGGTCGATGATCACAGAGATGATGGAGGCATAGGTCGAAGGGCGACCAATTCCCTTCTCTTCCAGAGCCTTCACGAGGCTCGCCTCTGTGTATCTGGCAGGGGGTTGGGTGGTGTGAGCTTTAGCCAGCACGTCACTGATGGACAGCGATTCGCCCACCGCGACCTTCGGCAACAGTGCGTCATCCTCGGCCTCGGCCTCGGCCCCCGCGTCCTCGTCGTTGCCTTCTTGATAGGCCTGGAGGAAACCGCGCTCGGTGAGCACAGTTCCGGAAGCGGTGAACTGCGCGGAGGTGAAATCGCTTTCTGGAAGCGGAGTGGCCTCGAGAGTGACCGTCACCGTCTCACCCTTCGCGTCCACCATTTGGCTGGCGACAGTGCGCTTCCAAATCAGGTCATAAAGCTTCAACTCGTCCGAGCGCAAAACGCCCGACAGCGAGGAAGGAGTAGCGAAGCGATCGCCCGCTGGGCGAACAGCTTCGTGAGCTTCCTGGGCGTTCTTGGACTTGCCCTTATAGAGACGTGGCTCGCCAGGAATAGATTTTGCGCCATAGAGCTCTGTTGCTGCGGCACGGGCAGCGCTGATTGCTTGCGACGAGAGCGAAACGGAGTCCGTCCTCATATAAGTGATGTGACCGTTCTCATAGAGACCCTGGGCGATGCTCATCGTCTGTTGAGCGGAGAACCGGAGCTTGCGTCCCGCTTCCTGCTGCAGTGTCGAGGTGGTAAACGGCGCCGCGGGGCGTCTCGTGTAGGGCTTGGGTTCAACGCTCAAAACTGTGGGTGCGACAGACGGTTGACGCAAAACTGACTGCAGAGCCTCCGCTTGTTCTTCCTGCAGCAAGACGGCATCAGAGGTGAGCTTTCCCTCCTCCGAGAAATCACGGCCAGAGGCAACCCGGCGACCATCGAGGCGCGAGAGTGCCACGGTGAATTTTTCACCGGTGCTCTTGTGGACGATTGCTGCGATGTCCGAATAGCTCGCGGTAACAAACGCGCGGCGCTCTAGTTCTCGATCGACAATCAGTCGAAGGGCAGGCGATTGAACACGTCCTGCAGACTTAGCTCCGCTGACCCGCCGCCACAGCACCGGAGAGACCTCGAATCCATACAGGCGGTCGAGGATGCGCCTGGTTTCCTGGGCATCCACGAGGGCAACATCCAGCTCACGGGTCTTCTGGGTTGCCTCGGTGATGCTGTCCTGGGTGATCTCGTGGAACACCATGCGCTTAACCGGGACACTGGGCTTCAAGACTTCGAGCAAGTGCCACGCAATGGCTTCGCCTTCGCGGTCCTCATCGGTTGCGAGCAAGATTTCGGAAGCGGTCTTGGCAGCGCGCTTTAAATCGGCAACGGTTTTCTTACCGCGATCGGTGGTGACGTAGTAGGGGGCAAAGTCATTCTCGAGGTCGATGCCGAATTTTCCCGAGGGTCCCTTTTTCATATCTGCCGGCAAATCCCTGGGGTGAGCAAGGTCGCGCACGTGGCCGACTGATGCCATGACCTCGTAGCCATCGCCCAGGTATTTCCCAATCGTTTTCGCCTTTGCCGGCGACTCGACGATGACGAGCTTCTTGCTGGGGGCCACGCTTCTCCTTGCGCTGTGACTCTCGTGGCGGATTCCTCGACGAGAGCGCTGTCTGTCTGAGACTAAAAACTCAACGGGGCTCACGATACACAACAAATTATTTCTGTCCACCATTAGCCACTCCAGCGTGAGCATGGGCCCTATGCCAAACACCTCGCCAATCGACTACCCCCGTGACCCGCACGCCAGCCTCTTTCAGCTCACAGGAATCAAGAGAGAGCCGCTCGTGCTGAAGTATCTGACGGGCGATGTCACACGGCAAACCGGGCACCACACCGATGCGAACATCGGCCGCACCGAGTGCAGCGCGGTCCACAGCACCCTGGAGTCGATCCGCGATGAGCACGTGGGCCGCAACCTCAGCAAAGACTCCCGAAGCAAGAACCAGTAGTGCAATCCACCCGAGTGCGACCACGCTGGCACTTCCTCCCTCATCCATCGGTGGGGGAATCTGGCGCCGGGCGCATAGCGGTATCGA
>JBIILX010000062.1:0-7786 GCA_044338275.1 Pontimonas sp.
GCCTTCATAATGTGGGCGATCTCGTAGGCGTAGGCGGGGTCATACGTGATGACTGCGTGGTTGGTGGAAGCCAACAGAGGCGAGTGACCATCAGCGTGCTGAAGGCCTTCACCAGTCAGAGTGGTGCGACCTGCGGTCGCGCCCATGATGAAGCCCCTCGCCATCTGGTCACCCGCAGCCCACATGGCATCGCCGGTGCGCTGGAAACCAAACATCGAATAGAAGACATAGATCGGAACCATAGGTTCGCCGAGCGTGGCGTAGCTGGTGCCGACCGCCGTGAAGGCAGCAAAGGCTCCGGCCTCGTTGATGCCGGTGTGCAGAATCTGGCCCTCAGGGCTTTCCTTATATGCCAAGAGCAACTCGCGGTCGACAGAGGTGTAGCCCTGGCCGTGCGGGTTATAGATCTTGGAGGTGGGGAAGTAGGCATCCATACCAAACGTGCGGGCCTCATCCGGAATGATCGGCACCAGGCGGTGGCCGAAGTCCTTGTTCTTCAGAAGGTCCTTAAGCAACCGAGCAAAGGCCATGGTGCTGGCAATCTCTTGCTTGCCCGAGCCCTTCGCAGCTGGTTCGTAGACCGAGCTATCGGGAAGGGTGACTTGCGTGTAGCGGGAGCGCCGCTCTGGCAGATATCCACCGAGCGCCCGGCGCCGCTCGTGCAGATACTGAATCGCTTCGTCCTGCTCACCTGGGTGGTAGTACGGCGGCTGATAGACATCTGCTTCGAGAGCAGCGTCAGACACCGGAATACGCATGTCATCGCGGAATGCCTTCAGGTTCTCGAGCGTCAACTTCTTCATCTGGTGGGTGGCGTTTCGACCCTCAAAGCTTGGACCGAGACCGTAACCCTTGACTGTCTTTGCGAGGATGACGGTGGGCTGACCCTTGTGGTCCATCGCAGCTTTGAATGCTGCGTAGACCTTGCGGTAGTCGTGACCACCACGCTTGAGGTTCCAAATATCATCGTCGGTCATGTGTGCCACCATCGCTAGGGCTTTGGGGTCGCGGCCGAAGAAGTTCTCGCGAACGTAGGCGCCGTTTTCGGCTTTGTACGTTTGGTAGTCCCCATCTGGGGTGCGGTTCATCAGGTCTCGCAGCGCACCATCGGTGTCGGCCTGCAGGAGCGCGTCCCATTCGCGACCCCAGACGACCTTGATGACGTTCCATCCGGCACCGCGGAAGAAACTCTCCAGTTCCTGGATGATCTTTCCGTTGCCGCGAACAGGGCCATCGAGGCGCTGCAGATTGCAATTGACAACAAAAGTCAGGTTGTCCAGGTCGTCGTTGGCGGCGAGCTGGAGTGCGCCACGGCTCTCCACCTCGTCCATCTCGCCATCGCCCAGGAAGGCCCAGACGTGTTGCTCGCTGGTGTCTTTGATGCCGCGGTTGTGCACATAGCGGTTGACCTGAGCCTGATAGATGGCATTGATGGGCCCCAGGCCCATCGACACGGTCGGGAATTGCCAGAATTCCGGCATAAGGCGAGGGTGGGGGTAAGAAGAGAGGCCGCCGCTGTGGTGGGACTTTTCTTGACGGAAGCCATCGAGCTGTTCGGTGCTGAGGCGACCCTCGAGGAAAGCCCTGGCATACATGCCGGGTGAGGCGTGTCCCTGGTAGAAGATTTGGTCTCCACCACCGGCGTGGTCCTGGCCTCGGAAGAAGTGGTTGTGGCCCACTTCATAGAGTGCTGCCGAGGACGCGTAGGTGGAAATGTGGCCTCCCACGCCGATGCCCGGGCGCTGGGCGCGGTGCACCGTGATTGCCGCGTTCCACCGAATCCAGGCGCGGTAGCGGCGCTCAATCTCTTCATCACCGGGGAACTCGGGTTCGTTTTCCGGCGCGATGGTGTTGAGGTAATCGGTGGTCGGGACCATCGGCACGCCCAGGTGCAACTCTTTCGAGCGCTTGAGCAAGCTCAGCATGATCTCTCGGCCGCGCTGGTGTCCGGACTGCGCTACGACTGAATCAAGCGATTCGCGCCACTCGTTGGTTTCCGAGGGATCGGAGTCCATCTGGTTGAACGAGTACGGGTCTTGGTCGTTAACAGCCACCCTGACCTCTTCCTGGTTGTGGTAGATCGGGAACATTAGCGCCGGGATCGCCAGCACATATGAGCCACCAGTCTAGTCATCCCCTCCGAGAGTCAATAGTGAGACACCGCCGACCACAAAGTGGTTTACCATGGGGCGTTGGGCCTGTAGCTCAGTTGGTTAGAGCGCCACGCTTACACCGTGGATGTCGGGGGTTCGAGTCCCTCCGGGCCCACCAGGATTTAGGCGAAAAGAGCCACCATCAGAGCGAGGTAGATGCCCAAAAAAATGGTGGGCGTCACATACTTCACTACCCACATCCAGCGTGCGCTGGAGGCGTGGAGTCCCGATGTCTGGGAGAGCTGCTGCGCTTCCGATGCCACCTGGAACTGGACGAGTGCGCCCAAGATTCCTGAGGCCAGCAAAATGCCCGCGGACGCTATCCGAACGGACAGGTCCGTCTGGGCCAAGCCAAATTGCAGAAGAGCAATGGTGGTGATCAGCAGAAGTGTCGGCCCCAGTTGGGAGAGGATCAAGGCGGTCCGAAGTCGGTGCCACGTGGGGGTGTGCTCAGATGTCATGATGTCCTTGGAATCTGTGAAGTTCTCACTCCAGACTAGTTGAGTCGCCAGGAAGGCCGCCGTGTCACGTACCGTGTTGCTGGTGATGGCTGCCGCCCTACTCTGGGGAACAACGGGAACCGCTGCTTTCTGGCTGGGGGTAGACGTGTCGCCCCTGGCCATTGGGGCCGCCACCATGGGTATTGGAGGTGTAGTGCTCGCGCTCGTGGGAGGCGCATCCAGTCTCGCCGTTCTGCGCGATAGTGGCACCCGAGTGTGGGCTGTCCTTGGCATCATCGGGGTTGTTGTCTATCCACTGACGTTCTATTGGGGGATGTCCCAGGCGGGCATTGCTCTAGGGAACCTCATTGCGCTCGGCCTTGGACCGCTCGTCGTCGCGCTGCTGGAGTGGGGCGTTGATCGCTCTGCACCGTCTCGACTGTGGTGGTTGGCCTCGGGTGTGGCGCTTGCGGGAATCGCCCTGATGAGTGTGGCAAAAGTAGATCTTGGCGGTGGCCGCGAGAGCAATGTGGCACTAGGGGTCGTGCTTGCGGTGACGGCTGGTGCTGCCTATGGGCTCTACACCTATGCCTTTGGGCGCTTGATTGAGCGCGGGCACACCCCCCGAGCAGTGATCGGGGCAATGTTTGGGGGAGCGTCCCCAGTTCTTCTGGTCGTCCTCGCAGTGACCGGCGCCGGTTTGTTTGCCTCGGCCTCTCAGGTTGCCCTCGTGGGCTATCTGGTTCTGGGGCCCATGGTCCTCGCTTACGTTGCCTTCTCGGCTGCCCTCAAAACATTGCGCTCGAGCACTGTTGCCTCCGTGGCACTGTTGGAGCCAGTGGTTGCTGGCCTCCTCGCTATTGTCCTGGTGGGCGAGAGACTGGGGCCGCTCGCCTGGGTTGGGGGCCTCGCTGTGCTGGGTGCTATGGCGATGCTCTCTCCCGACAACGGGGAGCGCACATCGTCCAAGAACGCCTATTCTTAGACCATGGTCGAGAATCAAGAACCAGAGGACACCGAGGGTCCGCGCCGGAAGACGTTTACTCCTCCAGCTGAGGGAGCGAGCTTCACGGGCTCCTTGCCGGTCATGGGTGACACCGATGAATCTGGTGCGCCCGTCGCGCCGATTGCTCCCGTTAATCCTGCGCCGACGGCAGCTATGGCGCCCCCGGTCCGCAGGTCACTGAGCGACGAAGAGATTCTTGCCAAGTTCCGCGGCGAGGCAGCGGGAAGCACTGCCGAGATGATGAACGAGCTAGAAGCCCAGGTCACTCTTCGAGAGGAAGAGGAAGAAGCCTTCGCCATGTGGGAAAACCTCACCCGGGCGACCCGCGGCGCATCTGCCGAAGACATCATCGCTCGCGAACGCATCGTCTTTTATGGTGAGACGCCGGAGCCACTCTCGGTAGTCGCGGACCCGCTTCCAGAGGGCATCGACGACATCGAGCATGAGGCGGAACCGGAGCTCGAGCCCGAGCCGGAGGAAGACGCGGTCGATGAGGACCGTTGGCCTCTGGCGCAGGAGGAGGCCGCCGCGGAGCCTGAGGCCGTTGAGGCTGTCGGCGTCGAGGATGAGCCTGATAAGGATTGTGTTCCCGTTCTTGATCGCACCGGGCTGGAGCCTACGGCTGAAAACCAGAAGGTGCTCTCGACTGCCGGACTCTTCTGGAGTTGGTGGGCGACCCTCACCCCAGTGGTTGGCATCATTGCCGGAGCTTTCCTCGTCTCTCGAGGGCTTGGCCTTCTGGAGACTGTTGCCGCGCTCGGCGCTGCAGCGCTGCTCTCGGGAGGGCTCATTGCCGCTGGCGCTTACGCTGGCACCCGCACAGGTCTCTCTACTCTTCACACGGCCCAGATGACCTTCGGTGGCCACGGGAACTCTGTGCCCTCGGCGCTGATTCTCGTGATTCGACTCGCTCTGGTCGGGCTATTGGTTCTGGGCGCTGAGACGCTCGCGACCCGGATAATCACGAGTGCTGGCTGGTGGCCCTTTGATCTCTGGATTCTCCGAGCGGCAGTTGCTGCGCTCATTGCTGGAATCGTGGTCACCCTCGCCATCCTCGGTGGGCGAGCGTTGCGGATTGGCCTCTATGTGAGTGCCGGGTTCCAGGCGCTAGGAATCATCGGTTTTGTCGTGGTCACTGCCCCCGATGTCAGCTTCGCCGGGGTTGCAGAGTGGTCGGGCTCTGCCCTGCAGGTCATAGCGCTGGGTTCACTAGCGCTGTCAGTTCTCTTAGTGCTCTTTGGCCACACCGGAGGCGACCTAGCTAGGTATCACCGCGGTGGCGGTGGTGGGCGCAGTGCAGTGGCGACCGTGAGTGGCCTCATTGCTGTTGTCCCGACACTTCTGTTTGTGTCCTATGTGGCCCTGGTCGCAATCGGCACCCCGCGCCTTGCCCTCACCCTGGTGACTGATCCGGTGGGGACGCTGGCTGCGGAGCTGCCAGCCTGGTCCCCAGCTCCGCTGCTTCTGGGGCTCGTGCTTCCTCTGATTGGTCTCGCATCCCTGGCGCTCTTCTCGGGTGGCCTTGCGACTCTCGCCGCTGGAGTGCGCGCGTCACGTCCGGTCGCGACCTCTGTCTTCGCAGTGATTTCCGTGGCGGCCGTGGCAGCGGCGATTGTCTTTGAGCAGCCTGTGGCCGTCTACGTCCCAAGCCTTCTTTATGTCGCCGGTGTCGTCCTGGCCGCGTGGGGCGCAAGCTTCGCACTCGATGTGGCACTCGGCGCTGATCGTCTTGATTCGGTTGCCAGCGGCACCATGCCGGCCTGGCGCGTGGCGCCTCTGGCCGGAATGGTCGTGGGGATTGCAGCCGGGCTCGGCATGATTACCTCCTCGGTGGCGTGGCTTGGGTGGCTTGGCTATCTCCTACCGCTGCTGGAGATGGCCGGCCTAGTTGATCTCAGTTCGGGGCAGCTGGGTGTTCTTGTGGCACTCGTGGTCTCTGGAGTTGTCACCGCCATCACTGCTCTCGCGATTCGTCCGAAGGCCGCCCAGGTGGCCCGTGGCTAAACCCACTCTGGAATCTGTTCTCACACAGATCAGCACGCTCTGGCCGGAATCCGGGGCGCAGGAGTGGGATTCACCGGGGCTCGTGGTGGGGTCCCCCCAGCAAGTGATTGAGTCCATCCACCTAGTGGTGGATGTGACACCCGACACTATTGCCGAGGCCAGGGAAGCCGGCGCCAATTTGATAGTTTCCCACCACCCGCTGTTACTCAAAGGCGTGACCAGTGTTGCGGAATCCACGTATAAGGGCCACGTGGTGGCTGAGCTCATTCGGGCGGGAATGGCGCTCTATTCGGCTCACACCAACGCCGATGTGGTGCCAACGGGAACCTCCAGTCGACTGGCTGACCTGATGGGGGTCGTGGATCACCAACCCCTGGTTCCAGGCTCACAACCTGGCCACGGCCTGGGACGGGTTGGCTCACTCCCCACAGAGATGAGCCTTTATGAGCTTGCTGTGGCACTCGGAGAGGTCTTGCCACAGACCGCTGTCGGTCCCGTGATTGCGGGTGAGCCAGATGCTCGGGTCACGCGCGTGGCGGTGTGTGCGGGTGCGGGTGATTCTTTGTTGCAGGAGCCAGCGGTTCTTGGCAGCGATGTCTACATCACCAGTGACTTGCGTCACCATCCAGCCAGCGAGTTCCGCGAACACGCCAAGCTTTTTGGTGGCCCCAGCCTGATCACCATTTCGCACTTCGCGGCCGAGTGGCTGTGGCTTGACGCCGCGGCCGAGGAACTTCGCGCCGTGCTCGGTGTTGAGGTCACGGTGAGCGATCTCAACACTGATCCGTGGACGTTCCAGGTTCAACGAGTGGGGGAGTGAGCATGGCACTGAGTGCGCCTCCCGAGGTCCAAGCACGGTTGTTGGAGCTGGCCGATATCGATCGGGCGTTGACGCGTGCGAAGGCCACCCAGGCAGCGCTGGCTGACACCCTTCACATCCCGAGCCTCACTGCAGCCGTGGAGGAGTTGAGGGGCCGACGCCACGACGCCTTTGTCGAGCTGGAAGGGGTTCGATCCGAGCTCGCCCGCGCGGAATCTGACGTCGCTATGGTCGAGAAGCGCATTGCGACCGATAAAGAACGCCTCGAGCACACCGCCTCGGCGAAAGATGCGCAGGGCTTGGAACACGAACTTGCGAGCCTGATGGGCAGACGGTCTGATTTAGAAGACATCGAGCTTGCCATCATGGAACGACTCGATGAGGCCCAGGCGACGGAGTCACAGATTGCCGGGGACCTTGCCACTGCTGAGCAGGCACTTGCTGACGCTCGCACTGAAGAACAAGCCCAGAGCGCGGAGCTTGCTGCCGAGACGTCTCGCCTAGGTTCCGCCAGAGGTGATCTGGTTGCCGCGTTACCCGCCGACCTGGTTGCCCTGTATGAACGCCAGCGCGAGCGCTACGGCCAGGGTGCTAGTCACTTGCGGGCCGGAATCTCAAGCGCCAGCGGGGTTGCGCTCACAGAATCGGACATCCAAGCTGTGCGCCAAGCGCCAGCGGATGAAGTTCTCTTGTGTCCCGATAGCAACGCCATTCTCATTCGAACTGCAGAGTCGGGCCTGTGAGCCAC
The DNA here is from genome assembly GCA_044338275.1 of Pontimonas sp. Lineage (GTDB taxonomy): Bacteria > Actinomycetota > Actinomycetes > Actinomycetales > Microbacteriaceae > Pontimonas. Next base: position 7,172 of record JBIILX010000062.1, read on the forward strand.
CAGCGACTCGTGATTGAGGCCGATGGCGCGTCCAGGGGCAACCCTGGTGACGCCGCCGGCGGGGCTGTGGTTATTGATCCCCAAACAGGGTCGGTCATTGCCTCTGCTGGAATCCTGTGTGGGGTTGCCTCCAATAACGTCGCCGAATACCGAGGGATGATCGAGGGCGTCAAGACGGCACTGGAGATTTCTCCCTCCGCCACGCTTCATATTCGGATGGATTCCAAACTTGTGGTGGAACAAATGTCGGGCCGTTGGAAAATCAAGCACCCGGACATGCAGACTCTGGCTACGGAAGCCCGGGAGCTGCTCGCTGGCCGTTCCGTAGCGTTCGAATGGGTGCCCAGGGAAGAGAACTCCAGAGCCGATGCGGCGGCAAACCGAGCGCTGGATTCAGCGTCGTCCTATCGCGACCTCTAGTGCCCCGGGCATTATGGCCTTACCCTGGTAGTTGATGGAAAGGGTCGGCCAGGCGGTCGCGTCACTATTTCGGTAGTGCCGAGGAACGTCCGGGCTCCACAGAGCAGGACGGTGGGTAACACCCACCCGGAGTAATCCGCGAGACAGTGCCACAGAAAGTAGACCGCCCGAGCAATCGGGTAAGGGTGAAAAGGT
>JBIILX010000063.1:0-7782 GCA_044338275.1 Pontimonas sp.
GACCGATCTGGATATTGGGCACTACGAACGCTTTCTCGATATCAACCTGTCTCAGGCCGCCAACGTGACAACCGGCCAGATATACCAGGAGGTGATTGGCAAGGAACGCCGTGGCGAATACCTGGGTGACACTGTCCAGGTAATTCCCCATATCACCGATGAGATTAAGCGGCGGATGCGCCTCCAAGCGCACGAAGAGCCGAGGCCCGATGTCATCATCACCGAAATTGGTGGAACCGTAGGCGACATTGAAAGTCAGCCCTTCATCGAAGCTGCCCGTCAGGTTCGCCACGAGCTCGGGCGCGAGAACGTGTTCTTCGTCCACGTCTCGCTGGTGCCCTTCATGGGGGCCTCAGGGGAACAAAAAACAAAGCCGACCCAGCACTCTGTCGCGGCTTTGCGCTCGATTGGTATTCAGCCAGACGCTCTGGTGTTGCGCAGTGATCGTCCCGTTGAGAGCGCCAACCGCAGGAAAATCGCCCTGATGTGTGACGTTGACGAGGCTGCCGTGGTGAACGCCGTGGATGTGCCGAGTATCTACGACATCCCGTCCTTGCTTCACAGCCAGGATCTTGATGACTACATCATCGACACCCTCGGGCTTCAGGCCGGCGAGATGGTGTGGGATGGTTGGAAAGACTTGCTCGATGCTGTGCATCACCCCAAGCACACGGTGACTATCGCCATTGTGGGCAAGTACATCGATTTGCCAGACGCTTATCTCTCAGTGATTGAGGCAATCCGGTCGGGCGGGTTCGCCCACCAGACGAAAGTCGAATTGCGGTGGGTCGCCAGCGACGAGTGCGAAACCACCGCTGGCGCCGAGAAGGCCCTCGCCGATGTGGATGGAATCTGTGTTCCCGGCGGCTTTGGAATTCGCGGTATCGAGGGCAAGGTCGGGGCACTCCGCTATGCCCGCGAGAATGGGATTCCGACCCTTGGCCTGTGCCTGGGCTTGCAATGCATGGTGATCGAGTACGCCCGCACCATGGCAGGTTTGGTCGGTGCGTCCAGCACCGAGTTCGACCCGGACGCGCCCCACCCCGTCATTGCGACCATGGCCGAGCAGGTCGATATTCTCTCCGGCCATGGCGACATGGGCGGAACAATGCGGTTGGGCCTCTATGAGGCAGCCCTTCTCAAAGGCTCGGTCGTTCGCGAGCTCTATGGCAAGCCCACGATCGAGGAACGCCACCGTCATCGCTACGAGGTGAATAACTCCTATCGCGCCCAGATTGCAGAGGCTGGTCTGGTCTTCTCTGGTACAAGCCCCGATGGGTCACTGGTGGAGTTTGTTGAGCTCCCGAAGTCTGTCCACCCCTTCTATGTGGCCACCCAGGCTCACCCTGAGCTTCGTTCACGGCCGAACCGTGCGCACCCCTTGTTCGCTGGCTTGGTTGGTGCCGCGCTTGAGCGCCACGAGGCATCAGCGTTGTTCCCGGTTTCAGACCAGGAGAACTAACCGTGGGGGTTTTTCTCCCCAAGGACGAACCCCGCCACATCGAGGCGCTGAGTCGGGAGACGGTCTTCGACGGCGCTATTTGGGACGTCGTGCGGGAAACCTTCGATTACAACGGCACAGTTTTGCGGCGCGACTTTGTCGACCACACCGGTGCGGTGGGCGTGGTGGCGATTAACGATGAGGGCGAAGTCATGATGATTCGCCAATATCGCCATGCCATTCGCTCCCTCAACTGGGAGATTCCTGCCGGTCTTCTGGACATTCCCGGCGAAGACCCCTTGGAGTGCGCGAAGCGTGAATTGGCAGAGGAAGCGGACCTGGAGGCGGATCACTGGGATTACCTGATGACGCTGAACACCACTCCTGGTGGCTCGAACGAGTTCATCCAGATCTATGTCGCCACCGGTCTGCGCCCCCTGTCTCACGATTATGTTCGAGAGGGCGAAGAAGCCGATTTGGAAAAACAATTTGTTCCCCTAGCCGATGTGGTGAGCGCAATCATGCAGGGGGACATCAAGAACCAGATCGCTGTGACCGCGCTCCTTGCCGCTTATGTCCAACGACACCAGCTCTAGCTCTTCTCGCACGGAGCTCGAGCGTGAGCTCGAGCGCTACATCCGCTATGTCACCCTCGAGCGCGGCCGCTCACCTCACACGGTGAGCGCTTATCGCAGCGACCTGGGTCACTATCTTGCCTGGCTTGCCACACGATCATTAGCGGTGGCCACTGCAGTGAAGGCAGAGCACGTTCGCGATTATGTCGTGGAGCTCGCTGGCGCCCGCACCACGGTGGCACGGAAGCTCTCCAGCATCAAGAACTTCCACCGTTTCTTGCTCGACGAGGGCGTGGTCGCCGACGATGCCACCCGGGAACTCCATGCCCCCAAGCTCCCTGGACGCCTTCCAAAGGCACTGACTGTCGCTCAGGTTCAAGACTTACTGGACGCGATTGTCGGTGACGATCCCATCGCTTTGCGCGATAGGGCTCTTCTCGAGCTGCTGTATGCAACGGGCGCCCGCGTTTCGGAAGTGACCGCGATGAGCCTGGATGACCTGGTTGATGATCAGGGGCGGACAGCTGAGGTGGTCCGTGTGACGGGCAAGGGCCGCAAACAGCGGATTGTTCCGGTGGGCAGTTACGCCCGAGCTGCTCTGGATAGCTACTTGACCCGGGCAAGGCCAGCGCTGATGAAAAATTCGAAGAAGTCCACCCCGGTGGTGTTTTTGGGCGCCAGGGGTGGGCCACTGTCTCGGCAAAACACCTGGCTGATTATCCAAGAGGCAGCCAAGCGCGCGCATCTCGAGGGGCTGGTGTCCCCGCACACCCTGCGTCACTCGTTTGCCACTCACGTCTTGAGCGGGGGTGCGGATATTCGCGTCGTTCAAGAGCTATTGGGTCACGCATCGGTCTCCACGACCCAGATTTACACGAAAGTGACCATCGACACCCTCCGCGATGTCTATCTGGGGGCGCATCCGCGTGCGAGGTAAATCGGAGCGATAGACTCATCGCATGCCTGAAGTTGCGTCCCAGATAGGCCCCACTGGCCGTCCGCTACGTGATTTTCCGGAACCTCCCGCGCTCAAATCCCACGGGCCTGCCCGAATTATTGCCCTGTGTAACCAAAAGGGCGGGGTGGGCAAAACAACCACCACCATCAGCCTCGGTGGTGCCCTGGCGGAGTATGGCCGCAACGTCTTGATCGTGGATTTCGATCCCCAGGGTGCGCTGTCTGCCGGGTTTGGCGTTAACACCCACGACACTCTCACCATTTATGACCTGCTGATTGGCCGTGAGAAGGACGTTCGCAAGGCGATTGCGCCAACGAAGACCAAGGGCATACACGTAATTCCCGCAAACATTGACCTCTCGGCTGCCGAGGTTCACCTGGTGAACGAGGTTGCCCGTGAGCAAATCTTGGCCCGAGTTTTGAAGCCTGTGCTTGATGATTACGACGTGGTCTTGATCGACTGCCAACCTTCGTTGGGTTTGCTGACGGTCAACGCTCTCACCGCCGCCCACGGGGTCCTTATTCCTCTGGAAACCGAGTATTTCGCGCTTCGTGGGGTTGCGCTGCTGATTGACACCATCGAGAAGGTTCGCGACCGCCTGAACCCCGCCATCCGTGTTGATGGCATTGTGGCCACGATGTATGACCCCAGGACCCTCCACTCGAAAGAGGTCATGGAGCGCGCGGTGGAAACTTTTGGCGACACAGTCCTGGACACCGCAATCGGCAGGACCGTCAAGTTCCCCGACGCATCGGTGGCCGCTGTCCCCATCACTGAATTTGCCCCGACTCACGCGGGTGCACAGACCTACCGTCAGTTGGCTAGAGAGCTCATTGCCCGTGGCGCGATTGCCTAGAGGGAGCGTTCTCGACGAGCTGGAAGCAGAGGGCGAGCAGTCCTTTCGGGTCCGGCTCGATAACTTCGATGGCCCGTTTGATCTTCTCCTCAGCCTCATTGGCAAACGAGAACTCGATATCACTGAGGTCGCACTCAGTGTCGTTACCGATGACTTCCTGACCTACATCAAAGACCTTGAGGGCGCCGCAGAACTCGATGCGGCCAGTGAGTTCCTCGTAGTTGCGGCAACCCTGCTGGATATGAAGATTGTGGGATTACTGCCCCAGGGTGAATTCGTTGACGCAGAAGACGTGGCGCTCCTGGAAGCCAGAGACCTGCTGTTTGCCCGCCTGCTGCAGTACCGCGCCTTCAAGGAAGTGTCCGTGTGGTTTGCCAAACACCTCGAGCGCGAAAGCCACCGGCACCCCCGAAGTGTTGCCCTCGAAGAGAAATTCGTGGCGGCGGCACCCGAGCTCGAGTGGACCATGAGTCTGCAAGATTTCCAGATGCTCGCCCTGCTCGCGATGGCACCACGAGAAATTCCTTTGGTGAACCTCGACCACCTGCATGCGCCGCTCGTGAGTATTCGCGAGCAAGCCGCCCACGTGATTGCCATGCTGAGAGGCCACGGCCCTGTCAGCTTCAGGTCTATGATCGCCGGGGTTGCTGAGCGCGGCGTGATAGTCGCCAGGTTCTTGGCTGTCCTTGAGCTTTATCGCGAGTCTGCAATCACCTTCCAACAGTTGGAGCCACTCGGTGAGCTAACACTGCAGTGGAGCGCGAAAGATTTCAGCGATGAGCACCTTGCTAACTTGGGTGATGAATGGGGCGGCGAGGAGAGAAGCAATGCCTAAAGAACAGAGCGAAACTGCGGTAACCACTGCAGGAAATCTTGAGCGTGAGTTGGAAGCGATCCTGATGATTGCAGACCAGCCTCAGAGCGTTCTTGAGCTCGCCAGCGCGCTCGATGTCCCCGTCGCCCAGCTCAAGGCCGCCATCCAGGCTCTTGTCGCTGACTTTAACGGTGAAGCAGAAGGGCCTGAGCGTGGCTTTGAGCTACGCGAAGTAGGCGGAGGCTGGCGGATTTATGTTCGAGAGACTTACGACGCCGTTGTGTCACGCGTTATTCATGAGCAGACACCGGCGAAACTCTCGCCGGCCGCCCTGGAAACCCTTGCGGTGATCGCCTATAAGCAGCCGGTCACCAGAGGGCAGGTCTCGTCTATTCGCGCCGTGAACGTGGATAGCGTCATCCGCACCCTGGTGAGTCGGGGACTAATTCGCGAATCGCACACCGACCCCGAGACCGGGGCGATCTTCTATGTGACCACCGATCTTCTTTTGGGGGAACTCGGAATCGAGTCACTGGAGGCGCTCCCACCACTGTCGCCACTGCTCGACGATGGCGCTGATGGCTTTGACGATGTCGACTGACCACGACGACACCGACAAGGAACGCCTGCAAAAGGTTCTTTCCAGGGCCGGGGTCGCCTCCAGGCGCCGGGTCGAACAACTCATGCAGCAGGGTCGAATCACCGTCAACGGTGAGGTGGCCGATGAGTTGGGCATGCGCATCAACCCCACACGAGACATCGTCGCGGTCAATGGCTCCGTGGTGTCTCTTGATACCGAGCTGCGCTACATCATGTTGCATAAGCCAGCAGGCGTTGTGTCCAGCCTGTCCGACGAACAAGGACGACCCGATCTTCAGACCTACATCGCCCAGATCGGTGAGCGAGTGTTCAACGTCGGCCGACTCGATGCCGACACCACCGGCCTACTGCTGATGACCAACGACGGCGAGGCCGCTCATCGCCTGGCTCACCCCTCGTTCGAGGTGGACAAGGTCTATGTTGCGACGGTGCAGGGCGAAGTTGCCCCGCAGGCCCTTGCGGCCCTCACCAGTGGCGTTGAGCTTGAGGATGGCATTGCTCGGGCGGATCGCGCCAAATTGGTGGGGGCACCCCGCAATGGCAAGAGCATCGTTGAATTGGTCCTGCATTCCGGAAAAAACAGAATCGTGCGGCGGATGTTGGCAGAAGTCGGCCACCCGGTGCTGGATCTGCACCGCAGAAGCTTTGGCCCTCTCCACTTAGGAGGCCTCAAACCTGGCCAATGGCGGGACCTCAGTAGGCTGGAGGTGTCCAGTGTGTTGACCCTGGCGCATCAGGACCCATCAGCCACCGAGGAGCACTCGCATGACCACGATGACTAACGCACCTTTTGGGCGCGTTCACATCATTGGTGCGGGCTTGCTCGGTGCCAGTATTGGCCTCGCCCTGCGCGAGCACGATGTTGTCGTGACTCTCGCCGACGCGTCACCGTCAGCGGTAGCTCTCGCCACCGACTACGGCGCTGGTGTTGCCCTCTCACCGGGTTCGCCAGAGCCCGATCTGGTTGTTGTTGCGGTGCCGCCTGACGTGGCGATGGAGGTCACCCGAAGCGCTCTTGAGAAGTTCGCTCAAGCCGCAGTCATTGATGTGACCAGCGTCAAAGCAGGCATTTACGAGGGCCTCAGCGCTGCCGGTGCGGACATTGCCCGCTTTGTGGGCACTCATCCGATGGCTGGCCGCGAGCGCGGGGGAGCCGTGTCCGCACGGAGTGACCTTTTCACTGCCAGGCCCTGGGTGATCTGCGAGGGAGAAGAGGCTCGCCGTCAACGAGTTGACTCTTTCGTGCGAAGCCTAGGCGCGACGCCGATCACGATGTCTGCGCTCGAGCACGATCAAGCTGTCGCACTGATGTCCCACACGCCCCAATTGCTCTCTTCAGTGATGGCGGCGCGGCTGTCCGACGCGTCCCCGGCTGCCTTGTCGCTGGCAGGCGGGGGAGTCCGGGATGTCACCCGCATTGCCGCGAGTGACCCCGCTTTGTGGATTCAAATTGTCCAGGCAAACGCCGAAGCGATTACAGAGCACTTAAACGGCGTCAAAGCTGATGTTGACCGCCTTCTCGAGGCGTTGAGTGATCTTGGTGCCCCTGGATCGCGCAGCGCCATTGCGGACCTGCTCCACGCCGGCAACGCTGGGGTTTCCCAATTGCCCGGCAAGCACGGAGTTTCGACAGCGTTTGCTTCGCTGATTGTGGTGATTGACGATACCCCTGGCCAGTTGGCAAAGCTTCTCACGCAGCTCGGCGACTGGGGTATCAACCTCGAAGACCTCCGCCTAGAGCACTCCCCAGGGGCCAACGTTGGTTTTGCCGACCTGACGGTCAAGAAAGACGTGGTTGCCGAGGTCGAATCCAAGCTCCTCGAGAGTGGTTGGCGCATCGCGGGGGAAGCCAAGTAATGGGCACGCTCGTCGTTGCAGTGGACGGGCCAGCGGGCTCCGGGAAATCGAGTGTGAGCAAAGCCGTTGCCCGTCAGCTTGGCTATAGCTATTACGACACGGGCGCTGCCTACCGGGCTCTCGCTTATGCGGTTGTGAACGCTGGTGTTGACGCCAGCGACCAGGACGCGGTGCTGGCCCTCCAGGCCAGCACGTCCTATGTGGCTTCAGAAGACCCTGACAACCAGGTCTTTAGCGTGGACGGGGTGGATGTCACGGAGGCCATTAGAGGGCACGAGGTTTCTAGCAGTGTCTCGGCGGTGGCCCAGCACCCACTCGTGCGTCAGGGACTTGTTGACCATTTCAGAAACGTGATTGCGTCTTGTGCACGACCAGGCATTGTGATGGAAGGGCGAGACATCACGACAGTCGTTGCTCCCGACGCGCCCGTGCGGGTGTTGCTAACCGCCGACGAGGCAACACGTATTGCCAGACGGCAGGCAGAGGTTGCTGGCACTGTGGCAGCCCCCAGCGTTGCCCAAGCCTTGAGCTCCAGAGACCGCAGCGACCAAACCGTGGTGGACTTCATGAACGCGGCCCCCGGCGTCACACTCTTGGATTCGACACCCCTGACTTTTGACGAGACAGTGCGAGAACTCCTTCGCATCATTGCGAACACCAAGGAGAGCCCATGAGTACCCC
>JBIILX010000008.1:0-26090 GCA_044338275.1 Pontimonas sp.
GGCTCGCAATCTCACCGCTTGCCACCTCCTACGGTGAGGTGTGGGATGGCTTTGATCGGCTGCGGGACTTGGTGGCCAGTGGCGACTACCGGAATGTCACGCCAGGTGAGAGCCGTGTGACCTGATGACTGGCTCTCACGAGAAGGCAGTGACCTATACGAGCTATTTGAAAATTGAGGAACTGCTGTCCTTGCAGAAGCCTCTCTCTGATGGCCCCGAGCACGACGAGCTGCTCTTCATCACTATCCACCAGGTCTACGAACTGTGGTTCCAGCAAATACTCCATGAATTGGCCGCTCTTCAGCCCGCCTTAGGTAGCGGTGACACACATCGCTCTCTTGCCCTGCTGGGACGAGTGCGCACCATCATGAAGATCTGTGTGGCACAGATTGATGTTCTGGAGACGATGACCCCTTTGCAGTTCCAGTCATTTCGCGCCCGCCTGTCCTCGGCTAGTGGGTTCCAGTCGGCGCAGTTCCGCGAGCTGGAGGCGGTCCTTGGGCGCCGTGACTATGCCGGTGAAAACGCGGAGCACGGCAGTGGCATGAAAATGGCCGAGCACTTGGTTCCAGGCTCCCCTGCCCGCAGTGCAGTGGAGGCGGCGATGTCGAGGCCGAGTGTGTGGGATTCTGCCCTTGCGTATTGCCACGCGCGCGGACACGCTATGCCAGAAGATGTGCGAAATCGCGACGTCACTGTCCCGTGGGAAGCCCGCGAGGACGTCCAGCAGGTGCTGGTTAACCTTCACCACACCGACCCCGAGTCCTCGCTGGTGTGTGAAGCGCTCGTGGATTTGGATGAGGGCTTGGGTGAATGGCGCTACCGCCACGTGAAGATGGTCGAGCGGACCATTGGCCGCAAGAAGGGCACCGGAGGATCTGCCGGTGTCGCCTACCTGGCGAGCACTCTCTTCAACCCCTTCTTCCCCGACCTCTGGGATATCAGGGGCCAGCTGTAGGGGCGTTGCTAAAGAGCGAGCGCCTAGTGGGTGGCGTGTAGTCGCAGACGTCGCCCGGACACAGCTGGGGTGGGGTCTTGGCAAAAACCCGATAGAGCTCGCACCCGACACAAATGCCAAACGCCGCCTCCAAGAACATCAACGCCAGGCAGAAGCTACAGAACAGCAGCATGTACTCGTTCTGAATCCCCAGGAAGCCCATGCCGAGGCACGCGATAAAGGCCATGCCAAGGCCGAGTGACCACGCCAACAGTTTCTGTTGCGCTCCCACCCACTCGGGTCGCTGCCGGCGCACAATTAGTGCGCCCAGCACCATGGTGGGGGCAAAGCGATGGTCCAGCCCGATGCGAATTCCCATGTCGAGCAGGAAGAGGAACCCAAACCCTCGGACGGGCTGAAAGTCCCCCGTATAAAAGGCGTAGTTCACGGCGAGGAAGCCGAGCAGGAACAAAATCCCTGCAGACGCCCGGACGGCTCGCTCGTTCACGACGGGGATATCAATGCCCTCGACTCGTTCGCCAAAGCCTGGGTCTTTAGTTGAGGTCTCCGCCATGAGGACACTATACCCCAGGGGGTATAGGACTCAAGGCCTACGAGTGTTCAGGTGTCACAGCTTCGCGGCTTTAAGCTCCGAGAAAGCGGCCAGCGCCTTGTCTCGGCTTGCCTTCATGTCGACAATCGGTTCACTCGGGTAGTCGGCTGTGCCAATCTCTGGCACCCACCGAGAGATGTACTCCTGTTGGGGGTCAAACTTTTCCGCTTGGAGCATCGGATTGAACACTCGGAAGTAGGGGGCGGCGTCAGCGCCGCTTCCGGCCACCCATTGCCAGCTCGCCGGGTTGTTTGCCTCATCGGCGTCCACCAGTGTGTCCCAGAACCATGCTTCACCGATTCGCCAGTCGGTGAGCATGTTCTTGATCAGGAACGAGGCGGTGACCATGCGCACGCGGTTGTGCATATAGCCCGTGGCCCATAGCTCCCGCATGCCAGCGTCAACCAGAGGGACACCGGTGCGGCCCTTGTGCCATGCCTGGAGCGATGCGCTCTCCGGTTTGCCCCAGGGGAATCGATCAAACTCCGGCCTGAAGTTCGCAGAGGCCAGCTCGGGGAAGTGGAAGAGGATGTTGTAGGAGAACTCACGCCACCCAATTTCGCTCAAGAACTTGGCTTTGTTCTTCTCCGCTTCAGCGGGCAGAGTGCGCTCCAGCGCGTGCCAGATGGTGTGCGGGCTGATTTCACCAAAGCGCAAGTGGGGACTCAGGCGTGAGGTGGTGACGGGCCCGGGCTCGTCGCGCCGGTGGTAATTCTTCAAGGTGTTGCGGGCGAAGTCATCCAGACGATCAGTCGCCCCCTGCTCACCCGGATGCCACATCTCTGCCAGGCCCGCAGACCAGTCAGGGGCGGTCGGAAGAAGATCCCAGTCGCCCAGATCCTCCGAGCTAACGGCGCTGGGGCTCGACAGCGTCGTCGGTCCGGCCAAGGGAACCCTCGGTGGCTCGGATGCCAAGCAGGCTCGCCAGAAGGGCGTGAACACGCGGAATGGACGGTCTTCACCCGTTCTAATGGTCCACGGCTCAAAGAGCAGGTTTCCGGCAAAACTTTCGCAGGTCAGGCCTGCGTCTCGCAGTTCGGTCTTGAGTGCTGCGTCGGCCTCACGGTTGGCCCCATAGCGACGATTCCAGAAGACGGCGCTCGCCTTCGTTTCGCGCACGACCTGGCGGACAACCTCAGCGCCTGGTCCCCGTCGAAGAGTGAGCGTCCCACCCAGGGATTCGATGTCTTTTCTCAGTGAGAGGAGGGAATGGTGAAGCCACCACTTCGTGGCACCACCTAGTGGCCTGGTCCCTGGGCTTTCTTCGTCGTGGACGTAGAGCGCAATCAGTTCTTCGCCATGTGCCACTGCTGCATGCAGAGCAGGATTGTCAGAGAGTCGCAGATCATTGCGAAACCAGACGACGACAGGGCTTGAGGTCATCTGGTCAGCGTAGAGGGCTTGGCTGGATGGTGTCCACGTGGGTTGCTGTTAACGTGATTAGAGCCGGCCGCTGAGGCGAGCGACCGGCCCTATTCCCTTGCACCAAGAGTGTTCTGTAATCACATGAACGAGAGCTGCTAGAGCACACAACTGACGATGACGCCAATATATAACAGAATGGTAACGGTGTCTAGTGCGAAGATTTCTGAAAGAGATCGGCCTAGATCATGTCGGGCGATGGCGCTTCGCCGTAGTGAATGGTGACATCCGCGTGGCGGTCAAACCGGTAGCCAGCCCCGCGCACCGTGCGGACAATGTCCTCATAGCGGCCAAGCTTCGAGCGAAGCCTGCGAACGTGCACGTCAATAGTGCGGGAGTTGGGGATGTCGTCCTCACCTGCAGCCCAGAGCGCGCCAATAATGATTTCTCGTCGTACGGTTTGTCCTTCCCGAAGCACCAGGAACTGCAGAAGCGCAAATTCTTTGAAGGTGAGCGGAGCCGCCTCACCGTCAATGGTTGCTCGCTTGCGGGAGATGTCAATGATGACGGAGAGCACACGCTCAGGTTGAGCTGGCTTGAGCTTTGCCAGTGCTGCCGGGTCGTGCAGTGCCATTCGCACAATCTCTAAGTTGTTGCCACCCGACCCGGTTGGGGCCAGTGCGATGGCCGCGTGGGTGTCGGCGCTTGGCACGTGACTGGCGACGGTTTTCTTGAGTTCCTTGACCAGCGTTTCTAAAGAAATCCCGGCCTGGTGGGCGTCGGCTTCAGTGACGCCCACATAGAGAGCGAACCCACGAGGTTCGCGAGGTGAAGAGGAGGTAGTCATTGCTGTCGATTCGCTAGGGGGTCTAGAGACCCTCGGAAGAAAGGGACGTTAGTCACACATTCGACAGCAACACTCAGGCGCCCCCTGCGGGAGCATCGACAAGGCCAGAGTGTTCATGGCCCGATTATCGCCGTCTAGTTGGCGAACCGTCAAGTCCCCAGGTCCTAGCCGACCGTCCCATACAGGCGATCGCCCGCATCGCCGAGGCCTGGGACGATGAAGCCCTTCTCATTGAGCTTCTCATCGAGAGCGCCTAGGACGATGGTGACCTTGAGTCCCGTGGTTCCCTCTTCCACGGCCTTCACTCCCTCCGGTGCGCCGAGCAGACACACCGCCGTGATGTCCGAGGCACCCTTGTCGGCGAGGAACGTGATGGCTTGGAGCAGCGAACCGCCGGTAGCGAGCATGGGGTCGAGAACAAAGCACTGGCGATCGGCGAGGTTCTCGGGCAAGCGCTCCGCGTAGACGCTGGGTTTAAGGGTTTCTTCGTCGCGCACCATTCCGAGGAAGCCCACTTCGGCGCTCGGCAGCAGGGCGACCATTCCTTCCAACATCCCGAGTCCCGCGCGGAGGATGGGCACAACAACGGGGCGAGGCTTGGCAAGTTTTTTGCCCACGGTCTTTTGAACGGGCGTGATGATTTCGCGGTCCTCGACTCGAATGAGGCGCGTCGCTTCGTATGCGAGGAGGGTGACTAACTCCGAGGTCAGGGCCCGAAATACAGGCGACGGAGTGTCCTTGTCACGCAGTACCGAGAGCTTGTGGGAGACCAGCGGATGGTTGGCAACGTGTAACTCCATGACGCTCACCTTACCGCCAGGGCTAGGCTCGCGAAGCTGGATAAAGTGGGACACATGGCGACCGACGACGATCTGATGGCCCTTGCGGTGGATGTTGCCCGAGAGGCTCTCCACACAGGCGATGTCCCCGTTGCCGCGCTCGTCGTGGATGCCACCGGAGTCATTGTCGCCAAGGCCTGCAATCAGAAAGAGCGCGACCATGACCCGACCGCCCACGCGGAGGTTGTGGCTCTCCGCCTGGCGGGCCACGCCCTCGAGACGGCCAATCTCTCGGGCCACACCCTGGTGGTCACCCTGGAGCCGTGCGTGATGTGTGCCGGGGCCATCACGCAAGCACGAATTTCACGCGTTGTTTTTGGCGCCTGGGATCCCAAAGCTGGCGCTGCCGGCAGTGTCCACGATCTGGTCCGCGACCGATCACTTCCTCATCGCGTTGACGAGGTTGCGGGAGGAGTGCGCGAGGCGGAATGCGCCTCGCTACTCACCGACTTTTTTGGGCAGGCTCGAGAGTCCTAGCTCACCACGCCCGGCCACAGCACGGCGATGAAGACGTTGCTAATGGCCAAAGCTCCGGCCACATGGAGCAGAGGCAAGAGGCTGCGCTGCGTCGCGCCAGGCGCGATCTTCTTTTGGCGACGATACGCAATAAGAGCAACGATGAAGATCACCAAGGCCGAGACCGTCTTGACCGCAATTTTTGTGTGGTCGAGCGACATGTCGGGGTCATCAGCCAAACGCATCTCAGCAAGGCCAGTCAGCAGCAGACCGGTGACCAGCTGGACAATTCCGCCGGTGAGAACCCAGGAGAACGCATAGCCGGTGTGGGCTCGCATCTGAATCAGAAAGGGCCCGATGATCATGGCCAACCCCAAGAAGTGGATGATCAGAGTGATATCTCTCACAAGTTCCATGGGCTTCTCCTAGTCAGTCGGACGCTTTAATCACAATAACGTCCGTGTGGGGATCTGCCCGGGAAGGGTCCCGGACGAGTTCGGGCTCGATATAGATCTCAGCGGTGTCGGTGGTGACTTCGCGCACGCGACGCTTGGCCTCATCCAGTGAGTGGGAGAGGACATACACAGGCAGTGAGTCAATAAGCTCCACCGTTGCCGCAATGACCCAGTGGCCATCGGGCTCCGAGACAGCGCTGAGACGAAGGACGGACTGAACATCGGGAGAGCCATTAAGCGCAGCCAAGATGGGCTCGCGCGCTGGCGCTTTTTCGTGGGTCTTTTTCTTACCGCTCATGACTTAGCCCGCCACTTCCCCGACGTTGGGTCTCTATGGTCCACTCAATCTACACTGGCCCCATGGCCACAAAACTTCCCCGGATTGTAATCCTCGGCACCGGCAACATGGGTGGGGCGATTCTTCAGGGACTGACCCAGCCGGGCGTGAGTTCTGAGAGCATTCGTGTCACGACCCGATCCGAAGCCTCGGCAAGCAGGCTCCGCGCCACTGGGGCGTCTGCCGAGAGCCTCGAGGCTGAGCCAAGCGCCAACTCGGTTGTCGTTGGTGATGCGGACATTATTGTGCTGGCGGTCAAGCCCGCTCAGATTGCCGGGCTCCTCGGCGAGATTGCCCCTAGCGCTAAGCCCGAAGCAATCATGGTCAGTGTTGCTGCTGGCATCACACTGGCGACCATGGAAGAGGCATGGCCAGGCGCCGTGGTGCGTACTATGCCCAACACCCCGGCTCAGGTCGGACTTGGTGTGACGGGCATCGCTCGGGGTTCCCGCGTCAGTGACGAAGCGCTGGCGCTTGTTCGAGCGATGTGTGAAACCTTCGGCACCGTGGTTGAGGTTCAGGAGTCCGAAATCAACGCTCTGAGCTCCATCTCTGGCTCCGGGCCTGCCTATGTCTACTTCTTGATGGAGCGCTTCATCGAGATTGCCCAGGAGCGCGGGTTTAGCGATGAGGCTGCTCGCGTGATGGTGGAGGGAACCTTCCGTGGAGCGGCAGAGCTACTGGCGCGTTCGGGAGAATCCCCAGAGAAGTTGCGTGAAGCCGTTACGAGTCCCGCCGGCACGACCGCCGCTGCGCTCGAAGTTTTTGGCGACGCGGATATTGCCGGCATTATTCGTGCGGCCACCACCGCGGCAATCGCTCGCGCCGAGGGTATGGCCAAGGACTAGTTACTTGTCGAGGGCAGCGAAAGTTTCGATGTCTTCGTTGGTGCCAGAGACAATGATGAGGTCGTGGTTGCTGACCACGGTGTTCTCTGTTGCATAGGTGAAGGGCTTACCCGGTGACTTCACACCGACGACCGTGATGTTGTATTTGGAGCGCACCTTGGAGTCGGTGAGCGACAAACCTCGAATGGGCTTGGGTGGATACATCTTCACGAGCGCAAAGTTGTCATCGAAGCGGATGAAGTCGATCATGCGGCCCGACACCAAGTGTGCGACGCGCTCGCCGGCCTCCCGCTCCGGGTAGACCACGCGGTGGGCACCGATGCGGGTCAGGATTTTGCCGTGGGACTCACTGATGGCTTTTGCCCAAATTTGGGGAACCTTGAGGTCCACCAGGTTGGTTGTAATCAGCACACTGGCTTCGATCGACGAACCGATGGCGACAACAGCGATGGGGAAATCGCCAGCACCGATCTGCTGGAGTGCGCTGAGGTTTGTCGCATCGAGGACTGCAGTGTGCTTGACCCGGTCGGCCCACTTCTGAACGAGGGCGGGATCTTCGTCGATGGCGAGGATGTCGCGGCCGAGCTTGTCCAGCTCACCCGCTGTGGCGGCACCGAAGCGACCCAGTCCGATAACAAGGACAGGTGCGTCATGGGGAATTTTCTCAACCAACGATCGGCCTTTCTTTTGCACGGCGGTACACCGTCTGGCGGTGGGTTCCACTGAGAGCTGTTGCCAGCGTCACTGTACCAACCCGACCCAGCAACATGGTTGCTGCCAGGACATATTTGGCTGCGTCCGGGAGTTCGCTGCTGGTCAGACCAGCACTGAGTCCACAGGTAGCAAAGGCGGAGATCACATCGAAGAGGACCTTCTCGAGTGGCTCATCGGTGATGGTCAGGATTGCGATGGTGGCGAAAACCACAATGCTTGCACCCCAGAGAACCACGCTCACCGCAAGGCGAACGGTGTCCGAGGGAATACGACGCTCATAGACCACGATGTCTTGGTCGCCACGGGATTCAGCGAATGCGGCGAGGAAAAGAATCGCGAGGGTGGTCACCTTGATACCACCCGCGGTCGAGGCAGAACCACCACCGACAAACATCAGCATGTCAAGAACCAGAAGGGTGGCCCCACCGAACTCTGAGGTGTCAACAGTGTTGAACCCGCCCGAGCGAGACATCATCGAGGTGAATAGCGCCGTCATCGGGCGGGTAGCAGCATCCTGTGAGCCCAGAGTCTTCTCGTTACCCCATTCCAGTGCGGCAATCGCGAGCGCGCCGACTACCAAAAGAATTGTGGTTGTCGCCAGGGTGAGCTTGGCGTGCATTCCCACGCGACCGTGGGAGAGAGTGAGGCCGCGGCGACGGCGGCGGCTCGTCTTCACCGCGCGAGCAAGCGCATAGATGACGGGGAAGCCGAGGCTTCCCAAGAAGACCCCAATTCCGATGGTGAACACCATCACGGGATCATTGGCGAAGGGTGAGAGGCCATCAATCAGCGGAACAAAACCGGTGTTGGTAAAGGCAGAGACAGCGAGGTAGCCACCTTGCCAGAGGGCATCGACGGGGTCGAGGCCAGCAATCAACAAGCGGGGAATAATGATGGCCGCAAGCACCGCTTCGATCGCGATCACACTGATGAGGACGGTGCGAAGCAATCCCTTCACATCGCCCAAGCGCATTCCGTGGCCGTCAAGCCCTTCGCGTTCGTGAAGCCTGGAGGGGTCAACATCAACGGCAATCATCTTGCGGGCGGAGAGCCCGAGGCGCTTGGAGGCGATCACCGCCAGCAGTGTTGCGAGCGTCATCACACCGATGCCACCAATCTGCATGGCCAGGAACACGACAGTGTGCCCAAAGGGTGACCAGTGTGTGGCCATGTCCAGGGTCGTAAGCCCAGTGACGCAGATTGCAGAGACCGCGGTAAACATTGAGTCGGCCAGGTTCGTGGCCTCACCCGATGCCGCGGCCGCGGGGAGCATCAGCAACGTGGTGGTGATGACCGTCAAAATCAAGAACGTGCCAATAGTGAGGGTGGAGGCTTGGCCACCGAGGAGCGATTGGGCTCTGAAGAGAACGCCTGCGAGACCGCTGGGCGCAGAGGTTGATGCGCCCCGCGAAACAGATCGAGATCGACGAGGGATTCTCGATGACTTACGACGTGTGAGAGACGTCAGCCACGACGACACGGAACTGAGCCTTCTTCCTTATCTGAATCTCAGACAGCGCTCGCCATGGTACTCCTCCTAAGGGCCTTGTACGCTACTGAGTTATGACTGACCTCTTTGACGTACTCGCTGACGAAACCCGCCGCGACATTGTGACTCTTCTCAATCGCGCAACCAGCGACGACAACGAGATGAGTGTGGGGGAGCTCGTTGACGCGTTGGGGATTACCCAGCCAACAGTGTCGAAGCATTTGAAGGTCCTGCGGGAGGCGGGCGTTGTTCGGGTCCGAGAAGACGGGCAGCACCGTTTCTATCGACTCGACACGGCGCCGCTGGTGTCATTAAACGAATGGCTTGCAGGATTCACTGGTGGCGTCTCCGCTAGCACGGCAGAGCCCTTCATCGACCTCACCACTCTGGGCCGGGCAGCCGGAGGACTACTCAGTGATGGCATCGACCGAGCGTGGAGCCTGATCTCCGGCGCAAGAAAATAATCTCTTTACACACTTCCTTGCTGCCCCTAGGGTTGCTCAGGTAACAATCACCACACCAGCCACCTAGGCCCCAGGACAAGCGAGAGAATCATGTCTTCCCCTCTTTCCCAGATGCGCTTCCTCACCGTCAACGAGGTTGCCGAAATGATGAGGGTCTCCACCATGACCGTCTACCGGATGGTGCACTCGGGCGAGGTGCCAGCAATTCGTTTTGGCCGCTCGTTTCGTATCCCCGAATCGGCAGTGGCGCAGTGGATGTATGCCGCCGGTTCTGGTGAGAATCTGAACCAGGTGGGGTAGGGCTCCAAGCCTGCGCTAGACTCCACAGGTTGTCTAAATCGAGACACAGTTCTTAGAACCCCCGTCTAAAGGAAACTTAATGGGCTCCGTTATCAAAAAGCGCCGCAAGCGTATGGCGAAGAAGAAGCACCGCAAGTTGCTTCGTAAGACTCGCCACCAGCGTCGCAACAAGAAGTAGACGCTTCGAGCTAAAGCGCTGGCCCCTGCCCTGCAGTGGTCAGCGCTTTTCTCTGCCCTTTTTGGTTCGAGACTTCTCGTGACGACTTGTGCCCTCGGGCCAGACGATCGGCCAGCCGCGCTTTGTGGCAAGGGCAAGCAAACCTGGGTCTGGGTTGACGGCAACGGGATTGCCGACCAACTCCAGTAACGGAACATCAGCCACCGAGTCCGAGTAGGCATAGCACGCAGCGAGATCGGCGCCGAGAGACTGCGCCAGCCCTTTCGCGGCTGCGGCCTTAATGAGCCCGTGCACGAGTTCCCCCTCGATTTCTCCGGTAAAGCGACCATCGTGAATTTCCAACGTGGTCCCGAGCGCTCCGCTCAAGCGCAGGTCCCGGGCAATGATGTTTGCCAGCACATCGGGACTCGCGGTGAGGAGCCACACTTGGCGGCCTGAGTCCATATGGTTCCGAAGTGTGGCAAGGACGTCCGGGAAGACTTTTGGTGCAATGGACCGTCGCCACGCACTCTCACCGACTTGAGTAAAGTCGGCCAACGAGTGGCCGGCGGCGAGCGCCTGCGCACGCTCTCTGGCGGACTTGACCCTCTTGGTGGTCTCTCCTTGCTTGATGAAGGAGCGTTGCTGGAAGAGCGCTGGGATGACGTGGTGCCACTTGATGAATCCTGATTTCCAGGCCTCGATGGCAAACATATAGATAGTGGCTCCGCGAACCAGGGTGTTATCGACATCAACAAAGACGACTTCGGGGGAGCCCGAACTCTTCTTCGATTTCGACGTCACTGTCCTCATCTGAAGTTCAGCATAGGGTGAGACTGTGCAGAGCATCACGGTCCGACTCATTGGTAAGCCCGGCTGCCACCTCTGCGACGAAGCAGATCTTCTTGCGGCGGGCGTTGTGCAGAAGTTTTCCAACGTGGCCCTGGAACACCGTAATCTCTTCGAGACGCCCGAGTGGGAGAGCGAGTATTCGGAGAAGATTCCTGTGATTCAGATTGATGATCAGGAGTTCGCCTACTGGCGAGTCGATGCCTCGGCGCTTGCCGAAGCACTTGTCTCACGCGGAGGTCTTCCGCACGCCAGCGACTCAGAGTAGAAAAGAAGCCATGTCCTCCACGAGAACTCCCGACCCCAACCCCGGCTGGCTCTCTGACGATGAGCTCATAGAGATTCGCTCTCGTTTGCCACTTCTCTATGTCGAGGCGGTCCCTGTTCGACTTGATGGCATGGGCCAGGTCACTGAGGTCGGTTTGTTGCTCCGCGTTTCCGCGGAGGGCTCGATCGCCAGGGCTTTGGTGGCAGGTCGGGTGATGTTTGGTGAGAGTGTGCGTGACGCCCTATTCCGCCACCTCGAAAAGGATTTAGGCCCGATGGCTTTCCCTCAGTTGCCTTCCTCCATGCAGCCAGCTCACGTGGCGGAATACTTCCCCTTCCCCGGAGCAAAGTACGTGGACACGAGACAGCATGCTGTCTCGCTCGTCTATGTGGTTCCGGTTACGGGAACCTGCGAACCGCGTCAGGACGCACTGGATATGACCTGGATGACACCTGAAGAGGTCACAGCCGACGAAGTTCTGCGTGAACTAGAGGGAGGTAGGGGTGCTCTGCTCAAGGCTGCGCTCGCCAGCGTAGGGGCCCTCCCCTAACGCGTGCGACGCCTGCCTACCAGTGTCGCGCGAGTCGCTTCATCACTGTATGGCGCCACCACCAGAAGAAGCGAAACCCTATCCAGAAGGCTGGGCTTAGAGCACCTGCATCCCACTCGAGGGTGTCAGTCAAGATGGTGGGGCCTCGGCCGCTGGGTTCCAGCGTCATCGTGTGGTGGAAGTGCTTCATGACTCCAAGTGCGCCGCCAAGTCCGCGCCCTTTATCAACGAACACTGAGCGCTCCGCATCGTGGGAGCTGGTCGGGTTGATTTCCTGTGTGCCCAGTGGAATAAGACCAAACGCCTTGGCAACAACGACATAGCTCTTGCCACTCTCGTAGTGCTGGGGAAACGATGCGGGCCTGAGTGGCGTGAAGATGAGGAAAGGCTTCGACACTTGTCGGAAGACTTGTGGATTGTGCAGCGCAAGGAATGCATCTGAGACCGTGCAGGGGAGTTCTACTCGGCGCGTAAAGCTCATCACGGTAGGTAGTCTCCCCTACCCGGGTGACTATCAGCCGATAAGCCTAGGCTTGGGCTATGAAAGCTTTATTGAATGACGTTGTGATCGCCGAAGCCGCCGAAGATCAGCTGGTGAAGATTGAGGGCAATTGGTACTTTCCGCCCTCTGCCTTGAAGGATGAGTTCTTCACCAAGAGCCCGACACCCTATGTCTGCCCGTGGAAGGGTGAGTGCCAGTACTTCACACTCACCGTCGATGGCCAGGCATTTCCGGATCGCGCGTGGTCGTATCCCAATCTTCGCCCGGGTGCTGTTGAGCGGGTGGGCACAGACTTTGCGAACTATGTCGCGTTTTGGAAAGAGGTCACGGTCGAGGCGTAAGTCCTCTCACTCCACACGATGAGATAAGTCGGGTTGAACCGTCTCTCACACTTGGCGCACGACATGGGCCTGGATGGTCTTCTGAAACGAATAATCTCGTGGCCACTGGGGCACAGCCCGCGCCATTTTGCGTGTTCGGTCGCCGCTGGTGAGCTGTGGGTGCGCTGCCCCCGGTAACCAATAGAGCGGGCGATTCGTAACCACTTGTCACCGTGGGCCACTCGAACCCCCGCCAAAGCGTGGGCAATCTCGTGCAGCAGAACCTGTTCTGATTCATCCTCGGATCCCGCTTCGCTGAGATATCGGGAGAGGGTGATTCGTCTATAGCGATGACTGCACTGGCCAAAGCGAGTCTTGGCGTTGTCCCAGGAGAACGACCAGTCGTGCAGTGAATGCTCAGCGAGTAACGCGGTTGCCCGCTTCTCAACCCAGTCCTTGGATGCCACCTTCGAAGGGTAACCAACATGACTGAGATGGCGTGGAATTCATCCACATGGGGTTTCGGGGCCAAAGTCAAGCAAGGGTAGACAAATCGTTATCAAACCGTATACACTAGAGGTTTGCTTCCTTGACTTCTCCTGCCCTCATATTGTGGTCGGTTGGAGAGCCCCGAGAATAGTGGCGGGGTGAACTCTTTGAGCTGAGTTCTAGCGGAAGCTTTCCACCTGTTCGGTCACTCATATTGAGGCTCTCTTTCGAGCCCTGGAGGTAATTGCTCTTGGCTGCTGCGCGTTCCGCATCTACTACACCCGCCAAGAACGGTCGAGTCGCTCAGCGTCTCTCGTTCGCCAAAATCTCTGACACCCTCGAGGTTCCGGATCTGCTTGCACTGCAGACCGAGAGCTTCGAGTGGCTTGTTGGTTCTCCTGCCTGGAAGAAGCGCATTGCCGCGGCTAAGGCCGAAGGCAATCCCGTTGTCTCCACGAAGAGTGGCCTCGAGGAAATCTTTGAAGAGATTTCCCCCATTGAGGACTCGTCCGAGACCATGCAGCTCTCGTTCACGAACCCTTACCTCGAAGACGAGAAGTACTCCATCGACGAGTGCAAGGAACGCGGCAAGACTTACGCGGCCCCTCTCTATGTCGAGGCCGAGTTCATGAATCACCAGACCGGTGAAATCAAGACCCAGACAGTGTTCATGGGCGACTTCCCTTTGATGACCGAAAAGGGAACCTTCATCATCAACGGCACCGAGCGTGTCGTTGTGTCTCAGCTGGTGCGTAGCCCGGGCGTCTATTTCGAGTCCGCCCTCGACAAGCTCAGCGACAAGGAAATCCATTCCGTGCGCGTTATTCCAAGCCGCGGAGCATGGTTGGAGTTTGAGGTCGACAAGCGCGACCAGGTTGGCGTTCGTATCGACCGCAAGCGTAAGCAGTCCGTCACTGTCTTCCTGAAGGCCCTTGGCCTCACCAGCGAAGAAATTGCGAAGCACTTCGCTGGTTTCTCTTCTGTTCTCGAAGCCTTGGAGAAGGACACCATCCTCACCAAGGAAGAGGCGCTGAAGGACATCTACCGCAAGCTGCGTCCCGGCGAGCAGGTTGCCGCTGAGGCAGCCCGTCTGCTGATCGACAACTTCTACTTCAACCCCAAGCGTTATGACCTCGCAAAGGTTGGTCGTTACAAGATCAACCGCAAGCTCGGTCTGGAGCTTCCTTTGGACACGTCTGTGCTGACGGTGGACGACATTGTCGCGACCATCAAGTACTTGGTCGCTCTGCACGAGGGTCACGCCACGATTGCTGGCACCCGCTCGGGCAAGAAGGTAGACATTCGCCTCGATGTCGATGACATCGACCACTTCGGTAACCGCCGTATTCGTGCCGTGGGCGAGCTGATTCAGAACCAGGTTCGTACTGGTCTCTCCCGTATGGAGCGCGTGGTTCGCGAGCGCATGACAACTCAGGACATTGAGGCCATTACGCCTCAGACTCTGATCAACGTGCGCCCCGTGGTCGCTGCGATCAAGGAGTTCTTTGGCACCAGCCAGCTCTCGCAGTTCATGGACCAGAACAACCCGCTCTCTGGCCTCACCCACAAGCGTCGCCTTTCGGCACTGGGCCCCGGTGGTCTTAGCCGTGAGCGCGCCGGTGTTGAGGTTCGTGACGTTCACCCCTCGCACTACGGCCGTATGTGCCCGATTGAAACTCCTGAAGGCCCGAACATTGGTCTGATTGGTTCATTGGCATCCTTTGCTCGCATCAACGCGTTTGGATTCATCGAGACTCCTTACCGTCGCGTGGTCAAGGCCAAGGTGTCAAAGAACATTGACTACTTGACCGCCAGCGACGAGGACGAGTTCGTCGTTGCTCAGGCAGGTACTCCGCTGAATGCCGATGGCACCTTCGCCGAGGACAAGATCCTCGTGCGTAAGAAGGGTGGAGAGGTCGAGCTGGTCGCGCCGGAAGCGGTCGACTACGTCGATGTGTCCCCGCGCCAGATGGTCTCCGTTGCCACCTCGCTGATTCCGTTCCTCGAGCACGACGATGCTAACCGCGCTCTGATGGGCGCGAACATGCAGCGTCAGGCTGTTCCGCTCTTGCGTTCCGAGTCCCCACTGGTGGGAACCGGTATGGAGTCATTCGCTGCTGTCGACGCTGGTGACGTGATTGTTGCTGAAGCTCCCGGTGTTGTCACCGAGGTCTCTGCTGACCACGCAGTGGTCAAGCAGGACAAGGGCGGCACGAAGACCTACTACCTGCGCAAGTTTGACCGCTCTAACCAGGGCACAAACTTCAACCACCAGATTCGCGTCAGTGTCGGCGACAAGCTCGACCTCGGGCAGGTCATCGCTGATGGCCCCGCCACCGAGAACGGTGAACTGGCTCTGGGTAAGAACCTGCTCGTGGCATTCATGTCATGGGAGGGCTACAACTTCGAAGACGCGATCATCTTGTCCCAGAACTTGGTCAAGGACGACACTCTCTCCTCGATTCACATCGAGGAGTATGACGTGGACGCCCGCGACACCAAGCTGGGTAAGGAAGAGATCACTCGCGACCTGCCAAATGTTGGCCCCGAGCTCTTGGCCAACCTGGATGAGCGAGGCATCATTCGCATCGGTGCTGAGGTTCGCCCCGGCGACATCCTCGTCGGCAAGGTCACGCCTAAGGGTGAGACTGAGCTCAGCGCTGAAGAGCGACTGTTGCGCGCCATCTTCAACGAGAAGAGCCGCGAAGTTCGCGACACCTCGCTCAAGGTCCCCCACGGTGAGCAGGGAACCATCATCGGTGTCAAGGTCTTTGACGCTGTTGATGGTGACGATGAGCTCGGCTCTGGTGTCAACCAGAGGGTTGTCGTTTACATCGCTCAGAAGCGCAAGATTTCTGAGGGTGACAAGCTCGCTGGCCGTCACGGAAACAAGGGTGTTATCGCCAGGATTCTTCCTGTCGAGGACATGCCATTCCTTGAGGATGGAACCCCTGTTGACATCATCTTGAACCCACTGGGTGTTCCCGGTCGCATGAACTTCGGCCAGGTCTTGGAAATCCACCTCGGGTGGGCGGCCAAGCAGGGTTGGAAAGTCAGTGGTGACCCAGCATGGGCCAAGCGCCTGGCTGCTCAGGCTAAGGAAGCACTGCCTGGCACCAAGGTCGCAACCCCCGTATTCGATGGCGCTAGCGAGGAAGAGATTGCTGGTCTTCTCGACGCAACGCTCGTGAACCGCGATGGCAACCGCATGGTGGGCTCCTCCGGAAAGGCGCGTCTATTCGATGGTCGCTCCGGTGAGCCTTTCCCCCAGCCTGTCTCGGTGGGATACATGTACATCCTGAAGCTCCACCACCTCATCGACGACAAGATTCACGCTCGTTCGACGGGACCGTACTCGATGATCACCCAGCAGCCGCTCGGTGGAAAAGCGCAGTTCGGTGGACAGCGCTTCGGCGAGATGGAGGTGTGGGCACTCGAGGCCTACGGTGCCTCCTACGCACTCCAGGAGCTTCTGACCATTAAGTCGGATGACATCCTCGGTCGCGTGAAGGTCTATGAGGCCATCGTCAAGGGTGAGAACATCCAGGAGCCCGGTATCCCCGAGAGCTTCAAGGTCTTGATGAAAGAGATGCAGTCGCTGTGTCTCAATGTCGAGGTGCTCTCAGCAGACGGCCAAGCCGTCTCGCTGAAGGACTCTGATGACGAGTTGTACCGCGCTGCGGAAGAACTGGGCATCAACATCTCGACTCGCTTCGAGTCTTCGTCCGTGGACGAAATCTAAGTAACGACCGAGCCAGAACTAACGAGAGAGATACATCGTGCTGGAAGCAACAACGTTTGAAGCCCTGCGTATTGGCCTTGCCACCTCGGAGCACATCCGCGGCTGGTCATACGGCGAGGTCAAGAAGCCTGAAACCATCAACTACCGCACCCTGAAGCCCGAGAAGGATGGTCTCTTTGGAGAGCAGATCTTCGGACCCAGCCGTGACTGGGAGTGTGCGTGCGGAAAATACAAGCGCGTACGTTTCAAGGGAATCGTCTGTGAGCGCTGTGGCGTTGAGGTCACCAAGTCCTCAGTGCGCCGTGAGCGCATGGGCCACATCGAGTTGGCCGCACCGGTCACCCACATTTGGTACTTCAAGGGTGTCCCCAGCCGTCTCGGTTACCTCCTCGACATGGCACCGAAGGACCTCGAAAAGGTCATCTACTTCGCCGCCTACATGATCATCAACGTGGACGTGGATGCTCGTCACCGCGAAATGCCCGAGCTCGAGAAAGAGCTTCAGCTCGAGATCAAGCAGTTGGAGAAAGAGCGCGACGCGCTCATCTCTGACCGCATGACCGAGCTCGAGAAGGAACTTGCTGAGCTCGAAGCCAACAGCGCCAAGGCAGACCAGAAGCGCAAGGCTGATGATGCCGGCAAGAAGGACATGGCGTCGCTTCGCAAGAACTTCGATGACGACATCGCTCACCTCGAGCGCGTCTGGGAAGACTTCCGCTCGCTGAAGGTCGGCGACCTTCGTGCCGAGGACGCCGTCTTCCAGGACATGCAGGACCGCTACGGAATGTTCTTCGACGCCCACATGGGTGCCGAGGCTATCCGCCAGCGTCTGCTCGACTTCGACCTCGTGAGCGAAGGCGAGAAGCTTCACGACGAGATTGCTAATGGCAAGGGACAGCGCAAGATCCGTGCGATCAAGCGCCTGAAGGTCGTCAACGCCTTCTTGCAGACCGGCGCTTCGCCGGCCTCCATGGTCTTGGAAGTTGTTCCGGTGATTCCACCGGAGCTTCGCCCCATGGTTCAGCTTGATGGTGGCCGCTTTGCGACCTCTGACCTGAACGACCTCTACCGTCGCGTGATCAACCGCAACAACCGTCTTCGTCGTCTGCTTGACCTCGGTGCACCCGAGATCATCGTCAACAACGAAAAGCGCATGTTGCAGGAGGCCGTCGACGCACTCTTCGACAACGGTCGTCGTGGTCGCCCCGTTACCGGAACCGGTAACCGCGCTCTCAAGAGCCTCTCCGACATGCTCAAGGGTAAGCAGGGTCGTTTCCGCCAGAACCTTCTGGGTAAGCGCGTTGACTACTCCGGCCGTTCCGTGATTGTTGTGGGCCCACAGCTCAAGCTTCACCAGTGTGGTCTGCCGAAGATCATGGCACTCGAGCTCTTCAAGCCTTTCGTCATCAAGCGCCTGATGGACCTCGGTCACTCGAGCAACATCAAGAACGCCAAGCGCATGGTGGAGCGTTCCAGGCCAGAGGTGTGGGATGTTCTCGAAGAGATCATCCGCGAGCGCCCCGTTCTGTTGAACCGCGCTCCAACACTGCACCGTTTGGGCATCCAGGCATTCGAGCCTCAGCTCGTCGAAGGTAAGGCAATCCAGCTTCACCCGCTGGTCTGTGCTGCCTTCAACGCTGATTTCGATGGCGACCAGATGGCTGTTCACCTGCCGCTGTCGGTTGAGGCTCAGGCAGAAGCCCGCATCTTGATGCTGGCCTCGAACAACATCCTGAAGCCCTCCGATGGTCGCCCGGTGACCGTGCCCACCCAGGACATGATCATTGGTCTGCACCACCTGACCACCCTCAAAGAGGGTGCAGTCGGTGAAGGTCGCGCATTTAGCTCGATTGCTGAGGCCATCATGGCCATGGACCAGCACTCGCTCGGCTTGAACGCCAAGATCAAAATCCGCATTGCAAGCCTTCACTTGAAGGATGCTCCCGCTGGATTCGTTCAGGGCAGCTCAGTCATCCACGACACGACCCTGGGTCGCGCATTGTTCAACGAGTTGCTTCCTGCGGACTACCCGTGGGTTGAAGCAGTTGCTGACAAGCCCATGATCTCGTCGATCGTGAACGACCTTGCAGAGCGCTACCCGAAGGTGGCCGTTGCCGAGACCCTTGACCGGGTCAAGGACGCCGGCTTCTACTGGGCAACCCGCTCTGGTGTGACGGTGGCATTGAGCGATGTGCTTACCCCGAAGCACAAGAAGGACATCGTTGCCAAGTACGAGAAGCTTGCCGCGAAGATTCAGTCTCAATACGACAAGGGTCTGATCTCAGACGTTGAGCGTCGTCGCGAGCTGGTTGAGGTCTGGAGTGCGTGTACTAAGGAAGTCAACGACGAAATGCGTGCGAGCTTCCCTGAGGACAACACCATCAACCGCATGGTCACCTCCGGTGCACGTGGTAACTGGCTGCAGGTCGGAAACATCGCCGGTATGCGTGGTTTGGTCTCCAACCCCCGTGGTGAAGTTATCGCCCGCCCGATCATCTCGAGCTACCGCGAGGGCCTCTCCGTGGCCGAGTACTTCATCGCCACCCACGGTGCCCGTAAGGGTCTGGCTGACACGGCTCTGCGTACCGCAGACTCTGGTTACCTGACTCGTCGGCTGGTCGATGTCGCACAGGATGTCATCATTCGCGAACCCGACTGTGGCACCGCCAAGGGAATCACCTTCACCATCGCCGTCAAGGATGCCGATGGCGCCTGGGTTCGTGCCAACAACGCCGAGAACACGGTCTATGCCCGTAACCTCGCCGCTGATGCCGCGACGGACAAGGGCAAGGTCATTGCTGTAGCCGGTTCTGACGTGGGCGATGTGCTTATCAACGAGCTCGTCTCCGCTGGAGTCCGCGAAATCACTGTCCGCTCCGTGCTCACCTGTGAGTCCGCAGTGGGTGTGTGTGCAGCGTGTTACGGCCGCTCCTTGGCTTCGGGTATTGCCGTTGACCTCGGTGAGGCTGTGGGTATCATCGCAGCCCAGTCGATTGGTGAACCCGGTACTCAGCTGACAATGCGTACCTTCCACACCGGTGGTTCTGCCTCCGCAGATGACATCACCCAGGGTCTGCCCCGCGTGACCGAGCTTTTCGAAGCCCGTACCCCTAAGGGTTCGAGCCCGATTTGCGAGGCAAACGGCCGCATCTCTGTCGAAGAGACCGACACCCAGTACAAGGTCACTTTGACCCCGGACAACGGTGACGAACCTGTCCTGCACACGGTCTCCAAGAGAATGACTCTCCTGGTCACCGATGGTCAGAACGTCGAACTTGGCCAGCAGATTCACGAGGGTCTTCTTGACCCCAAGGACGTGCTTCGCGTCAAGGGCGTGCGTGCTGTTCAGCAGCACCTCGTCGATGGTGTTCAGGGCGTCTATGGCTCACAGGGTGTGCCGATCCACGACAAGCACATCGAGGTCATTGTTCGCCAGATGCTGCGGAAGGTTACCGTGGTCGACCACGGTGAGACCAACCTTCTTCCTGGCGAGCTTGTTGACCGCGGTCGCTACAACACCCTCAACCGTGAGGCACTCGGCGAAGGCAAGAAGACTGCCTCC
Organism: Pontimonas sp.; assembly: GCA_044338275.1. Classification (GTDB taxonomy): domain Bacteria; phylum Actinomycetota; class Actinomycetes; order Actinomycetales; family Microbacteriaceae; genus Pontimonas. Next base: position 20,101 of record JBIILX010000008.1, read on the forward strand.
GCCCGTCAGGAAGTCATGGGTATCACCAAGGCATCCTTGGCCACCGAGTCATGGCTCTCTGCAGCGTCCTTCCAGGAGACCACTCGTGTTCTCACCGAAGCCGCCATGCAGGGCAAGAGCGACCCGCTGGTTGGCCTCAAGGAAAACGTCATCATCGGAAAGCTCATTCCTGCGGGAACGGGCTTGCACACCTATCGCGACGTTACGGTGGAGCCCACCGAGGAAGCTCGTGCCGAGCACTACCCGGCCAGGCTCTTCGCCGCTGACGATGCGTTTGGCGCAACCGATGACCTCTCGTTTGTGGACTTTGAAACCTTTAGCTCCGAAGACTCAGGCTCTGAAGGCGGCTACAAGTAACCACAGCAGGAATTGCAAGAAGGGGCCAGGTAATCTGGCCCCTTCTTCGTTTCTGGGGATAACCAAGGCGCCCATGTTCCAGCCCCGCCTAGCCTCGGGGAATGATTATTGAGGGCGTCCTTCTGCTCATGCACCTGGGGGTGGGGATCGCGGGGCTTCTGCTCTCGCGGATCGATCTGCGAGAACACCGTTTGCCCAACCGCGGTACTGGCTCTCTGGCTGTTGGTCTGGGGATTGTGGCTGTTGTGGCCAATGATTCCGGGCGAATGCAGAGTGGTGTGCTGGCTGCGGTTCTCAGTGCCGGGGTTTTTGCCCTCGCAGCTGCCCTACCCCCGCACGCGGTTGGCTGGGGAGACGTGAAACTGCAGGGGGGACTAGGTTTTTACCTGGGCTTTCTTGATCCGCGCCTTGTGATTGTTCAGTGCACCATGGCGTTCCTCGTCGGCGGGCTGGTGGCAGTAATCGGCATTCTTCGGAAAAGCCATCGGCTGAGCGATCACATCGCGTTTGGCCCCTCGCTGGTGGCCGGAGCTGCACTCGCCGTGATTGCCGGAAAATATGGGGAAATCATTTGACCCAGGGCTTTTTCGCCATTAGTCTTGGAATTTGTGTGTGCGATGGCACGCCCGTCTTTCTTGCCAGTTGTGGGAAGAGCTGACACGGGTCATCACTTCCACATTGGGTTGTGGGCGAAACCAGCGGAAACACTGGCAAGCCGGCCCCCACGGCATACCAAGCACAGGTGCGAAAGCACAGCTTGGTGCGATGTCGCTGGGTGGTGGAGAAGTAACCAACACCATCCAGTAACCACCATCAAATAGCTGTCACCGTGCAGCACAAATAAGGAGTGAACTGTGCCAACGATTCAACAGTTGGTCCGTAAGGGACGTAAGCCCAAGGTCCAGAAGACCAAGGCGCCTGCCCTGAAGGCCAACCCCCAACAGCGCGGCGTATGCACCCGTGTGTACACCACGACCCCCAAGAAGCCGAACTCGGCTTTGCGCAAGGTCGCCCGTGTGAAGCTTTCCAACGGTACTGAAGTGACCGCCTACATCCCCGGTGAGGGCCACAACCTCCAGGAGCACTCGATGGTGCTCGTTCGTGGTGGTCGTGTGAAGGACCTCCCCGGTGTCCGTTACAAGATTGTCCGTGGTGCTCTTGACACCCAGGCCGTGAAGAACCGTAAGCAGGCTCGCAGCCTCTACGGAGCGAAGAAGGATAAGAAATAATGCCTCGTAAAGGTCCCGCTCCAAAGCGCCCCGTTATTGCTGATCCCGTATACGGGGCACCCATTGTCTCTCAGCTCGTGAACAAGATCCTTGTTCAGGGCAAGAAGGGCCTCGCCGAGCGCATCGTTTATGGTGCACTCGAAGGCGTTGCCTCGAAGAGTGGCCAGGAACCCGTCATCGTCTTGAAGAAGGCGCTCGACAACGTTCGTCCGACCCTCGAGGTGCGCTCGCGCCGCGTCGGTGGATCCACCTACCAGGTGCCTGTTGAGGTCAAGCCTCACCGTGCGAACACCCTCGCCCTGCGCTGGTTGACCAGCTACGCCAAGGCTCGTCGTGAAAAGACGATGACCGAGCGTCTCACCAACGAAATTCTTGACGCATCCAACGGCCTTGGTGCCGCTGTGAAGCGTCGTGAAGACACCCACAAGATGGCTGAGTCCAACAAGGCCTTCGCCCACTACCGCTGGTAGGACACGGCTTCACGCTGACCCCCACCACCTAATCTCCGGAGGAACACTGTGGCACTTGACGTGCTAACCGACCTGAACAAGGTCCGCAACATTGGCATCATGGCTCACATCGATGCGGGAAAGACCACGACGACAGAGCGCATTCTGTTTTACACGGGTATTTCCCACAAGATCGGTGAGGTCCACGATGGCGCAGCCACCATGGACTGGATGGCTCAAGAGCAGGAACGCGGCATCACGATCACCTCGGCTGCCACCACGTGCTTCTGGGACAACCACCAGATCAACATCATTGACACCCCCGGCCACGTGGACTTCACCGTTGAGGTGGAGCGCAGCCTCCGTGTTCTCGATGGCGCTGTTGCAGTGTTCGATGGCAAGGAAGGTGTGGAGCCACAGTCTGAGACTGTCTGGCGCCAGGCCGACAAGTACAACGTCCCTCGTATTTGCTTCGTCAACAAGATGGACAAGCTGGGTGCTGACTTCTACTACACGGTCGACACCATCATCAAGCGCCTTGGCGCTAAGCCCCTGGTCATCCAGTTGCCGATTGGTTTTGAGTCCACCTTCGTCGGCGTTGTCGACCTCGTGGAGATGAAGGCGATTGTGTGGCCCGGTGACTCCAAGGGTGATGTGACCTTGGGCGCTGAGTACATCGTTCAGGAAATCCCCGCCGACATGCAGGCTAAGGCCGAGGAATACCGCGCGAAGCTCATTGAGGGTGTTGCTGACGCCAACGAAGAACTGCTCGAGAAGTTCCTGAGCGGTGAAGAGATCAGCATTCCTGAAATCAACGCCGGCATTCGCCAGCTCACCATTGCTGGTGCTGCCTACCCCGTTCTCTGTGGTTCGTCCTTCAAGAACCGTGGTGTTCAGCCCATGCTCGACGCCGTTGTTGCGTACCTGCCCTCTCCGGTTGACGTCCCCGACGTTGAAGGACACGACGTTCGTGACGCAGAGAAGATTGTGATGCGCAAGCCTTCCTCCGCAGAGCCTTTCTCGGCTTTGGCGTTCAAGGTTGCCGTGCACCCCTTCTTCGGCCGTCTCACCTACATCCGCGTCTACTCCGGTGGCATTGATTCTGGCGCCCAGGTGGTCAACTCCACCAAGGACAAGAAGGAGCGCATCGGAAAGATCTTCCAGATGCACGCCAACAAGGAAAACCCCGTGGACAGCGTGTCCGCTGGACACATCTACGCCGTGATCGGCCTCAAGGACACCACCACCGGAGACACCCTGTGTGACCCCGCTAACCCGGTAGTTCTCGAGTCGATGTCCTTCCCTGAGCCCGTTATTGAGGTCGCCATCGAGCCCAAGACCAAGGCTGACCAGGAGAAGCTCTCCCTGGCCATCCAGAAGCTGGCTGAAGAAGACCCCACGTTCCGCACCGAGCAGAACCAGGAAACGGGCCAGACCGTCATCAAGGGTATGGGTGAGCTTCACCTCGACATCCTTGTTGACCGTATGAAGCGTGAATTCAACGTCGAGGCCAACGTGGGTAAGCCCCAGGTGGCCTACCGAGAGACCATTCGTAAGTTGGTCGAGAAGGTCGACTACACCCACAAGAAGCAGACCGGTGGTTCTGGTCAGTTCGCGAAGGTGCAGATCAACCTCGAGCCCATGGATATCACGGGCGAGACCATGTACGAATTTGATAACCAAGTCACCGGTGGTCGTATTCCTCGTGAATACATCCCCTCGGTGGATGCTGGAATTCAGGACGCGATGCAGGTAGGCGTTCTGGCGGGCTACCCAACCGTCGGTGTCAAAGCGACACTGCTGGATGGGCAGTACCACGACGTCGACTCATCTGAGATGGCGTTCAAGATTGCTGGATCGATGGTCTATAAAGAGGCCGCCAGGAAGGCAAATCCTGTTCTGCTCGAGCCGTTGATGGCTGTCGAGGTGCGGACCCCAGAGGAATACATGGGCGATGTCATCGGTGACCTCAACTCCAGGCGCGGGCAGATCCAGAGCATGGAGGACGCGACCGGTGTTAAGGTTGTTCGCGCACTCGTGCCGCTCTCGGAAATGTTCGGATATGTGGGTGACCTGAGGTCGAAGACCTCTGGTCGCGCTGTGTACTCGATGACTTTCGAGACGTACTCTGAAGTCCCGAAGGCTGTGGCCGACGAGATTATTCAGAAGGGCAAGGGCGACTAAGCCCAACGAATAGGCTCGCCTGGCCTGCAACAACAAGACAAGTAACCAAGAATCTGGGCCCGCAAAGTTCAGATCAACAGTCCCGAGGAGGACCATAGTGGCTAAGGCCAAGTTCGAGCGGACCAAACCGCACGTCAACATCGGTACGATCGGTCACGTCGACCACGGCAAGACCACTCTTACCGCTGCTATTTCCAAGGTGCTCGCAGACCGTCACCCCTCAGCAGTCAACGTGGTACGCGACTTCGCGTCCATCGACTCTGCTCCGGAAGAGCGTCAGCGCGGTATCACCATCAACATCTCCCACGTGGAGTATGAGACCGACAAGCGTCACTATGCACACGTTGACGCCCCCGGTCACGCCGACTACATCAAGAACATGATCACCGGTGCCGCACAGATGGACGGTGCAATCCTCGTGGTTGCCGCCACTGACGGTCCGATGGCACAGACCCGTGAGCACGTTCTGCTCGCCAAGCAGGTGGGTGTTCCTTACCTGCTCGTCGCGCTGAACAAGTCCGACATGGTCGACGACGAGGAAATCCTCGAGCTCGTCGAGGTCGAGGTTCGCGAGTTGCTCTCCAGCCAGGGCTTTGACGGGGACAACGCTCCCGTCATCCGCGTCTCTGGCCTCAAGGCTCTCGAAGGAGACGCTGCATGGGGTGACAAGATCATGGAGCTCATGGACGCTGTGGACAACAACGTTCCTGACCCCATCCGCGACAAGGACAAGCCCTTCTTGATGCCCGTTGAGGACGTCTTCACGATCACTGGTCGTGGAACCGTTGTCACCGGTCGCGCCGAGCGTGGCACGCTGAAGATCAACTCCGACATTGAGATTGTGGGTATTCGCCCCACTCAGAAGACGACCGTGACTGGTATCGAGATGTTCCACAAGCAGCTCGACGAGGCATGGGCCGGCGAGAACTGTGGTCTTCTTCTTCGCGGTACCAAGCGTGAAGACGTAGAGCGTGGCCAGGTTGTTGTTGCACCGGGTTCTGTAACCCCGCACACCAACTTCGAGGGCACCGCCTACATCCTCTCTAAGGAAGAGGGTGGACGTCACAACCCCTTCTACACCAACTACCGTCCCCAGTTCTACTTCCGTACCACGGACGTAACTGGCGTCATCTCGCTGCCTTCTGGCACCGAAATGGTGATGCCCGGTGACACCACCGACATGACCGTTGAGCTGATTCAGCCCATCGCCATGGAGGAGGGCCTCAGCTTCGCCATCCGTGAGGGTGGACGCACTGTGGGCGCCGGAACGGTGACCAAGATCATCAAGTAGTTCCCTTGCACGAAGGGCCCGGAGGATTACCTCCGGGCCCTTCGTCATTTGAGGCGGCAGTATTCTTGGTTTGGCCATTGCGAGTCGTCGAAGAAAGGTTCCCTTATGAGTAGAGATTCCGCCATCGAGCGCGACCCTCTCCCCGATGTGCTGCGAGGCTTCGCACTCTTCGGGATTCTCTTGGTGAACCTGTCCTACTTCTCGCATCACTCGAGTGACGGGATTCGCGGTGAAGACGTCGCCGGCCTGGGTAATTCGATCGCGACGGTGGTCATGATGGCCTTGTTCCAAGGCAAGTTCTACCTTTTGTTCTCGTTCCTTTTTGGTTATAGCTCCTACTACGTGACCAAAGGTGAAAAAGCAGGTCGTCCCCGTTTTGCTCTTCGTTCCCTGGTGCTGATTGCTCTCGGGGCGATTCACTTCACACTCCTGTGGCACGGGGACATCCTCTTCTTGTATGGAGTCTTTGGACTGTTGTTG
>JBIILX010000064.1:0-7678 GCA_044338275.1 Pontimonas sp.
ACATCGTCGGGGGGAATATTCGCCGTCACACGCTCGCGCATCCGCTGGACTTGCTCAACAAAACCCGGCCGCTGAGATGCAGCCCAAATCATGGGCTCAAGAGCACTGCGATAGCGATCACCGAGGTCGCGATCCCCCGCGAGAGGACGAGCCTTGATGAGCGCTTGGAACTCCCAATCACTTGCCCACCGCTGGTAGTAAGCGATGTGAGACTCGAGGGTTCTCACCAGTGCCCCGTCTTTGCCTTCGGGGCGCAGATTGGGGTCAACCTCCCAGAGACCAGGCTCAACCCCAAACTCCGTGATGCCGCGAGCTGTGTCGCGAGCAAGCGCTGTGGCGCCAGCGAGCACCGTCTCTTGATCGTGGGAGCCAGGAACCTCGGTGACATAGATCACGTCAACATCGCTCAGGTAATTGAGCTCGGCCGCACCCGCCTTCCCCATACCAATGATCGCGAGTGGCACATCGCTTGACTCCAACTGGTGGTGAGCTCGCGCCAGCAGAAGAGACACGTCGAGAACGGCGCCCGCCATGTCGGCTAGTGCGCGAGCCACCGGCTCGACCACCGCGAGCGGGCTTTCTGCCTCGGAATCCCAGAGCGCCAAAGCACACAATGCTCTGCGATATGCCACACGCAGTGCGGTGACTGCCGTGTCACCGGTGAGACCCTTGACGGCAGCCGCAAAGGCGCTCTGATAGCCCGCCTGATCGGGCGGGCGCTTGACAGTCTGGTTCACCACATCCCACTGGTCTACTCGCCGCAGCAGATAATCACCGAGGCCAGAGCTAACACCAGTCAGCGTGATCAGCCGGCGACGAGCAGCAGCCTTCGACCACAGGGCAGAAAACCGAGACTCATCCTTGTCGCGAAGAGCGAGAAGGGTGTGGGCGGCGAGGTCCGGGTTTGCCGCATGGGCAAACTCTTCAGGCTCGGCGGCCAGGCTCTCCAGCGCAGTATTTGCCTGGTCAAGGTTCTCAAACCCTGCTCGGGCCACAAGGGTGAGGGCGGAGCGGGGCCTTCGCATGAGCGCTGGCGCTTAGAGAAGTTCGAGGTTGCGGGAGAGCTCGTAGGGAGTCACCTGCGCGCGATACTCCATCCAGTCCCGCTTCTTGTTCAGCAATACGAAGTTGAAGACTTGCTCGCCAAGAGTCTCAGCAACCAGTTCGCTCTCCTGCATCAACTCGAGGGCCCGATCCAGGCTCGCTGGGAGCGGTTCGTAGCCGAGCGCCATGCGCTCGCCTTCGCTCAGCTCCCAGACGGTGTCCTCAGCCTCTGGTGGCAGCTCGTAGTTCTCTGAAATTCCCTTGAGGCCTGCAGCCAACAGAACAGCAAAAGCCAGGTAAGGGTTCGCCGCTGAATCAATTCCGCGATACTCCACGCGAGCGCTCTGACCCTTGCCGGGCTTATAGAGAGGGACACGAAGCAGGGCAGAGCGGTTGTTGTGACCCCAGGTCACGTAGCTCGGAGCTTCGTGCCCACCCCAGAGGCGCTTATAGGAGTTCACGAACTGGTTGGTAATAGCCGTGAACTCGGGAGCGTGACGCAAAATCCCGGCCACAAAGGATCCCCCCAGAGCGGAGAGCTGATATTTGCCTGACGGATCAAAGAAAGCATTCGTGTCGCCCTCGAAGAGTGAGAGGTGAGTGTGCATTCCTGAGCCGGGGTGCTGAGCCAGAGGCTTTGGCATAAAGGTCGCATAGACACCCTGCTCAATAGCGACCTCTTTAATCACCGTACGGAAGGTCATGATGTTGTCCGCGGTGGTCAAAGCATCCGCATAGCGAAGGTCAATCTCGTTCTGGCCGGGCCCTGCTTCGTGGTGGCTGAATTCCACAGAAATACCGAGGTCTTCCAGCATGCGCACCGCGCGGCGGCGGAAGTCGTGGGCGGTACCGCCAGGGACGTTGTCGAAGTAACCAGCGGAATCAACGGGTTCTGGCCCATTGGGGCCATACGAACTGGATTTCAGAAGATAAAACTCAATTTCCGGGTGCGTATAAAAGGTGAATCCCAGGTCAGCGGCCTTCTCAAGTTGGCGCTTGAGGACATAGCGGGGGTCCGACACCGCTGGCTGCCCATCCGGGGTAGTAATGTCGCAGAACATTCGAGCCGTGGGGTCAATTTCGCCCCGCCACGGAAGAATTTGGAACGTCGTGGGGTCCGGGTGGGCCAGTACATCGGCCTCAAACGCTCGGGTAAAGCCTTCGATGGAAGACCCATCGATACCGAGGCCTTCGGTGAAGGCGCCTTCAACCTCGGCGGGGGCGATGGCGACCATCTTCAGAGTGCCCACAACGTCGGTGAACCACAGTCGGATGAACTTAACGCCGCGCTCTTCAATCGTGCGCAACACAAAGTCTCGTTGTTTGTCCATGGTTCCCTCACAGCATCGCCGGACTGGAGTAATTCCTAAGCATTAGGCTACTCGGTATGCCCCGTCTTCGCTTGGCTATGGCCCAAACTAACCCGATTGTGGGTGACCTTCGGGGCAATAGTGAGCGCCTTCTGGAGCTGGCCACGAACGCCTATAGCCAGGGTGCTCAGGTTTTCTTGACCGGAGAGTTAGCACTCACCGGATATCCCATTGAGGATTTGGCTCTGCGCGACAATTTTTTGAGCAGTGCAGCCGGACACGTCGCCGAATTTGCCCGGCTTCTCGAGGTCGCTGGCATGGGCGACCTTGTCGTGGTTCTCGGACACCCCGATGGCCCTCACCCGGTAGCGAGCGATCCCACTGCGCCGCATCAACCAGCGCGAGCCCACAATGCCGCGAGCGTTCTTCACCGCGGGCGCATCCACGCAACGTATGCCAAGCACCATCTGCCGAACTACGCGGTCTTTGACGAGTTTCGAACCTTCGTCCCGGGGAACCAGAGCCTCATTGTTCACGTAGCGGGGGTGGACCTCGGAATCGTCATTTGTGAGGACCTGTGGCGCACCAGCGGCCCCGTTGCGGCCCTCACTGGATACCCCTTAAGTGCGCTGTTGGTGCCAAACGCCTCCCCCTTTGAGCGGGACAAGGACCTGGTCCGAGCACCGCTAGTGACCACCCGCGCCCGGGAGATGAACACCACCGTGTGCTACGTGAACCTGGTCGGTGGCCAAGATGACCTCGTCTTTGATGGCGACAGCATGGTGATCACCCCAGATGGAGAACGCGTTGCGACGGGAGCTCGTTTCGACGAAGACCTGATCGTTGTGGACCTCGAGCTCCGAGCGAACGTGCGCGAAGCGGCGCTCCCCGCAAACACGACTCGAATTGCAATCGAGGGCGCTCGCATGGCGCCAAAAACCGGCCTGTCGCCGAGAACCGCACCGGAGATGACCGAACTCGCGGTGATTTGGAAGGCCTTGGTCACTGGCACCAGGGACTACGTCACCAAAAACGGTTTCCCTGGTGTCCTTCTAGGACTCTCCGGAGGTATTGACTCCGCTGTGTGCGCTGCAATTGCAGCGGATGCGCTGGGGGCCGAGAAGGTCTTCGGCATCAGCATGCCGAGTGACCACTCGAGCGATCACTCGAAGGACGACGCCGCCGACTTAGCCCAGCGGATCGGCCTGAATTACCGAATCGAGCCCATTGCAGGTCTTGTGGCACCCTTTGACCAGCAGCTGGGCCTCACCGGCTTAGCCGCTGAGAACGTTCAAGCCCGAACCCGAGGGGTGCTACTGATGGCGCTCTCCAACGCCGAAGGGCACCTTGTCCTGACCACAGGAAACAAGTCTGAGCTTGCTGTGGGATATTCCACTATCTACGGCGACGCCGTGGGTGGCTATGCCCCACTCAAGGACGTGCCAAAAACCATGGTGTGGGCCCTTGCCAGGTGGCGTAATGACGAGGCAGCGAAGAACGGCTCGACACTACCCATCCCGCCGAACTCCATCGAGAAACCACCCAGTGCTGAATTACGACCAGGCCAAACCGACCAGGACAGCCTTCCCGACTACGAGGTTCTGGATCAAATCCTGGACCTCCTGATCGTTGAAGGTCTCGATGAACCACAGATCGTCGCACGAGGATTCACGATGGACCTTGTCGCAGACATCGTCGCGATGGTGGCCCGCGCCGAGTGGAAGCGTCGCCAAGGCGCTCTGGGCCCCAGAATCTCGAGCGTGGCATTTGGCCGGGACCGCCGTTTGCCGGTCACCCAGAAAATTACGGGAACCAACAGACCCCACTAGGCTTTCTGCATGTCTGAGGCACCAAAACGAGTCAGAGTTCGCCATTTCGCCAAAGCGAAGGCTGAGGGTGTCCGGATCACTGGACTGACCAGCTATGACTTCTTGAGCGCTGGCATCTTTGACCGGGCCGGAATTGATTTTCTCCTCATCGGAGACTCTGCCGGCAACGCGGTGTTTGGCTATGACACCACGGTCCCGGTCACCATCGATGAACTCATCCCGCTGTGCAGAGGCGTAGCGCGGGCTGCAAAGAGGGCCTTGGTGGTCGCTGATTTACCGTTTGGATCTTATGAGGGCGGGCCCGATGACGCCCTGCGCACCGCTGTGCGCTTCATGAAGGAAACCGGTGTTCACGCCGTCAAGCTCGAAGGCGGAGTCCGCTCTGTCGCTCAGATTGAGCGTCTGGTGGGATCTGGCATACCCGTGATGGGTCATATCGGGTACACCCCCCAATCCGAGCACGGGCTTGGCGGACACGTCGTTCAAGGACGCGGAGCTGGTAAAGACGCCCTGATTCGTGACGCTCTCGCCGTCGAAGCGGCGGGAGCTTTCGCTGTGGTCCTCGAGATGGTCCCCCGCGAAGTTGCCAAGGAGATCACTGAGGCTTTAGAGATTCCGACAATCGGAATTGGTGCTGGCCCCGACACCGACGGCCAGATTCTGGTGTGGACAGACCTCCTGGGGCTCAACACCACGCGGATCCCCCGCTTTGTGAAGCAGTACGCGACTCTTGAGGACACCCTCTTGGATTCAGTAGGCAAGTGGCGCGATGACGTGACTGCGGGATCTTTCCCCGCCGACGAGCACTCGTTCACCGACGACTAAGGGTTCTCCTCTTGCTCCCATTCGCGGGAGCGTCCTCTGCGGAGCCAAAAGGTCCATCGCGATGCAGGCCCAGTGACTGCCGGCCTTGTTCAACCTGGCCGGTTTTGTGGTTGTACCACCACTGTTCTGGCTCTCCCACGCTGTACTCCCGTTTAGACTGGTCTAGTGCCTCGCGACTCCACAGGAAACCTGACCCCTGGAGTCATGAGCCCTCCACGACATGTCCCCGACTCTATCGTCCGACCTGAATATGTCGGCAAGCGGGCCCCAGCGGACCACGTCGGAGACGACGTCTATTCTTCGGAGGAAATCGAACGCATTCGTGCGGCGGGCACAATCGCTGCGGGTGCGGTGGAGGCCGTGGGAGCCGCTATTGCAGCGGGAGTCACCACCGATGAGTTGGACGCCATTGCCCACGACTTCGTCATCAGCCATGGCGCGTACCCGTCAACGCTCGGCTACCGCGGATACCCCAAGTCCTGCTGCACCTCGATTAACGAGACGATTTGTCATGGAATTCCGGACAACACGGTGATTGCCGAGGGCGACATCGTTAATGTCGACATCACCGCCTTCATCGACGGAATGCACGGCGACCTCAACAAAACCTTCATTGCCGGAGAAGCGAGCGAGGAAGCCCGGCTTCTGGTGGAGCGCACGGAGGAGGCCCTCCGGCGAGCAATCATGTCAGTCGCACCCGGCCGACACATCAATGTGATCGGCCGCGCCATCGAGGCGTATGCGTCGCGTTTTGACTACGGTGTGGTTCGTGATTTCACCGGGCACGGTGTTGGCCGGTCTTTTCACTCCGGCCTGATCATCCCCCACTATGACGCCTCACCCCAGTTCGACCAGCTCATGGTCCCCGGCATGGTCTTCACCATTGAGCCGATGCTCACACTCGGCACGATTCACTGGGACATGTGGTCCGACGGGTGGACTGTGACGACAAAAGACAAGTCACTCTCCGCTCAGTTCGAGCACACTCTGGTTGTCACCGAGACCGGCGCAGAGATTCTGACACTGCCATGAACGCAGCTATCGGAATCGACATTGGGGGCAGCGGCATCAAAGGCGCTCGCGTGGAGGTCAGCACCGGTGATCTCGTGAGTGACCGAATCAAGTATCCCACCCCGCCTGGTGGCCACCCCGGTGACATTCTCGCTACAGTCGAGCAGGTTCTGAAGGATCTGGATTCGTCCAAAGAAGAACTCACCGGAGTCTGTTTTCCGGCACCGGTGCGTCACGGAATCACGATGTCTGCGGCCAATGTCTCACCGGAGTGGATCGGTTTCCCCGCTGAACGGGTTTTCGCAGATTCGCTCGACCGCGAGGTTCACTTCATTAACGACGCTGATGCAGCGGGGTTCGCTGAAGCCCGCTTGGGAGCAGCGAGAAACGTCGCAGGTCTCGTCATCGTGGTGACACTCGGCACGGGGATTGGCACCGCACTAATTTCCGATGGTGTCTTGGTCCCGAACGCCGAGCTTGGGCACCTAGAAGTCGATGGCGCAGACGCCGAGCTGGGGGCTTCCAACGCCGCCAGAGAGCGCGAGGGCTTGAGTTTTGAGCAATGGGGCGGGCGACTAACCCGTTATTTCAGCCACCTCGAGATGCTCTTCTCTCCCGACTTGTTTGTCATTGGGGGCGGGGTGTCCACAGAACACGACGAGTTCTTCCCCCACATCCGCATCGACACACCGATTAAGCCCGCTGTGCTCTTCAATAATGCGGGAATCGTCGGCAGCGCAGTGTTGGCGTCCCTGAACCACTAGTTCGGTAGCGCGAACTCCTGGAGTTCATCGAGCATTGCGGGTTCGACGAGAACTCGCATCTGCGTCCCCTGCTCGGTATAGGACGTCTCCTTGATGACGGCAACATCGTGCAGCCTGGCCACCACATCACCCCGATCGAAGGGAACCATGATGTGTGCTGGCACGGAGGGGTGGGGGAGTAACTCGTCAATCCGGGCCATGAGGAGGTCAATGCCCTCCCCCGTCTTGGCGGAGACAAACAGGGCGTCTGGCTGCAGGCCACGCAATTGCATGCCGACACCACCATCGACGAGATCAGCTTTATTGAACACCACAATCTCTGGCACGTTGGAGGCGCCCACGTCCAAAATAACATCGCGCACAGTGGCCAACTGTGCGCCGGGGTCTGGATGCGCAGCATCCACCACGTGGACGATGACATCGGCTTGGCCCACCTCCTCCAACGTGGATCGGAACGCCTCCACCAACTGGTGGGGCAGCTGCCGAACAAATCCCACAGTGTCGGTCAAGGTGAACTGTGTTCCCGAGGGCGACGTCGCCTTGCGCACGGTCGCATCGAGGGTGGCGAACAACGCGTCTTCAACGAGAACGCCCGCGCGGGTAATGCGGTTGAGAAGCGATGACTTCCCCGCGTTCGTATAGCCGGCGATAGCGACGTTGGGAATACCCGTGCGTTTGCGCTGCTGACGCTTAGTTTCCCGGGATGGGCCAAAAGAGGCAATCTGCTTGCGAAGCCTGGCCATGCGGGTGTTAATGCGACGACGATCGAGCTCAATCTTTGTTTCACCGGGACCACGGCTTCCCATGCCAGCACTAGCGCCACCGACTTGACCACCAGCCTGGCGGCTCATCGATTCACCCCATCCACGAAGTCTTGGCAGAAGGTACTGAAGTT
>JBIILX010000065.1:0-7643 GCA_044338275.1 Pontimonas sp.
TAGACCTACCCCTGTGGGGAGTTATTCCCACTGCTATTGGCGTGGGCCTACTCCTCGGCCTCATCAACGGTCTACTGGTGGCCTACGGTGGCGTCCACGCCATCATCATTACCTTTGGAACACTGAATCTGTTCCAATATCTGGGCCTTCGGATCTTCGGCTCGCAAACAGTTAACGGAGTCCCCAACACCCTGGAAATTTTTGGGAACGGCGCAGGCGGTCGGGTGTTTGGGATTCCCGTAAGTTTTGCCATTGCCGTGGTCTTCATGATCGGTGGCTGGTGGTTTCTTCGAAACACCGCGTGGGGCAGGAGCTTCTACGCGATTGGCGGAAACCAAAATGCTGCCCGGCTTGCTGGTATTCCGGTGCAGACTCGGGTATTGAGCGCCTACGTGATCACCGGCGGCCTCGTGGGACTGGGCGCGTTGATGGTTGTCGCACAGGGAACCAATTCACTGATGCAAAATGTTGGCCAGGGGCGCGAACTCGCCGTGATTGCCGCGGTCGTGATTGGTGGCACCACCATCATGGGCGGTCGCGGCTCCGTCTTTGGCACTCTGCTAGGAGCAATCCTGGTCCAGACAGTTGTCACCGGGGTCACACAACTGGGTTGGCCATCTAACCTGGCCAACTTTTTTGTTGGTCTCTTCATCATCATCTCTGTGGGTGCGGATATGTTGCGAGCCAAGGCTAGGAAGAAGTCGTCATGACACAGAACATCGAAAAGAAAGCGGCGGACCGAGGGTTGCTCCAGTCCCTCCAGAAATTTGGTCTGACCCTCCTCACCCAGCGCGCAGCGCTCTTGAGCGTCTTGGCAGTGCTCCTGATTCTCGTCATGAGCATCATGGACATGCAGGGCGCACTGAGTGGCCCTTACGACGTCAAGTATCTGTTCTCCAGCACCATTGCCCTCGTGGGTCTTGCAATGTTGGCCCTCGCCCAGTTGATTGTGATTGTTTCGGGCCGCGGCGGCATCGACCTCTCGGTGGGTTCAATGGTGTCGCTATCGGGAATCTTCTTTGGGTTCACCTACGGCATCTGGGGATGGGATCTCCCAACCGCCTTCGTAGCGACGATGTTGGTCGGAGCGGTCCTCGGTGGGATCAATGGCGTCCTCATTGCCTATGTGGGCTTCCCCCCGCTGATCATGACTCTTGCGACCTACTACGCGTATCGTTCCTTAGCTCTGGTCTTTTCTGACCAGAAGCCGATTAATTCTGATCTAATTCAGGAGTTCTACGACGCGGCCAGAGCGATCCAGATTCCTGGATTGGCGTTCATCCCGCCCATTCCCCTTGGTGTCATCACGTTCTTGATCCCGACCGCAATTTTCGTCTGGATCTTGATGAACAAAACCGTCTACGGTCGGAAGCTCTATGCAATCGGGACAAACGACGTTGCGGCATTATGGACCGGCATCAACGTCAAGGCGACCAGAATGTGGGCTTATGTCCTCTCCGGCATGATTTCCAGCCTGGTGGCCATCTACACCGTTGCTCAGTTTGCCTCTGCAAGGCCAGACGCGGGCACCTCGGGCAGTGGAATGGCCCTCCCTGCGATCACCATCGCAGTACTCGGAGGAGTTGCCATCACGGGCGGTCTGGGGCGCGTAGGCGGAGTCCTGATTGCCGCTCTGTTGATTGTGTGGCTCAATGCCGGCATCTTGCTTGCCATCCCCGGCAACGTGGGAGCACAGACACCATTGTTGGCGTTGGGTCTTGTTCTGATTGGAGCATCTCTGCTCAACGCAGCGACCAAGAAGCGCTTTGGCGGCTTGTAGTTCAACTACTCGTGAACCAAGAAGGCCCCCGGGGATTGCTCCCGGGGGCCTTCTTGTAAAAGGGGTCTAGCGCAAGAAGGCAGCTGCCACGCCACCGTCCACCGGGATGTGAAGACCTGTGGTGTGTGAGAGTTCGTCAGAGCACAGCACAAAGACCGCATTGGCAACGTTTTCCGGCAGGACTTCACGCTTCAAGAGAGTGCGGTTCGCGTAGTATTTGCCAAGCTCAGCCTCCGGGACACCGTAGACAGCCGCCCGGGCAGCCCCCCAGCCGCCGGAGAAGATGCCAGATCCCTGCACAACACCATCGGGGTTGATGCCATTCACACGCACCCCGTATTCGCCTAACTCGGCTGCCAACAGGCGTACCTGGTGTGCTTGGTCAGCCTTCGTGGCCGAGTAGGCGATGTTGTTGGGCCCCACAAAGATTGAGTTCTTTGAGGAGATGTAGACGATGTCGCCACCGAGCTTCTGGTCAATGAGGACTTTTGCTGCGGCCTGAGACACCAAGAACGATCCTTTGGACATCACGTTGTGCTGGAGGTCCCAGTCAGCGACGGTCACCTCCAGGAGTGACTGAGCCTTAGAGAGCCCCGCGTTGTTGACGACCAGGTCCAGACCGCCAAAGGCAACGACCGCGTCGTTAATGGCGGCCTCCACCTCGGCTTTCTGAGAAACATCAGCCTTGAGGCCCACCGCCACGTCAGGACCACCGAGCTCCAGAGCCACAGCCTGGGCCTTCTTCAAATCCAAGTCCACTACTGCAACGCAGGCGCCCTCCTGAGCGAGCCTCGTGGCAATGGCTTTGCCAATACCAGAGGCCGCTCCGGTGACTAGGGCGATACGGCCCTGAAGTGGCTTGGGTTTTGGCATACGTTGCAGCTTCGCCTCTTCGAGCGACCAGTACTCAATACGGAATTTCTCCACGTCGTTGATGGGTCGGTACTGGGAAACAGCCTCAGAGCCTCGCATGACGTTGATGGCGTTGATATAGAACTCGCCAGCAACTCGGGCTGTCTGCTTGTTGGAGCCGAAGCTAAACATGCCGACCCCGGGTACTAAGACGATTGCAGGGTCTGCTCCACGCATCGCCGGTGAATCCTTGCTGGCGTGCTTGTCGTAGTAAGCCTTGTAGTCCTTGCGGTACTGGGTGTGCAATTGCTGCAACCGCTTGACGGCTTCCTCGATTGATGCGCTAGGTGGCAGGTCGAGAAGCAAAGGCTTGACCTTGGTGCGCAGAAAGTGGTCAGGGCAGCTCGTGCCCAGAGGAACAAGCTTTCGGTGCTTGTCGTGCTCGAGGAAATCAAGCACCACTGAATCATCCGAGAAGTGACCGACTTGAATTTTGTCCATAGACGCGATGGCCCGGATTGCCGGGGCAAGCGCGGCGGCACGAGCACGGCGCTCAGCTGCAGAAAGCGGCTTGTGGGTTGGAATTTTCTTCCCCAGAGGGTCCTTCTTGCCGTTCGCTGTGATGTATTTCTCGCACGCAGCGATGATTTTCACACTGTTTGCTTCACACTCTTCGCTGCTCTTGCCCCACGCGGTAATGCCGTGACCCCCGAGGATGCAGCCGATGGCCTGCGGGTTTTTCGCTTGGATCTCAGCGATATCTAGACCCAATTGGAAACCCGGACGGCGCCAGGGGACCCACACAACGGTGTCACCAAAAATCTTCGCGGTGAGTTTTTCACCATCGACCGAGGTGGCAATGGCGATACCCGAGTCGGGGTGCAAGTGATCAACATGGGGCAGGTTCACCAGGCCGTGCATGGCAGTGTCAATCGAGGGGGTTGCGCCGCCTCGACCGTGCAGGCAGTAGTCCAACAGCCCCACCATCTCGTCTTCCGCGTGAATACCGGGATACACAGTCACCAACGATAAAAAGCGATCCATTCGCAGCATTGACAATCCCGCTTCGGTCAGGGTGCCAAGGTCGCCCCCCGAGCCTTTAACCCACATCACATCAATGTTTCCGCCGGTGACAGGGTCCTTGACCTTGCCTTTAGCCGAGGTGTTGCCCCCCGCATAGTTGGTGTTTTTAGGATTTTGGCCCAATCGGTGCGATCGATCGAGTAGTTCTTTTGCGGTGCGCGGTGTCATTGTCTTCTTTCGTGGATGGTCGTTGGCGAGCGCTTATGCGCCCCAGCTCATTTGCGTGCCACCGGCACGTTCTTTATGGATTGCCGCGCGGTAGTCCGAGGCCATGTAATGAGCCACCGGGTCCTCAGGAAGGCCGCGAGAGGCGCGCCACTGAGCCAACTGCGGTCGGACATCGGCATAAAACGCGTTCATGAAGATGTCGTTTGCGGCCAGGACATTACCTTCCAGCTGGGCTTTGCTCAATGCGGCGCGGTCCAAGAGAAGTGCCCTGGCCGTCATCTCTTGAATGTTCAAGACGCTCCGAATTTGAGAGGGCAATTTCTCTTCAATGTTGTGGCATTGGTCGAGCATAAATGCCACCTCAGAACCCTTGTCCAGGCCCCCACCCCTCACAACCTCCACCATGATGCGGAAAAGTTGGTAAGGATCAGCCGACCCGACAATCAAGTCATCGTCAGCATAGAAGCGCGAGTTGAAGTCGAAAGAGCCTAGTTTCCCCAGGCGGATGAGCTGGGCAACGATGAACTCGATGTTAGTTCCAGGCGCGTGGTGACCTGTGTCTAGGCACACTTTTGCGCGGTCTCCCAGTGCCAAACAGTGCGCATAGGACGTTCCCCAGTCGGGAACGTCAGTGTGGTAGAAGGCTGGTTCGAAGAACTTGTATTCCAGAATTAGCCTCTGGTCCTCGCCCATCCTTGAGTAAATCTGATGGAGAGAATCTGCGAGGCGATCTTGCCGCCCGCGCATGTCGTCCTGGCCGGGATAGTTGGTACCGTCGGCAAGCCAGATTTTGAGGTCCCTGGACCCCGTCTTGTGCATGATGTCGATGCACTCAAAGTGGTGGTCGATAGCCCTCTGCCGGGTCTTGGGGTCCGAGTGCGTGACACTGCCGTACTTGTAATCCTCGTCCTGGAAAGTGTTCGAGTTCAGTGTCCCTAGCTCGACGCCGAGTTCGGCTGCGAAGTCGCGCATGTGGCCGTAATCGTCGGTCTTGTCCCAGGGGTAATGCAACGCCACTCGCGGCGCAATCCCAGTGAGCTCGTGGACTTTCGCAGCGTCCTGGAGCTTTTCGAAAACAGTACGCGGGACCCCAGGTTGGCCAAAGACGCGGAAACGTGTGCCGGTGTTGCTAAAGGCCCAGGATGGGATTTCAATTTCTTGATGAGCCAAGACCTCTAGCTGGGCATCAGAGAGCTTCATGGATTTATCCTTCACTGTTAGCGCCCGGGAGGGCGTTGAGTTGATCATCGAGATTGAATACCTCTGTCAGTTGCAGGAAACCCTGGTCAGGCGTTCCCTCGAGGTCCACAAAAAACTCGGACATTTCTGCCTGCCACCGAGCATTGACTTCAGTGGCGGCCATGCCCTCCCGAGCTTTCTCGAGAGAATCGGTCTCGAAATACCCAATCAGCAGCCCGTCTTCTCGAAAAAACAGGGAATAGTTGTGCCACCCTGTGGCAGCAAGCGCGCGCAACATTTCAGGCCAAATAGGCTGATGACGCTGGACGTACTCTTCCAGTCGGTCGTGCTTGACCTGGAGTTGAAAACAGACTCGCTGCATGGAAATCGCGTGGCTCCTAGTGCATCGAGATGGTCTCGGCTGCGCGCAGCTTGCCCTGCATAAAGTGGAAGGCGTGCTGAGCTAAATCAGCTGAGTCATCCCAGAGGTTCCGCCAGATGCCCAGCATCGAGCTCAACTCGGGGCTTACCACGGCGCTGGAGAACGACTCGAAGGTCATCGGGCCTGAATACCCAATGCGGTTCAGGGCCTTGTAGAAGTTATCGAAGTCCACGTTGCCAGAACCGAGATAACCGCGGTGACTTTCTCCGATGTGAACATAGACCAGCTTGTCGCCACAATCGAGCACGGGCTGGACCATATCCGACTCTTCGATGTTCATGTGATAAGTGTCCAAGTGAATCCCGACGTTCGGGTGGTCCAACTCAGCCAAATAGCTCAAGCCTTGACGGGCCGTGTTCATGATGTTGGTCTCGTAGCGATTGACCACCTCGAGTCCCAACTGGATTCCCATGCCCTGCGCACGATCGGCGACGCGGCGCAAGACATCCATGCTGTTCTGGCGGCCTTTGGCGGTTGCCGGCGATTGGTATTTGTTCAAAGCGCTGTAAATGACGCCCGCAAGGTAACCGGACTCCAACTCGTGCAAGATTTCCAAAATCTTGTTGAGTTTGTTCTCGCCCGCTGTGACAGCGTCAGGATCTTCGCTAGAAATATCAGAATCCAGGCTGTGGCCCATGGACGAAGAAATCTGCAAATCGAACGGGGCAAGTGACTTCTTGGCTGCTGCAATATCGAACGAGTAGGGGTCCAACAGCGGCAGTTCGAGCAAGGTATACCCTGCTTCTGCCGTCATTCTGGCTGACTTGTCGACACCTGCTTTGTCGAACACTCCGCTAAAAACTAAACCGTGGCAACCAATCAACATCGTTACTTCTCCTTCACGTGTGATGCGGCCTCGGACGTCCCGCCGGTACCGCTCTCGCCTTATATTTCGTCAGAAACGAGGATTTACCCGACCAAACTGAATCGTTCAAATACACTCTATGACCGGCTTTTCCCAGTGTCAATATTGAGCCACGAGAAGCACTACACCAATCTGTTCTCACTGCAGATATCCTATGGCCCCAGCTTCCTCACAAGGCCGCGGTGGGGCGCAACCCGTGACTCCAGCAAAACCCCCTGCGGCACTGCGCTCTGGGCCCTACTGCCCCGCTGCCAAGCGATCGAGCATCACATGGACACTTCCATGACCGAGAAGAGCGGTGACCGGCCACTCAGGGTCACCAACTCCTCGCCGCAAAGATTCGACAGCAGGTGCTTTGGCGAAACCTTGGGCAAGGAGCAGGATGGTCTGCGAACGAAGAATCGTGGAAATGCCCACCGTAATTGCGTGACTCGGGACAGACTCAGGGTTGCCCCCAAAATCCCCAGCATTTGCCATCCGTGTCGCGCTAGCTAGCTCGCTGACATGAGTCTTCGAGGTGAACGCGGTGCCTGGTTCGTTGAACGCAATATGACCGTTGGCGCCCACTCCCAGTATGGCGAGATCGGCATAGCCGGCTAGAGAGAGTGCAGTTTCGTAACGGCTGGCTTCAGCATGCGGGTCCAAGGCCAGACCATCCGGCGCCACTACCTTATTGCGGGGCAGGCCCAGTGGCTCTCCCACCGTCTGCCAGAGTCGGGCCTGGAAAGAATTGGGGTCGTCACCCGATACGCCAACGTACTCGTCAAGGGCCCATACGGTGGAGTTTTTCCATAGGGTCTCTCCGCGCCGGGCTTGCTCACCCATGTATTCGTAGAGAGCAAGTGGGGTTTTCCCCGTCGCTACCAAGAGATCTGGCGAAGAATTAGGTGAGACAACCTCTGTGAGAGAATCCGCCGCGGCCCGAGCTAGCTCTCGAGAGTCGTCGAAAATGCTCCAGCTCAGCCGATTACTCACCATCGGTCACCCTCCTCGTGGACACGGCCTTTCTCTGTGCCAAGGCTACCCGTCGGGCAGCGCCCCGGAAATGTGTGCCCCCTCGAAGTACACTAAGTTCGTGAGCGAATGCCCTAGCCTGTGGTTTCCCTGGTCCACAGCTGCCCCCCTGGCGTGTGCACAGCGCAGCCTCTAACGCCTCACCACAGACCCCACAGAAAGAACAAAGCCCCCTATGTCTTGCACCTGGAACCCTGGAATCGTCAGCCCTGAACTGTTAGCCCTCACCCACTCTTTGGGCGTCCGAGAAAAAGATCGGA
>JBIILX010000066.1:0-7613 GCA_044338275.1 Pontimonas sp.
ACGGCGAGCAAGAGTGCTCTAGCAGCCGTTGAGGTAGCCGCCCACGCTGCTCTGAACAAACTCGCCACAGATCTCGTCGCTTTGGACGTTTCCGAGCAGATGCCTTTGGCGGATATTTTCTTCATCTGCAGTGCTCGCAATGAGCGCATGGCCATGTCTATCGCTGACGAGATGGAGGAATCGCTCGGGGAGAAGGGTGTCCGGAAGTTGCGTCAAGAAGGTCGCAGCGATGGACGGTGGATTCTTCTCGATTTTGGCGACATCATTGCCCACATCTTCCATGAGGAAGAGCGTCTCTATTACCAACTGGAGCGACTCTGGCGGGATTGTCCGGTGGTCTCCCTGCCAAGCCCCAACGAGGATGATCCTGGCGCGAAGGCATCCACTGCGCTGTAGTAAGCTGGCTCTCGCTTGCAAAACGGGCCTGTGGCGCAGCTGGTAGCGCACCTGCATGGCATGCAGGGGGTCAGGGGTTCGAGTCCCCTCAGGTCCACCAATGAGCAGTGGGGGTAGAACATGAATGATTCCACCCCCGAAGCGTTGTCTAAGCGCAAGGACTACGGGTCCATCCCCCTAGAAGAGGGTTCCCTGTCCTTTGACCCCATGGAGCAGTTAGCGACATGGGTCGCAGAGGCCGATGCTGCTGGCATCTATGAGCCAAACGCCATGGTGGTCTCCACAATCGATCCAGATGGCGCTCCCTCTTCGCGCACGGTCTTGCTGCGGGGAATTGATGAGCGCGGCTTCTATTTCTACACCGACTACGGGTCCAGAAAAGGGCTGGCTTTACTCGCTCATCCTGCAGTCTCGGTCGTCTTCCCCTGGTATGCCCAACACCGCCAGATACTGATTTATGGTCATGCGAGCCCGGTCGAGGCGGAAGTGTCTGACGCCTACTTTGCGACCAGACCGCGCGGTTCGCAGATTGGCGCCTGGTCGAGCGAGCAGTCCAAGCCCATCGCCTCCAGGGAGGCACTAGAGGCGCGGGTCAAAGAAATGGAACAGCGCTTTGCCGAAAATCCGGATATTCCCCGACCGGAATCCTGGGGCGGATTTGTCATCGAACCGCAACGGATTGAGTTCTGGGCCGGTCGCACCTCGCGCCTCCACGACCGTGTGAGTTTCACGCGCGAGTCCGAAGGTTGGAGCGCTACCAGGTTGCAGCCCTAGGGCCTCGCATACACTGGGGTTTTCTGAGATGTCAGTAGTCAACGTGTCGGATGAGAGGACACCGTGGAGTCTGTGCAATTAGGCCTCGACACCTTTGGTGATGTCACCCATGACTCGCGCGGGGTTCCTCTTCCCTATGCCGAGGTGATTCGCAACGTCTTAGATGAAGCCGTTCTTGCTGATGAAGTGGGCGTCGACGCCATAACGCTTGGCGAGCACCACCGGGATGACTTTGCCATTTCCACACCGGAGACAGTCCTTGCCGGAATTGCCGTGAAGACAAAGCGCATCATTCTGAGCTCCGGTGTAACGGTGTTGAGCTCCGACGATCCCATCAGGGTGTTCCAGCGTTTTGCGACCCTTGATGCGCTCTCCCATGGTCGGGCAGAAATCATCATGGGTCGGGGCTCGTTCACCGAGTCCTTCCCCCTCTTTGGTTATGAACTGGGCGACTACCAGGTCCTCTTCGAGGAGAAACTCAACCTGTTTGCTGAACTACTTAAAGAAGGCCCGGTCACCTGGTCTGGAACCACCAGAAAGCCACTTGTTGATCAAGACGTCTATCCCAAGTCCCATTCGGGGAACATCCGAACCTGGGTGGGGGTGGGTGGAAGCCCTGAGTCTGTCGTGCGAGCGGCTGGCTATGGGTTCCCCCTCATGCTCGCCATCATCGGTGGCGCGCCCGAGCGATTTGGTCCCTACGTCGACCTGTACCACCGGGCACTCGACCAGCTGGGCAAACCGACGCAACCGATCGGCGTTCACTCACCGGGACACATTGCCCGCACCGACGAGCAGGCCATTGAAGAAATGTGGCCACACTATGAAGCCATGTTTGGCCGAATTGGGCGTGAGCGTGGTTGGGCTCCCACAACGAAAGAGCACTATCTCAACGAGGTTCACCACGGCGCACTGTTCGTCGGATCTCCGGAGACCGTTGCCGCCAAGATTGCCCGGACGGTTTCAGCACTTCGAATTCAGCGCTTTGACCTCAAGTACTCAACGGGGCCCATGCCCCACGAGGTGCTGATGGAGAGCATCCAGATGTATGGAACCGAGGTGATCCCGATGGTGCGCGACATGCTCGCTAGCGGGGTTCCCGCTAGCGAGGCACGCGCACTCTAGTTGGTGACTACCGGGATGCCGCTGTACTTCGTGGCTTCTTCGACGCTGCCACCATTGGTCATGGTGTTAAAGCCCATGTTTGCCATCTGGGAGATGGCCTGGCCTGAACGGTTGCCCGAGCGACAGGAGATGAAGTAGGTCGCGCTCGGGTCCAGCTGGCTGACCTGAGCGGCGAAGTCGGGGGACTGCACATCGATATTGAGTGCTCCGTCCAGATGGCCGGCGGCATACTCCGCGGGGGTGCGCACATCGATGACAATGGTGCCGGCTTCGAGGCCTACGGGCTCGGCGGCAGGGGCACAGGCGCTAACGCCAACGGTGATGCCAAAAATCAGGGCAAGTGGGGTGAGGAGCTTTTTCACAACGAAACCTTTCCGGGGTAATGAATACGGAGCAACTATAGCAAATACCCCGGGGGGTATGTAAATCGCATCCTTACGCGTGTCGGCTGAGCCATTTCTTGAAAGCGGGAGAGTCGGGGACCCTGGCAATCAGCGGTCCGATGATAACGGTGATCAGCACGTAGGCGGTGGCCAACGGGGCAATCAGAGGCTCAACCCCGGCAGCCACCGCAAGACCAGCGATGACGATGGAGAACTCGCCCCTCGAGGTCAGAGTGAACCCACTACGCCAGCGACCGGGAACTCCAATGCCTGCCCACTTGGCCGCCATGTATCCAGACCAGACCTTTGTGCCCATGGTGACAAGCGCCAAAGCCAGAGCCGGAAGAACCATCGGAACTACCAGGCTCGCGTCCGTGGAGAGACCAAAGAACAGGAAGAACGCCGCTGCAAAAAGGTCCCTCAGCGGCGAGAGTAACGCCCCCGCCCTATCGGCCACCTGGCCCGAGAGCGCGATTCCCACCAAGAAGGCGCCAACCGCAGAGCTGACATTCACCTGCTGAGCAAAGCCGGCCACGAGCAGCGTGAGCCCCAAAACACCCAGCAACAGTGACTCTGGGTGTCCTGCGCTAAACAGGCTCGAGAGGCGATCGCCGTGTCGAAGCGCCAGATACAAAATGACCACCACCGCAACGAGGGAGATTGCGAGAGTAATGCCTCCCTCCACAATGCCGGCACCAATCATCAGCACGGAGAGCACTGGCAGGTAGAAGGCCATCACGAGGTCCTCAATGACAAGAATCGACAGAATCGTCGGGGTCTCGCGGTTTCCGAGGCGCCCGAGATCGCTCAAAACTTTGGCAATGACGCCCGATGATGAAATGTAGGTGACCCCAGCTAGCGCGAAGGCAGCGATCGGCGACCAGCCCAAGAGCAGGCCCATGGCAAACCCTGGCGCGCCGTTAGCCACAAGGTCGAGTAACCCCGCGGCACGGGATTGCTTCAGGTTGGTGACAAGTTCTGAGGCTGAGTACTCAATGCCGAGCATGACGAGCAGCAAAATCACACCGAGTTCGCTCCCGATGGCGATGAACTCCCTGCTTTCGCTATCGGAAAGAAGGCCTGAGCTGCCGACAACCAGCCCCAAGACCAAATAGAGCGGAATCGGAGAGATGCCTACCCGGATGGCCAGCCTGGAGAGGAGCCCCAGGAGAAGCAGAAGCGCCCCCACCTCTATCAAGAGGGTCGCTAGCGAATGCATGGTCTACAGGTGGCCGTCGGTGAGCAAAGAGCCCAGTCGCTCGAGGCCCTTCTGTGTTCCCACAGCGACAACAATGTCGCCGGCCTCGAGGAGATCGGAGGGGGTGGGGGAGGGCGTCACTGCGGCACCGCGCAAGATTGCGACAATCGAAGATTTCGTCAGCGTGCGAGCTTTGGTGGCACCGAGTGTTTTCCCGGCAAAGGGTGAACTGGCAGAGAGCACGAACTGCTCGGTGTAGAGCCCCGTTGCTTTGTCGCCGAGGCTCGCTAGCTGGCCGAGAATCAGAGATGTCCCGAGGACTTCCGACAGGGCCATCGCTTCATCATCGTTGAGCGTGATGGCGTCACTGCAAGCATCAGGATCTGCTGGATCAAAGACGGCCAGTTCACGCTCGCCATCCTTGTGGGTAACAACGCCGAGGCGTCGTCCCGACTTGGTGATGACATCGTGTCTGGTACCAATACCGGGAAGGTCAACTTTTTCAATGCGAACACTCACATTTGCCAGGCTAGCAGGTAGCGCCTGGACCCCAGCGTGCTCTAACGAGCGGGCTTAATCACCCCAAGCTCGCTCAGAGCATGAGCCAGCCCCTCTCCATTGGGCGCTGACACCCAGGGTGTGCGCTCCGGATGCTGCGTCTTGTCCACGTGGTGGCGACCACCGGCAAGGATTGCTTCTGGGGGGAGTAGTTCACGGATGGCGATTGCCCGGACGCTCGTCGGGTGCCGGGCTGCAAAGTCCGCATAGATTTCCTCATCGTGTTGGCCATCATCGCCAATCAGGATCCAACGGATTCCGGGGAACTCGGTGGCGAGGCGCTCGAGGTTGGTTGCCTTGTGTTCCCGGCCGCTCCTGAACCAGCGCTCGGGGGTTGGCCCCCAGTCGGTCAACAGCAGCGGGCCAATCGGGAATAGCTGGCGAGTGAGGAACCGGTGCAGGGTGGGAGCGACATTCCAGGCGCCAGTGGAGAGATAGACGACCGGCGCACCGGGATTGTCTCTTACCAGCCGTTCCATAAGGACGGCCATACCGGGAACAGCACTTCTGGCATGTTCATCTCGGACAAACGAGTTCCACGCCGCAAGCAGCGGTCTCGGCAGCGCCGTCACCATGACGGTGTCATCGATGTCGCAGATAACACCGACTCGGGCTTTCGGTGCGACAACGGTTACTTTGGCGCTGGCCGGTTCGGAGTTGTCGGTCCGAAGGGTGAGGGTATGCCAACCGGGGGAGAGCTTGACGGGAATTACGTGGTCGATGACTCCGCCGCGGTCGGCTTCGAGGCTAAGGGTTAACCCTTCAATCGCGATGTGGACTCGAGCGTGGGCAACCGGAACGCTCGTAAAGCTGCGCCATCCACGAATTTTTTTGAGCCTTCCCCGACGTGTCGTCCGGGTTTTGGTGAGCAACACCCGGCAGAAAATTCGCACCTGACTGGTCGTCCCGTAGCCGGCGAAGGGCACGATCTGTTCACGGTGGCCGAGCGCTCGCGCCAAGCGAGCGCGCTTCGTCAGGTACCAGTCCTCAAAGCGTGAGGCCCCATGGACCTTCGGCGACGGGGCGCCGTTGCCCTGCAAACGTAACTCATCCACAGATGTAGTGTCCCAGACATTCTTTCGCTACCGGTCCGCTATGTCAAGACACCGTAGAGTGTCACCTGAAAACGCCCACGAACTGCTCAAAACCGAATCCAACTCATTTAGACTAGCGTTTTTAAATTCCGACATTTAGGTCCCGGGTGAGCGGGCAGAGAAAGTGTTTTTCATGAGCAAGACCGACAGCGCCTCGTTGGAAGCGCTCTCCTCTGCGATTCGGGTTGAACCTGTTCAAGCGCGCAGCTCCGCTCGTGTCAACGCACTTCTTGACGCCGCCAGTGACACCATCCACGAGGTGGGCTACGAACTCCTCACCACGGCGATGGTGGCCGAGCGGGCTGGCGCCTCGATTGGCACCGTCTATCGATACTTCCCAGACCGTGTTGCAGTCCTTCAGGCTCTTGCTGCCAGAAACCGTGATCGGGTCACTCATGCCTTAATCGCCCGCCTCGAGCGCGACAAACCAGCCAGTGTTCTCGCTGAAATCGACACGGTCGTCGACACTCTGGTGGACGTTTTTCGCAGTGAGAAAGGCTTCCGATCGCTCCGGGTTGGAGATGTGCTCGATATTCGCCCGGTGACCTCGCCTCGCTCCGGCAACTCTGATGTTGCTCAGGTCATCAGTGATGACCTTCGCGAGCGTCTGGGGTTTCGTCTCGATTCTGCTGGTCGTCTCGCCGTGGAAACGGCTGTTGATGTCATCGACGCTCTCTTAGGTCGCGCCTTCCTGCTCTCAGATAAGGGTGAGGGCACCCTCATCGACGAAGCACGTCGAATGGCGCGCCTCGCTCTCGCAGACATCTAGTTCCGGGGGTCGACCTCGCAGGCTTCGCCTGATTGACTAGAGCAAAGTCCGCTTTGATCGATACCCGTGGAGATGCGCTGTCATGATTCGTTTTGAGCATGTGCGCAAGGAATACCCGGGTGGAACTGAGGCGGTCCAGGATTTTGGCCTCGAAGTGCCCACTGGCTCCATCACGGTTCTCGTCGGTTCCAGTGGATGCGGAAAGACCACGCTCTTGCGCATGGTCAATCGCATGGTCGACCCCTCTGCCGGGCGCGTGTTCATTGACGACACGGACGTGGGCTCGGTAGATCCTGTCGAGCTGCGCCGCAGCATTGGCTATGTGATGCAAAGCGGCGGGCTTCTCCCCCACAAGACCGTTGGCGAGAACATCCAGACAGTTCAAAAACTACGAGGGGTCAAGCCCGCTGCGCGTCGCGCCCGCGTTGATGAGCTGATGGCCACTGTGGGGCTTGATCCTGAGCTCCTTGGCCGTTATCCAGCCCAACTCTCCGGCGGTCAGCAGCAACGAGTGGGCGTGGCTCGTGCGCTCGCTATTGATCCGAACATCCTGCTCATGGATGAGCCCTTTGGTGCGGTTGATCCACTGGTGCGCTCGGATCTCCAGCAAGAGTTGCTCGCGGTGCAGAAAAAACTTGCCAAGACGGTGTTGTTTGTCACCCACGACATCGACGAAGCGTTCCTTTTGGGCGATCAGGTTGTGATTCTTGATACCGGGGCAGTGGTGATTCAGCAGGGCACACCAGCGGGAATTCTGGCGGCACCGGCCAATGATTTTGTCGAGGCCTTTATCGGCGCTGACCGGGGCAAGCGGGCTCTTCACATCGAAAATCGCGGTGGGCAGCGCATTGTTGTTGACTCAGATCAGCGGGTCGCCGGCCGTTTGGTGGAAGGCACCTAGCGTGGACTGGGTTCTTGGAAACCTTGATCTGATCGCGTCACTGACACTTGATCACCTGCGGCTCTCGCTGATTCCCATTGTGATTGGCGTGCTGATTGCTATTCCCTTGGGGTGGTTAGCTCATCGTTTTGCGTGGTCGCGATCGATCATCCTCACCGCTGTCGGATTGCTCTACACAATTCCCTCACTCGCCCTGTTTATGCTGATCCCCCCGCTGGTCGGGATTTCGGTGTTGAGCGAAGCAAACGTCATCATCGCCTTGACCGTCTACGCCGTGGCCATCATGGTGCGCACGGCCTCCGATGCTTTTGCCAGCATTGAGCCCACGTCGCTGCGCGCCGCCACGGCCGTGGGTTATGCCGAGTGGGGCAGATTTTTCTCCGTGGAGTTGCCACTGGCGGGT
Source organism: Pontimonas sp. (assembly GCA_044338275.1). GTDB lineage: Bacteria > Actinomycetota > Actinomycetes > Actinomycetales > Microbacteriaceae > Pontimonas. The sequence continues at coordinate 7,602 of JBIILX010000066.1, forward strand.
CCGGTCCTACTC
>JBIILX010000067.1:0-7513 GCA_044338275.1 Pontimonas sp.
TGCCGGCGAGAGATTGCCGACTGCCACGGGCTGTGGCGCAGCTTGGTAGCGCACTTGACTGGGGGTCAAGGGGTCGCAGGTTCAAATCCTGTCAGCCCGACTGGGAATTAGAGTCATCAGGGATTCGTCTTCCCGGCATCCGGCCGCAGTGCGCCATCAGCATCCACTGGGGGTTTCGCTGCGGGTGATGGTCTAGAGGTTCTTGAAGATTTACCCCACCCCGGGATATGGCCGGAAGGGGTCTTGCGCCTAGCCGATACTGATTTCGGTCACCACAGAGTTCTCGATCATCGCATTAACCCGCTGGGGGCTGTAATCGTCCGTTGCAGCAAACCATTCGCCGTCTCTACGGACCACCCGCCACACCAGGCCAGCTTCAGCAACGCATGACTCAGCAGCCGCTTCACTGAAGCCCTCTAACTGTTTGGCGTAGTTCAGGGTGGATTCCGCGGCCTTGTCGAACCATTCCGTGTCGTCTGGAGCTGGTGGCATCTCAGACATGACGGATGCTGCTGGACAGCTTTCTGTCACGCTCCGTGGGGCAGGCGAGCACCCAGTCGCCACAAGACATACACCGAGTAGCGTTCCGATGAGGAGCCTCATGGCACAAGGCTATTCGTAGCGCAGCGTGTCGCAGAATCAGTAGGCCGCCATTAACGACCTACTGTGGCCGACGGCCGGTGGCAGGTCCTCCTAGAGCTCCACCTGGGCACCGCAATCATCACAGTAGAAGAGTCCGCTGAAACACACATGGATAGAGTGGCGCCATGCGAAAAGCACTCTTTGCAACAGCAATAGTGATAATAGTGTTGTTGATTTTCCAGGCTTGTGGTCCAAGTTCAGATTTTGCCAAGTCGCGAGAGATAGTAAACGCCGTAGTCGCGACACCACCTGTGGGGTATGTGGCGGGAGAAGTTTCTCGCCCAAATTGGCTTAGTACGAGTGGGGATGGCCAAAACTTTAAGTTGTTGTACAGCAAATCATTGACAACCGAATCCGTCGATTCTGAATGTTTTTCCTTGATTAACTGGGCAACCGGATTAGGCGCAACCAAGTTTATGGGTGGCCACTTAGGTTATGAAAATCCTCTAATCATGCTTTCAGGAAATGAAGATAGGGCCCGACAAACGTGCGTGGAGATCTTATCGCTAGGTATGGATCCAGCAATTGAGTCTGGAAGTTCACTTTGGCTGATGTATGGCAATTACCACGGCGATGACATCTCCGTAGTCGATTTTGGTGTTTATTTAAATCACTCGTACGATCAAGAACCCGGCAAAATAGAGTTAACACACAACATGAATGTGGAGATTCTTACAAATCCGCGTGACGCAGTAGATTTTGATTAATCCGCTGAACGCAGCGAGCTTCTTCCATTAGGAGCAGCGCAATCATCACAGTAAATGAGTCCGCGCAACAGATAGCAGCTTGTCGGACAATGTGGGCAATTAGGGTGAGCAAGCTCTGCAAGCGTGTCCACAGGGGGCCGGTTAGGGCCTCCTGGCGAACGTCAGAAGGGCCCCTGGAAATCTGTGGATAGATTCCCGAGATTGGTCAGATCCTCGTGCCTTGAGGCTCTGACGAAGATGGCCACAGAATCAGTAGGCGCAGATCTCAAAATCAGACCCCGTCCAGCAAGCGCCATCAGCCGTGCTCCTGGTCGCAGCCCCCCAGCGAGAGTTGATGCCATCCGTTGTGAGACCTCGGACTTCCGCAACGCCAGGGGAGACGATGCTCACGTTGATGTCAGTGACGCCGGGTTGGATAGGTTCGTCGTCAGATCGCCTGATCGAGAAACTCCCTCCTCGCTCCAGATGAAATGCGCAGTCACCTGAGTAGGTGGTTACCCCGCTTTGCTTGATGAGGCACCGGGCAACGTCTTCTGTATCTCGTGGGGCAACGTCTTCTGTATCTCGTGGGGCAACCTCTGCTGTATCTCGTGGGGCAGCGTCGTCGTCCACGGGGCCAAGGGAGCAACCGGACATCAGGACTGCAGCAAAGGAGAAGAACAAAAACTTACTGATGTTCAAGACGGGCCCTCTCCTTCGGCGTACTCCTCGGTACTTGAGCCCGGAACCCACTAATCAAGCGTCAATGGATTAACGGGCTTGCTTCACAGCTAGTACGCCGAACTGTGTCCAACTGTGTGCCCTGTTAACCCTTGGTAATCCTACTGCCCAGAATCGCGCCCAGTTTTCCACAGATCCCCATCGGCCCTGCCCGGGCACCCGCGACCGCCCCAGAACGAACCTATTTCTAGGCCTAGTGAACCCCAACTTCCCGAGTGTTTGAGACACTGCTACCTGTCGCGCGGACTCCTCGACTGTGACGACTGCCAAACTCAATTAGGGGGCTAAGTTAGGGATTGTGAGCATGAAAAACTCCTGGCTAGCCGGATTCTTAGTGTTATTGGGATTTGGCCTGATGGCCTATTTCGTGCTCGCGGGAAGTTACGTTGACGAGTCTGGGTATTTGGTTGAGGAGTTTTGGGCGTGGGGATTCGGAGTAGCTTGTGTTGGGCTTGGAATCATATGGGCGATTGCGACTCGGGTAAGCTCCTTCATTTCTAAGAGAATTCGCATGTCGGGGAAGATTGCGAAACCCCCAGCCTGATTCGGAGCAGAAGATTGACGACCATCAGGGCGGGGGGTGAAGGTCCTCGCGGCTTTAGCGGTGCCGCTCGGCATTAGACCGCTAATCGCGTCGGGTGAGGTCCTGTCCCTGGCAATAAGGGCTCGCTTGCAAAGCGCTGCCCACATCCCGCTCTAAATGCGGGGCTCTTCCGAGTTTGTGACTCGCCGGTTGTTCGAGCTTTGTCATACGTTATGTATTACAATGTGGATGATCGGAACGAAGCCAACTGGTTGTATCGGGGCGAGTACATGAGCATGAGGCACGGGGTAACCCCGGACGAAGCTAATCAGGCTTTATGCGATCCGGAGCGCGTCATCGTCGAACCTGACCCGTCAAGTTTGAGTGGCAGAGGAGTTCGGGTGATTGGCCGTACAGCCACGGAACGCCTTCTCACTGTCATCACCCTCGGCAGAGAGGGTGTGGTCTGGGGTGTCAACGGGTGGGACGCTAATCCGACAGATCAGCGTCGCTATATCGAAGGAGTAGGGCTGTGACGAGACAAGACCTAGAACAGACCTTAAGGCGTGAGGCGGAATACGCGGAATCTCACCCGGACGAGCCGATTCGCGAGGGAAGCCTGGTCACCCATCGAGGCCAGCGGTCGCGGATGCTCTCCATTCGAATGTCCGAGTCTGAGTTTGCGGCCCTGGAGAGGGTTGCTGGAGCTTCAGGTGTACCGGTTTCACGGCTTGCGCGGGAGTGGATAGCCCAGAAGCTGGCGACGGAGAGCTCCCCGCGTGACGTTGCCGAACTGGCCGAGGCGGTTGCGATGCTGGCTCAAAGACTCTCCACCCTTGCCTCCAGCGCGACGAATTAGGCGGCTAGCGTTCGTGGAAATTTACTCCGTCGTGCGCGCCTCGTAAACTGCCACTATGGCGGTTTACAAGGTTCTGTTGTTTTACACCTTCACGCCTCTTGCTGACCCTGAAGCAATCAGATTGTGGCAGCGAGACTTGTGCGAATCATTGGGACTCGGCGGCCGTATCCTCATTTCGCCGGATGGTATCAACGCCACCGTGGGCGGCGAGTTGAAAGCCGTCAAGAAGTATTGGCGCAAGACTCGCGAGTATGCCCCCTTCAAGGACATCGATTTCAAGTGGAGTGAGGGCACTAGTCCTAACGATTTCCCGAGGCTTAAGGTTCGGGTCCGAGAAGAACTCGTCGGGTTCGGTGCGCCAGAAGAGTTAGAGGTTGATGATCGGGGAGTTGTGGGTGGCGGCACCCACCTCAAGCCCGAGGAGTTGCACCAGCTTGTGGCGGAGAAAGAGGTCACATTCTTTGACGGGCGCAATAAGTGGGAGGCCGATATCGGGCGCTTTAGAGACGCCGTAGTCACCGACGTTGCCACATCCCACGACTTTGCTAGCGAGCTTGATAGTGGCAAGTATGACCACCTCAAGGACAAGCCCGTCGTCACTTACTGCACCGGTGGAGTCCGGTGTGAGGTGCTCTCGGCCATGATGATCAAACGCGGCTTCACCGAGGTCTATCAACTTGAGGGCGGCATCGTTCGTTATGGCGAGGCTTTTGGTGATTCTGGCCTCTGGGAGGGCTCCCTCTATATCTTCGATAACCGCAAAGCCGTGACCTTCACGCCTGATGCCGCTGTGATTGGTAGCTGCGCTCACTGCGGTGCGTCATCGTCGCGGATGGAGAACTGTGCCGATGTGGCATGCCGTCAACAACTGGTGGTGTGTGACGCGTGCGCTGCAGGTAGTGTGCGCTGTCAGACACACGCCCTGGCGCTTCGCGCCAAAGGGCTTGAATAGTGTTGCCGCGCGAGCACTCGTCCTTATCGACCCGAAACTCGAAGACGGTAACCGCCAAGCGGGTTGCCGACTTGTGTGGCATCGCGTCCGCATGTTTCCTGAGTCTGGCTGTGTGGATTACTCGAGGAGCGCACTGAGTTCGAGCCACCGTGTTTCCAGCGTCGACTTGTCACGCTCAAGCTCCGAGCGCTCGCTCGCCAGGGTGCCCATCGTGTCGTAATCATCGGGTGCGAGGGTCAGCAGCGTGGCATCCACGGCCGCAAGCTTCTGGTCAATGCTTCCCATCTTGTTCTGGAGGGAGTTCAGTTCCTTCTCGGCCAGACGCCGCTCCTTGCTCCCCGGGCGAAGAGCTGCAGATGTGCTGGGCGCCGACACGGGGGATCGGGTGGGCTCATCCAGGGTGATGGCAGTGAGCGCCAAGGAATCTTTTGCCTTCTCGAGTGTGAGGTATTGATCAATTCCGCCTGGCATATGCAGAAATTCGCCATTGACGATGGCGTATTGCTGGTCAGTGACGCGCTCCAGAAGGTAGCGGTCGTGGGAGACCACAATCAAGGTTCCAGGCCACGTGTCGAGCAAATCCTCCATGGCCCGCAACATGTCGGTGTCTAGGTCGTTGGTGGGCTCGTCCAACAACAGGACGTTCGGTTCCCGCAGAAGCTCCAGCAGAAACTGGAGGCGTCGTTTTTGGCCACCGCTCAGCTCAAACACTCTGGCTGAGAGGTGCGCTGAGCTAAAGCCGAGCCTCTCCAGGAGCTGCCCCGGAGTTACTTCGACACCGCCTGCTTTGTAGCTCGTCTTGTGTCGGGCGATGACCTCGCTGACGCGGTCATTGGCCACCTCATCGAGGGTGGCAAGCCTTTGATCCAACAGGCTCAAGTTCACCGTGGAGCCTCGACTAATTCTTCCCGTTGATGGGGCTTGAGACCCGCTCAGAAGGCCCAGCAGGGTGGATTTGCCGGCACCATTTGCGCCCAAGATGCCAGTGCGCTCGCCGGGTTCTAAGCGCCAGGTGAGCGGTTTGAGAATCGACGTGTCACCGAAACTCACCGAGACGTCTTCTAGCTCGATCACTTTCTTGCCCAGCCGCGTTGTGGAGAGTTGGCTGAGGGTCACAGGATCACGAATAACCGGCACATCGCTAATGAGTGCCTGGGCGGCCTCAATGCGGAACTTAGGCTTTGCGGTCCTCGCCGGGGCGCCTCGACGGAGCCAGGCCAGTTCCTTCTTGAGGAGGTTCTGGCGCTTGCCTTCTGAGACTTGGGAGCTGCGATCTCGCTCCACCCGCTGGAGGATATAGGCGGCATAGCCGCCCTCGTAGATGTCCATCGTGGTGTCATGCACTTCCCACGTCATCTCAGTGGCCGCATCGAGGAACCAGCGGTCGTGCGTGACCACCACCAGTGCCCCGCTGCCTACTGGCCAGCGCCGGTTCAGGTGATCGGCAAGCCAGGCAACACCGGTGACGTCCAGATGGTTGGTGGGCTCATCCAGGAAGATGACATCCCAGTCTTGGACTAGTAGTGCTGCCAGTGAGACTCGTCGGCTTTGTCCGCCGCTGAGATCCCCAATCCGTGCCGACCAGGGGACATCGGAGAGCAATCCTGTGATGACGTCGCGGACGCGAGAGTCACCGGCCCACTCATGCTCTTCTCGCTGTCCAACTACGACTGTCTTGACAAGGCTGTCAGAGGGATAGAGGTCGCTTTGATCCAGCATGCCCACTCGCACGCCACCGCGGAGAATTACCTCGCCAGAATCAGGAGCCATTCGGCCGGCGAGGAGTCGAATGAGGCTTGACTTGCCCTCGCCATTTCTTCCCACAACACCAATGCGGTCGCCGTGGTTGATGCCAACAGTCAGAGAGTCGAGAACGACTTTGGTGGGGAACTCTAGGTGAAGATTATTGGCGCCGAGTAAATGTCCCACTGCTTGAGCCTAAGCCCTGGCACGGGGGCACCTGGCCGACCTAGGACGACTTAGAGAGTTTCTTGGGGGTGGAGGGCAGGATAGCCTTGTCTGCTTGGCGCGTAATCAGGATCGCGACAACGAGGGCGACGACTATCCCGCCATTGACTATCAGCTCGATAATTGCTCGGTCAAAAGCCTCTGGTGTCTTTCCCGTGGAGAGCGTGAGCGAGGAACCCACCGACAAAATGTGTCGCACCGAGGCGATGACGCCGATGATGAGGAAGCGGCTGAGCTGATAGAAACCACTGCTGAACCTAGCAATTACTGTCCGGGCGATTTCCAAGATGATGACGACAAACAAAATATCGTTGACCGCCTGCAGCATGCCTGTGGGGAAAAAGGGTTCGGTCGTCACCAGTCGCACGATGGTGAATACCAGCGCTCCAAGAGCAACCAGGAAGAGAAGAACGGTCAGGACCACATGGAAGATGTCTTCGGCGAAGTCAAGAACCCTCGAGGGGATCATCGACGCTTCTTCGCTGCGTGCAGAGTTGCTGGCCATGGAGTCCTCGTTTCTCGTGTGACTCTAGTGTGGACCCAAATAGCAAGAAGTGATAGAGGCGCACTCGGCGCGTAGTCCCGCCAATTACTAGAGGCTGTGGGTAGCCTCCAAGAGGACCGACAGAGCAGGAGCGACCGTGGCAACAATCGGTAGGCTCCTGCGAACCCTGGGCAACCTCGTTCGAGGTGTGCTCATTGGAGTCGCGGAGATCATCCCCGGGGTTTCTGGGGGAACCGTCGCTCTCATTGTTGGCGTCTATCAGAGCCTCATCGGTGCCGCGTCCCACGTGGTCCGCTCGTTCACGCTGATCTTCTCTGCCATCGGGCGGCGGCGCATCCCCGTGGAGCTTGGGAACATTCGCTGGGTGATTGTCCTGCCGGTTCTGGTAGGGATGGTTGTTGGAATTTTTGCGGGCGCCGCACTCCTCGAACCCGTCATCGTCGCTCACCCTGTTGAGACGAGGGCTGTTTTTGCCGGGCTGATTGTGGCCTCCCTCTGGGTCCCCATCACAATGGTCGGCTCGGGGTGGAGCCCACGCATGGTTGGCCTGGCAGTGCTCGGCGCCGCGGCAAGTTTCCTCTTCACCGGCCTGCCGGTGTTGGCCGGTGGATCTGACTCGCTGTGGTGGGTGGCTCCC
>JBIILX010000068.1:0-7416 GCA_044338275.1 Pontimonas sp.
CACCGACGGTTCCGTCGCGGCGGCGGGCGGATAGTAGAAACATTTCAAGGGAGAACCATGGATCTGCTTGTTATTACACAGGCTTTCTTCATGCTCGGCTTCGTCGCTATGGCGGCGGGTACGCTTTACTTCGTTTTGGAGAGAGGCGACCTCAAGCCGCAGCACCGTATTGCCGCAACCTATGCGGGAATCATCACCTTCATTGCAGCAATCATGTACTGGATCATGACCGACATTGTCGGCTTCTTCGACCAGAGTGCCGGTGAAGTGGGCGCAACCATGCCATACCGTTACATTGACTGGCTGCTCACCACTCCGCTGCTGTTGGTGGAGTTTGGTTTGATCGTCGCCATTGCTGGCGCCGCGACCAAGGGCTTCGTGTCCCGCCTGGTTATCGCTGACATCATCATGATCGTCACCGGTTACCTTGGTGAGGTTGGCACGGAAGGCGAAGTTTCCACCATCGTGTGGTTCGTCATTTCCTCGCTGGCTTGGTTGTACATCGTCTACGCAGTGTTCCAGGTCAAGCTCGATGGCATGCCTGCGTACGCTGCTAGCGCCGTGAAGATCATGCGCCGCTTCGTGATGTTCGGTTGGGCAATTTACCCAATCGGCACCGCAATCGAAGAGTTCATGAAGCTCAGCGGTGCTGACGTCAGCGCAGCCGTTGCTATTGCAGCGATTGTGTACGTCATTGCTGACGTGCTCAACAAGGTTGGCTTCGGTATGGTTGCCGTCAACGCAGCCAAGAAGGCCTAGTCCTTCTCGGAAGTTAGTCTGTGGCCCGGCTCGAAAGAGCCGGGCCACAGCGGTTAACGGGCCAGAGAGCACCCCGGCCAAAGCGCTAGGGTGGAGGACTTATGAGTCCTGCAGTTGAGTTTGATTTCCAGACCCCCGAGTTGTCTTTTCTCTCCAGTGGGGGAGCGAGAGTGTCTAGGACCATTCACCCCAGTGGTCTGCGCATTCTCACCGAAGAGGTGCCAGGCGCTCACAGCACCTCGCTGGGGTTTTGGATTGCGGTGGGCTCCCGTGATGAAGATGACGTTGCCTATGGCTCCACACACTTCCTTGAGCACCTGTTGTTCAAGGGCACCTCGACCAGAAGCGCACTCGACATTGCTATCGCCTTTGATTCCGTGGGCGGCGAGCACAATGCCTTGACTGCCAAAGAACACACCTGCTATTACGCCAAGGTCCAAGACTCCGATGTGAACATGGCCATCGATGTCCTCGCCGACATGATTGCCGATTCCGTGATTGACCCCCACGAATTTGAGGTTGAGCGCCAGGTCATTTTGGAAGAGCTCGCGATGGCCGATGATGACCCCAGTGACGTTGCCCACGAGCGCATTGCCGAGCTTGTGCTCGGCGACCATGCGTTGGGTCGCCCCATTGGTGGCAATCCCGAGACGATCAAAGCCTCTGAGCGGGGCTCGGTGGTGGCCCACTACGAGACTTACTACCGCCCCCACGAGCTGGTGGTGACCGCTGCTGGCGCCGTGAAGCACGCCGACATCGTCACGCGTGTCCTCACTGCGCTGGAGCGGTCTGGCTGGGACCTCACAGGCGTCTCGAAGCCCGCTGCCAGGCGTTCGGTGGACGGTGTTGCGGTTCCAGAAACCCCGCGCTCCCGCGTCATTACACGGCCGCTCGAGCAGGCTGTTGTGGCTCTGGCCGTCCCCGGACTTCGAGCCACGGACGAGCGTCGTCACGTGATGTCGGTGTTGACCTCGTGCCTAGGCGGTGGCATGTCCTCGCGACTCTTCCAAGAGATTCGAGAAAAGCGTGGGCTTGCTTACTCGGTCTATGCCTTCGCGAGTAGCTATGCGGATGCCGGAATGTTTGGAATGGCTGCTGGCACGTCACCGGGGAACGCTGAGCTCGTGGCAGATCTGCTTCGTGCCGAACTTGCCGCAGTCGCGGACAAGGGCATCACGGAAGAGGAACGCCAGCGCACCATCGGTAACCTCTCGGGATCCTCCGCTTTGGCGCTGGAGAGCATGGAAGCCAGAATGATGCGCCTGGGTCGCTCTGAGTTGGCCACTGGCGAATATGTTGATCGCGAAGAAGGCTTAGTGCGGCTGGGCCGCGTTACCACCGAAGACGTTCGGTCCCTTGCTCTGCATCTAGTGAACAGCCCGATGAGCGCGGTTGTCGTGGGTGCCGTGAAAGATGACATAGTGGACAGGGTTGTTTTCGCGGAGAAAATCTCCACTTAACCTCTGCGTCAATCCTGGGCCACACGTCGTTGCCAGGGTCGAGCCAGAAGCAGGTGTCAGGAGTATGTGTGTCTAGGTATGTCTACCTTGTGCGTCACGGGGAGCAAGTCGACGCCGAATTCGGTTTACCCGATGGCCCCCTGAGTGACCGCGGGCGCGCTCAAGCACTCCATGTGGCAGATCGCCTTTCCACCATTACCTTTGACGCCGCTTACACTTCCCCACTCCAGAGGGCAATCGAGACAGCGGGTGTGATCACCGAGCGCCTGGGCATGCCAGAGGCGGAGCCGAACGCCCTGCTCATGGACTGTATTCCTGCCGGGCCCACCCCGGATATGCCCGCTGCGTTTGAGCACTTTTATGGCTCTATCTCACAGGAGCAACTTGTCGCGGGTGAAGCTCAGATGGCTGATGCGACCGCCGAATGGCTTGCTCCTTCCAGGGAGGACCGGCACGATCTTTTGATCACCCACAACTTCGTGATTGCGTGGTTCGTGCGCGAGGTCTTTGGTGCCAGTGCATGGCGATGGCTGGGAATCAATCAGGCTAATTGTGGTCTCACCATCATTCGAGCCAGGACGGTAAAACCCCCGGTTTTGCTCACTCACAATGATTTGGGGCATTTGCCCCTGGAGCTTCGCACCGGGTTACCAGAAGAACAACCCGTCTAGTTGCAAGCCCACGCCTCGGTGGTCCTCCCTAGACTGGGGGAGTGAATTTCGATCAAGCGAGGTCCCGCGCAGCCCAGCTCACTGCCGCGATTCTTGATCTTCAGGATGCCTACTACCTCAGGGATTCACTCCTTGTCTCGGATGCTGAGTATGACGAGCTCATGCGCGAGCTTGAGGCCATTGAGGGCGAGTATCCAGAGCTTCAGGGCGCGGATTCCCCCACCCAAGCCGTCGGCTTTGGGCGGGGAGAACTCTTCTCCCCGGTGGTGCACGCGCAGCGGATGTTCAGCCTCGACAATGTCTTCGACGACGAGGAAATGGCGCTCTGGGCCTCGAAAATCACTGCGTCTTTTCCCCAGGCGCAGTTTTTGTGTGAACTCAAAATCGATGGTCTAGCCCTGAGCCTGCGCTACCAGCAGGGCCGGCTCGTCTCTGCGGCCACGCGCGGTGATGGGGTGACCGGGGAAGATGTCACCGACAACGCTCTGTTGGTGCCGGGTATTCCGCGGGTTTTGGAAGGAACAGGTCACCCGGACCTGGTGGAGGTCCGCGGTGAAGTCTTCTTTCCGATTGAAGTCTTCGAGGCGCTCAACGCCCGTCAGGCGGCGGCTGGCGACAAGGTTTTCGCGAACCCCCGCAATGCGGCCTCTGGAACACTGCGCCAGAAGAGTGAGGGCAAAAAAGACTCCCAGTTGAGTCTGATGCACGAGCGTCTCGCAGGGCTGTCCATGATTGTTCACGGAATCGGGGCGTGGGATGACCCCCCGGTCACCACCCAGAGTGGGGTCTATGAGTTACTCGGCAGTTGGGGGATGCCTGTTTCTGGGGCAGCCAAGGTCGTTGACTCGCACGCCGGAGTCCACGAGTTCATTGCCCACTACGCCACCCATAGGCACAGCGTTGTGCACGAAATTGATGGTGTGGTGGTCAAGGTCGACCAGTTTGCCCTGCAGAGCGAACTCGGGGCCACTTCCCGGGCGCCGCGCTGGGCTATTGCGTATAAGTACCCCCCGGAGCAGGTCACGACAAAGCTTCTCGACATTGTGGTCAGTGTGGGGCGCACGGGGCGCGCAACCCCCTACGCCGTTCTCGAGCCGGTAAGAGTCGCAGGAAGCGAAGTGGAGCGCGCCACCCTGCACAACCAGGACGTGGTGAGGGCCAAGGCGGTCCTGATTGGTGACACGGTGGTGATTCGTAAGGCCGGCGATGTTATCCCCGAGATCCTCGGCCCCGTCGTCGAGGCACGTGATGGCAGTGAACGCGAGTTTGTGATGCCGACCGCCTGCCCGGATTGCGGGGCGACACTGGCGGCTGCCAAGACGGGCGATATTGATCTGCGCTGCCCCAATGCCAAGGATTGCCCTGCCCAAGTGCGAGGACGGGTCGAACATATTGGTAGTCGGGGTGGTCTCGATATCGAGGGATTAGGCGAAGTGAGCGCTGTCGCGCTCACTCAACCGGTCGAGCCCGCCGTTGCCCCCCTTCGCACCGAGGCGCGATTGTTTGAGCTGACAGTCCAGGAAATCTTCCCGATCGTGGTCGACGTGCGAGATCCTGATACGGGCCAACCCAAGCGCGACCCTCTCACACACCAGCCAGTGCGAGCGACGCCCTTTAGGCGTAAGCGAAGCAAAAGCGACCCTGTCTATGATTCGCAGTCTTCTGTGTTTGGAGGCGACGAGGAATGGGTTCCCTCCAAGGCGGCCTTTGAACTGATGGAGCAGTTGGAGAAGGCAAAAGCCCAACCGCTGTGGCGTTTCCTGGTGAGTCTCAACATCCGTCATGTTGGCCCGGTGGCAGCGCGTTCTCTCGCCACGCACTTCGGTTCCCTGGACGCGATCGAGAAAGCATCTCTGGAGGAACTCTCCGAGGTTGAGGGCGTGGGTGAGACCATTGCTGTCTCGATTATGGAGTGGCTGCGAGTCGACTGGCATCGGGAGATCATCGACCGGTGGCGCGGAGCAGGGGTCTCTTTTGCTGATGCGACATCACCGGTGGCATCTGGCGAGGGACCGTTGCAGGGTGCGATTGTGGTGGTCACCGGGTCTATCCCTGGTTACTCCCGCGATGGGGCCGAAGAAGCGGTGATTAGTGCCGGGGGCAAGCCCTCATCGAGTGTGAGCAAGAAAACCACCGTGGTGGTTGCCGGCGAAGGGGCTGGTAGCAAAAGGGCGAGCGCCGAAGCGCTCGGAGTCCCGATTCTGGAAGCGGAAAAGTTTGACCTCCTGCTTCGCGAAGGCCTTTCCGCTCTAGAGCTTTAGACTGGGGAGTCGACCAAGGAGATTCATGTCAGACATGACGCCAGAGACGGTTCGCCATTTGGCTGAACTCGCCCGCATCGCTCTCAGCGAGGACGAGATTTCCCGTTTGGCCGGTGAACTCTCCGCCATTGTTGATTCGGTCGAAGCCATCTCCAAGGTCGCCTCTGACGACGTTGTTCCCACGTCCCACCCGGTTCCTTTGGGGAACGTTTTTCGCGACGATGTTGTTGGCCAAACCCTCACCACCGAGCAGGCGCTCGCGGGAGCCCCTGACCATGACGGTTCCCGTTTTCGCGTGACCGCCATTCTTGGGGAAGAAGCGTGAGCGACATCACTCGCTGGAGCGCTGGTGAACTCGCCAGCGCTCTTGCTTCCGGCCAACTCAGCAGTGTTGAGGCCGCCCAGGCGCACCTCGATCGCATTGACGCGACCGACAAGATTCTGGGTTCTTTCCTCGCGCGTTCGGATCGTGCTCTGGCCCACGCGGCAGACGTCGACAAGAAGCGTGGGGCAGGGGAGAAGCTCTCTGCGTTGGCTGGGGTGCCCATCGCCATCAAGGATGTGCTCTGCACCACAGACATGGTGACCACCGCCGGCTCGCGTATCCTGGAGGGCTGGATTCCGCCTTATGACGCCACTGTTGTTGCCAAGTTGAGGGCTGCCGACACGGTGTTTCTGGGGAAAACCAATATGGACGAATTCGCTATGGGTTCTTCGACAGAGCATTCCGGCTATCACCCGACCAAGAACCCGTGGGATGTGACCCGTGCACCGGGTGGCTCGGGTGGAGGGTCGGCATCAGCTGTGGCCTCATTCCAGGCACCTCTCGCTGTGGGTAGTGACACCGGTGGCTCCATCCGTCAACCAGCAGCCTTCACCGGCACCGTCGGCGTCAAACCCACCTATGGTGGCGTCAGCCGCTACGGCGTCATTGCTCTGGCCTCCTCCTTGGACCAAGTTGGTCCGGTGTCGCGCACTGTGCGCGACTCCGCTCTCCTGCACGACGTGATCGCCGGGCACGATCCTCACGATTCCACGAGTATTCCAACCCCCTGGGCAAACATGACCGCAGCGGCCGATGAGGGGGCCAACCTGAGTGATCTCTCCGGCCTGCGGGTTGGTGTGGTCAAGCAGCTGCAAACACAGGGTGTTCAAGCCGGTGTAAAACAACGCTTCGACGAGGCCGTTGCCATGATGAGCGCCCAGGGTGCTGAAGTTGTCGAAATTGACGCTCCACACTTCGAGTATGCCGTTGCCGCGTATTACTTGATTTTGCCTGCGGAGGCTTCGAGCAACTTGGCCAAGTTTGACTCCGTACGTTTTGGCCTGCGGGTGACCCCCGAGGGGAGCCCGACGGTAGAGGACGTGATGTCAGCGACCAGGGACCGGGGCTTTGGCGATGAGGTCAAGCGCCGCATCATTCTTGGCACCTACGCACTCAGTGCTGGCTACTACGACGCCTACTACGGCAGTGCCCAGAAAGTGCGGACCCTGATCCAGCAGGACTTCACCAAGGCTTTTGCCCAGGTTGACCTGCTCATTTCACCTTCAGCACCCACGACCGCTTTCCCGCTGGGCGAAAAGCTCGACGATCCCCTGGCGATGTGGGCGGGGGACTTGACCACAATTCCGGTCAACCTGGCAGGAATTCCTGGAATGTCGTTGCCGATGGGCCTCGCTCCGGAAGACGGCCTGCCGGTCGGACTTCAACTGATGGCTCCGGCCTATGAAGATCACCGCCTCTATCGCTGGGGAAGCGCACTCGAGCGACTGTTCGGCGAACGGGATGGCTCGTTGGTTTATGAGAACGTTCCGGAGGTGGTCTAAGCCATGGCTAAAGACGCACTGATGGACCTTGATAAGGCCTTGGAGCTCTTCGAACCGGTTCTCGGTTTCGAAGTTCACGTGGAGCTCTCGACGGAAACCAAGATGTTCTCCAACGCGCCGAACCCGGCGGCGTTGGATGACGCCCAGGTTGAGCCCAACACCCTCATTACACCGCTGTGTTTGGGGCTTCCCGGAAGCCTGCCGGTTGTTAACGGCACCGCCGTTCGATACAGCATCAGTTTGGGCTTGGCACTGGGCTGTCAGATCGCTCCGGTATCGAGGTTCTCGCGCAAAAACTACTTCTACCCGGATCTTGCCAAGAACTACCAGATCAGCCAATACGACGAACCCATCGCTTTTGAGGGTTCTGTCTCTGTCGAGCTCGATGATGGCACGCTCGTCGAGGTTCCCATTGAGCGCGCCCACATGGAAGAAGAC
>JBIILX010000069.1:0-7317 GCA_044338275.1 Pontimonas sp.
GACCACGAAGACCAACACCACCAGGGTGTAGTTGACCAGTTCTTTCCTGGTTGGAGTGACCACCTTACTCAGCTCATCAATGACCTGACGCAAGAACAACACAAACCGAGCCCAGGCTCCGCGACGAGTGTCGCGGTCGCGCTTAGCTTTGCCGACGAGGTCTTCGCCGGGTTCTTCTAGTGCATTGCTCACGGTGTTCCTTCTTGTGTCATGAGTTGTGGGGCTCTCTCCTGGCGGATCGAGTTCGCAGGGCGGACAGGACTCGAACCTGCAACCTGCGGTTTTGGAGACCGCTGCTCTACCAATTGAGCCACCGCCCTACAGCGCAAAATCTGACTTCAGAGGCCTCACTGGTGACCATCCTGAAAAAACTTTCCGGGCACAGCAAAGCATGGCAGATTTCAACCACCGCCCTCCAGTGTAGGTGGGCGGTGGTTCTTTAGCAAAGGCTTCTACCTCGCACCCACCAGACGTGTGTACCCTGTGAACGTGAGTTCCAAGCCCCCCACCATTTCCCAGCGCATCGCCTCCATTGCCGAATCGGCAACTCTCAAGGTCGATGCAAAGGCGAAAGCCCTGCAAGCACAGGGGCGCCCGGTGATTAGTTTTGCCGCCGGCGAGCCGGACTTTGCTACCCCGGCGCACGTGGTGGAGGCCGCCCTGGTAGCCGTCAAGGACCCCAAAAACCACCGTTACACGCCAGCCGCAGGCTTGCCCGCACTCCGCGAGGCAATCGCTGCCAAGACGCTGCGCGATAGCGGGTGGGCTGTCGAGCCCAGTCAAGTAGTGGTGACCAACGGCGGGAAGCAGGCGGTCTACCAGGCTTGCGCGACCATCCTTGATCCCGGTGATGAATTACTGGTCCCGACCCCCTACTGGACCACCTACCCCGAAGCCATTGCTTTGGCAGGCGGTGTTCCGATCGAAGTTTTCGCCGGAGCCGACCAGGACTACAAGATCACGGTGGACCAGCTAGAAGCAGCCAGAACCCCCAAGACCAAGGCCCTGCTTTTTGTCTCACCGTCCAACCCCACCGGTGCGGTGATGAACTTTGAAGAGACACAGGCCATCGGCGAGTGGGCGGCGGAGCACGGGCTGTGGGTCATCGCCGATGAGATTTATCAGAACCTCGTCTATGACGAGGGCGTTGACCATGCGGTGTCCATCATCGAAGCAGCGCCGGCCTTGGCCGACCGGTGCATTTTGGTGAACGGAGTTGCGAAGACCTATGCGATGACCGGATGGCGTTTGGGGTGGATGGTGGGTCCGCAACCCGCGATGAGCGCCGCCGCCAATCTGCAGTCGCATCTTTCCAGCAATGTCTCCAACATTTCTCAGCTCGCCGCGCTGGCAGCGCTCACTGGGGATCAGACCCCCGCAAAGACCATGCGCGACGCCTTCAATAAGAGACGTCGCGTTATCGTCGATGGCCTCAACGCCATCGAGGGAATCCACTGCCCTGAGCCCTCAGGCGCTTTTTATGTGTACCCGGATGTCAGTGGCTTACTTGGCCGAGAGTGGGCGGGTCGCACAGCACACACATCACTCGAGCTTGCCGACCTTATTTTGGAGGAATGCGAAGTCGCGGTAGTTCCCGGAGAGGCTTTTGGCCCCAGCGGCTATCTCCGCTTTAGCTACGCCCTAGGCGATGCTGATCTGGCAGAGGGAATCACCAGGCTTCAGAAGTTCTTCCAGCGCTAAATCTCGAGCCCCACGATGGTGGGCTCAGGGACCAAGTAAATGCCGGTGGCATTCCCGACTGTGGTGACGATGTATCGCGCGAGCTCGGCAACATTTTCGCCCGTGGCTCCACCCGTGTTCACGATGGCGAGAGCATGCTTACTCGACAACGCGGCCGCGGAGCCCGGCAAAGAAAAGCCTTTGTGAAGGCCTGAGTACTCGATCAGCCAGGCCGCACTGAGCTTCACCATGACGTCCCGCTCGGTCATCGCAGGAGGTGGCGGGCTATCCGAACCATCCAGTGGGATCACAACCGACTCAGGCTCTGGTTCTATCAACCACCGCGGGGCTTCTGGTGAAAACGACACCGCAACCCGCTCAGGCACGATGGGGTTCAGGAAGAACGATCCTGAACTGACCGAATCAGGGTCATCGGGAGAGAGCACCATTCCCTTGGATGCTCTAACCCGCAGCACCGTCTCGCGCACCACATCGATGGGCGCTCGGTCCCCGAGTGACAAGCCCAGTGCCGTGGCTAATTGTTCAGAAGCCAGAGGCGAGCTTTCTCTGGCGGAATCAACAGGCTCGAGCGAGAAGGTCACCCCGAGAACAATTCCTCGAAGATCGCCGGTCTTCAGGGCACTCGTGCGAAGCCCAAGCTCCAACTCGTCAGCCATAACGGTTCGTCTTGTGCCACTGGGGTGCTCCAGAAAATCGATAGACACAATCGTTTCTGAGACATCGCTGCCATAGGCGCCGATGTTCTGGATGACGCTGGCGCCAACGGTGCCAGGAATGCCGCTGAGGGCTTCGAGGCCTCGAACGCCCTGGGCGAGAGTGTGGGCAACAAAGTTGTCCCAGTCTTCGCCCGCCTCAGCGTGAATTTCTACTTTCTTGCCCGTCGCCTTTTTGACCGTGACCCCGCGAGTCTGGATGTGGAGAACATCGCCGGAGTAGGCGCGATCCCCGACAACAAGGTTTGAGCCAGACCCCAACGCCATCCAGTCATCGCTAGTGGTCCATATCTTCTGGGCGCCAGCAACAAGGGCCTTCGTCGTGGTGAAGGGGTGATAGTTCTCAATGACCCCGCCCACGCGAATCGTGGTCAGCTCAGCAAAGCTGGTCACGCCGGTGACACCACCGCAAACGCCTTGCCCAGAACCGTGACCCCGTCAGCGAGGGTGACGCTGAGCGCCACGGTCACCTGACCAGCCTCTGGAACATCACGCTTGGACACGGAGGCCTCGACGGTGACCTCGACGGCTCCGCTGCTTGGAACATACACAGGCTTCGTGAAACGAACCTGGTAACTGGTGATGTGGCCCGTGCCCTCCAACCACTCAGCCAGCGGACCAATCCCAAGCCCCATGGTGAGCATCCCGTGGGCGAGAACGCCTTCGAGCCCCACGCTCTGGGCAACATCGTCGCGGTAGTGGATGGGGTTTAAGTCCCCTGAAGCCCCCGCGTAGCGCACCAGCGACTCACGATCGAGAGCGAAAGTCTGGGTGACAATGTGATCGCCCTCGGCCAGTGAGGCTAAACGCCCGCTCACGACTCATCCCCCCGAATCACCAGAGTCGACGTGGCTGTCACCACGTGTTCCCCATCAAGGGTGGTCACCTCGGTTTCCGAGGTGACCATGGTGTGTCCACCGAGGCTGTGAACCTTGGTAACCCTCAGCTGAGCAACGACTTCATCTCCTGCAACGAGCGGGCGCGAGTAGTCAAATCTTTGGTCGCCATGAACAACCCGGGGAAAATCGATTCCGGCCTCTGGGTGAGCGAGCAGTTGGTGCAAGGTCATGTCCTGAATCACCACGGGAAACGTGGTGGGTGCAACAAGGTCTGAAAAGCCGCGGCTCTGTGCTGCCGCAACTTCGTGGTGCACGGGGTCGCCAGCAAACACAGCCTTGGCGAACTCGCGAACTTTCTCGCGCCCCACCACGTAGCTGGCAGTCGGCTCAAAAACTAAATCGACCAGGTTGGGGTTGACGCTCATACCTTCAGTCTATTCCGGGCGCCCTTGGCTGCTTAGAACAGCGTGGCTCCCAGCAACCGATCAAACATGTCCCGCGCCCGCATCTTCTCGGCCTTGGTGACGTGTGATCCCCCGGCTGCTTGGAGAGCTCGAACCGCCATCACAGCGTGGTGGGCCCGGAGCATCGTGTCGTCCTTCTGGCTGATTTCTCGGTCGTAACCGCTCAAGAACGCGACCCTCAGATTGGGGTCACTTCTCCAGTAATCCTGTTCGAGCAGAAAAACATCAACAACCCAGGGGTCATATTCACTCTGGGCAAAGTCGATCAAGCGGACATGTCCGCCTGGATCGACAAGCCAGTTCTTGGGGTGATTCACCCGGTGTGTTGGCACCAACACCATAGTTTCCAGGTCCATGGCCTGAGCAATGAGCAACCGAGCCTCGGAGAGAAGGTGGGATTCGACTACACCACCGAGGGTGCCCGCTGCATCTTCAAATCTAGCAGCACACTGCCTAGCGAACTGATCAGATCGAACGGGTTGCGCTGATTCATGCAAGCGTCTAATCAGAACGCCCGCGCGGTAGTGAATGAGGGGGTCCCAGTCCTGGCCCAGAGTGGTCGCGCGGTCGCCCGGGACTTCGCTCTGGAGCAACATCTGAAAAGCGTCATCGTGGTCAATGAGTTTCGGCGCATCAGACCCCAGCGATGGCGTGTAGGAAGTCAGCGCGTCGAGCTCGCGTTGATAGTCCGCCACCGCGGAATACCACTTCACAATCGAGTGCTCCTCGGAGCGGGTCTTGACTCGAAGCACCCGAGCGACGAGCGGCGAGGCCGTCAGGTCCTCTGCAACCTCAACCGGACCCAGCACGCGATTGACGCGGTCCAGAACCTCAGCTTCGGAGGCCAGACCTTGGCGCCTGGGTGGTGCTATTCGCACGGTGTGCCCTTCCTAGGATTGCTCGGCCAATGAAAAACCCCCGCCCACCGTCAGTGGTGGTCAGGGGTCTTTACAAGCTCATAGGGCTACTGGCAGCTGTCACACTGCAGCAGATCCATAGGATCTACGGGAACTGCGTAGCCTCCAACGTTATCTTCGTTCATGGCTGCCTCCTTAGCGTCTTCTACCGGTTGAGTCCCGGACCACCACTATATACCGGCAATGACACTCCTGTCATTACCCAATATGTAGTGGTTACGGCGTGTCGGTGTTTCTGACCACCAGCAGACGACGAAACCATCACCGGCGCTTCCCAGCGCAAAGCCGCTAGCTGAGCCAACGGCCGATTTGCAATCCTCAGGGTCACTGAGCTGGAACCAGAATTGCTGGAAAGCTGCACCCATCGTGGGCTAGCAAGCTGGTCGCGTTGGTGGGGCGTCGCAACGCCGGCTCGACAGTATGCGAACCGTCAAAAAAGGCGTCGCACTTCTCATCTTCGGAAATCCCGGAGAAACGGCCATCGCTGAGTACGTGATGGTCCGCCTTGGTGCAGCCGCTACCTGCGTGGAACAAGCGATGCGGGGAAACAGCGACTTGCGAATGACGGGTCACAGCTTGCAACCAGCCCTACTAGTTTCTCGGTAGCAATGATTTACGGTGGCGGATCCTTGACGTATCTCTCCACGGCGATGCATCACGAGCACTCCCCCGTGGCGTTGCCTTTAGCCAGCAAGCCAAGTCTGCGATACAATCTGCTGGTTATGTCGTCGCTGAAGAGGTCTGGTAGCGCAATCGGCGCAAGCAGACCTGCCCTTTTCTATGAGAGATGGAGATTCCGGAGTATTCGCCTTCGAGAGGAACGCCTGCTCCGGGAGTTGCGCGCCAGACAGGAAGCGCAAATCATTGTGAATTACCTCCGTGCTCGAGATTCCCTCCTAGATTCCTTGTGCGACAAACACGGCTCTGACAAAGGTGGAAATTCACTCAGCACGCAGCGCTTCGCGTGGAAGCACCATACCTACACCGATTTTCTGTCGCTACTGTTTGAGCCGACGCGACAGCACGTAAAGCTTGTCTTCGAATGTGGAATCGGGACGAACAACTTGAGTATCCGTTCAAATATGGGTTTAGGAGGGATTCCTGGAGCCTCCCTGCGAGTATGGCGCGACTACTTCCCCAACGCCAAAATCATTGGAGCCGACATCGATGAATCAGTGCTATTCGAGGAAGACCGGATTCAAACCTATGCACTAGACCAGCGCATCTCCGAAAGCGTTGAAGAGATGTGGAAGAAGGTTGGCCGATCCGGTTTTGACTTGATGATTGACGATGGTCTGCACGCTTTTGAAGCCGGGAAAACGCTGTTCCTCGGTTCTGTAGACCGCCTTGCACCGAATGGACGGTACATTATCGAAGACGTGTTCCATGACGACATGATTCGCTATATGGACTTTTTCAGCAATTTGGACTTCAGAGTAGATTTTGTGTCGCTGGTCCGGCCAAGGGAATCCGGAATCTGCGAGCCAATAGGAAATAACCAGCTAATCCTGATCCGCCACCCCGAAACCAAATAAATTGCACCGCTCGAAGGTGCCCCCTACTCGTACCAAGCCATTCACCAAATCGCAGTAGCGGGGGCGGGGCTCGAACCCGCGACCTCACGATTATGAGCCGTGCGCTCTGACCAGCTGAGCTACCCCGCCGCGTTGGGTGATTGCCACCCGGGCCCCGAGTCAGGATTGAACTGACGACCCCTTCCTTACCATGGAAGTGCTCTACCACTGAGCTATCGGGGCTGACCCACCTGCGCGGGACCAAGCCCCGAGATTAGCACCTCGCCTGCGTGGCGAGCAAACGGATTGCTAGTCGCGAAAGCCCCGGCGCACGCTGGTGCAGTGAGGGAATTCCCACTGGCCAGTTGCTAGGCAATGGCCGCGAATAAAGAGGCCGAGCTAGAACGCATTTCCCTTCAGCCACGCAAAAGGGTCAACGTATTCATCGTTGATCCGAATTTCGAAATGGAGGTGGGCGCCGGTTGACGTTCCGGTATTTCCCACAAGGCCTATGAAATCGCCGACTTGTATGACTTCACCAACCCGGAGCGGACTGCTGTCTCTCTGCATGTGGGCATAGACGGAGAGAATCTCCTGGCCGTTGATGTCGTGCTCTATGTAGACGTATTGTCCATACCCGCCACCGAATTCAGCCGCGGTGACCACGCCATTGGCGATGGCAAAAATCGGTGAGCCATTACCCGGGGTGAAGTCCACGCCGCGGTGGTTACTAGAGCAGTAACGACAGGGCGCGACGCGGTCACCAAAGCCGGAGCTGATCGGCACGGCAGTGGGAAAAGGCCACCGGATATTTCCGGTTCCACTGGTCGAATAGGAGAAGTTTCTACTTCCGTATCTGGCGCGCAGGACCTCGGCATACGAGGTGACACTCCAAGACTCGCGCTGCACGCCCCCCTCGGATGACTCACTCGAAGCAACGGTGAAGGATTGAGACCCACTGCCCGGTTCGCCCGGTGCTGCGCCGCCAGCGACCGCGGGGGTGAAATCGCTGGTCGCATAAAAGAGGTTAACCGGGAGAGAAACACCGATAAAGAGCAACGGGGTGGCGATGACCGTGCCCCAGCTCAGAAGTCGGCGACCCCAACTGGGTTTGGGCTCTGGCTTCTTCGGAGAATCAGGAATTTCGGCGACGACTACCGGGGTTGCGG
>JBIILX010000082.1:0-5487 GCA_044338275.1 Pontimonas sp.
GGGCGAGGGTTCTGTGCGAGTGAGAGAAAGAGAAAATCATGGCGGGACAAAAAATCCGCATTCGACTGAAGTCGTATGACCACGCAGGTCTCGATGTTTCAGCCCGAAAGATTGTTGACACGGTTACCCGTGCCGGAGCCACTGTTGTGGGTCCCGTTCCTCTTCCTACGGATAAGGACGTGGTTGCTGTGATCCGCTCACCGCACAAGTACAAGGACTCGCGCGAGCACTTCGAGAAGCGCACCCACAAGCGTCTCATCGACATCATTGACCCCACCCCCAAAGCGGTGGACTCCTTGATGCGTTTGGACTTGCCCGCTGACGTCAACATCGAAATCAAGCTTTAAGGAAATAGACCATGTCGACTGTGACTACAACTAAAGGTGTACTGGGCATCAAGCTCGGTATGACCCAGGTCTGGGATGCGAACAATCGCTTCATCCCTGTGACCGTGGTTCAGGTTGCCCCCAACGTCGTGACCCAGATCCGCACGATGGAGAAGGACGGCTATGAGGCCGTCCAAATCGCCAGCGGTCAGATCGATCCTCGCAAGGTGACGAACCCTCTGAAGGGCCACTTTGAGAAGGCTGGCGTCACTCCTCGCCGCCACGTGACCGAGATTCGCACCAGCGATGCTTCCGCCTACGAAGTGGGCCAGGAAATCAACGCCACGGTATTCGAAGCAGGCGCGCTTGTTGATGTCATGGGCACCAGCAAGGGTAAAGGTTTCGCCGGTGTGATGAAGCGCCACAACTTTAAGGGTGTTTCCGCTTCACACGGTTCGCACCGTAACCACCGCAAGCCAGGCTCCATCGGCGCCTCGTCGACCCCGTCTCGTGTCTTCAAGGGCATGCGTATGGCTGGTCGCATGGGTGGCGAGCGCGTGACTGTGATGAACCTCGCTGTTCACGCTGTGGACGCTGAGCGCGGCTTGCTTCTGATCAAGGGCGCCGTCCCCGGCGCCAAGGGTCGTTTGGTCTTTGTTCGTAACGCCAGGAAGGCCCCCTAACCATGGCTGCATCTGTTGACGTCCTCGACGCATCCGGCAAGAAGTCCGGTTCCGTCGAGTTGCCCGCTAACGTCTTTGACGTTGTCACCAACGTGCCCCTGATGCACCAGGTGGTTGTTGCCCAGCTTGCAGCAGCTCGCCAGGGAACTCACAAGGTCAAGGGCCGCGGTGAAGTTTCTGGTGCTGGTCGTAAGCCGTTCAAGCAGAAGGGAACCGGTCGCGCCCGTCAGGGTTCGATTCGTGCCCCTCAGCACCGCGGTGGTGGAATTGTCCACGGTCCAGTGCCTCGCGATTACTCGCAGCGCACCCCCAAGAAGATGGTGCAGAAGGCTCTCCTGAGCGCACTGTCTGACCGCGCACGCGCTGACCGCATTCACGTGGTCAAGGGCCTTGGCACTGACAAGGCTCCTTCGACCAAGATTGCGTCTGCTCTCATTGCGCTGACTGCACCTGGTCGCAACGTGTTGATCGTTGTTGGTCGTGACGATGTGAACGGTCAGAAGAGCGTTCGCAATCTTCCTGGCATCCACGCTGTGCACCCCGACCAGCTCAACGCCTATGACGTTCTCAACAGTGACGACATCATCTTCACCGCTGAGGCATTTGAGACCTTCGTGGCAGCGAAAGCTGACACGGCCAAGGGAGGCAAATAATGAGTATTCACGCGATTGCTTGGAACAAAGATCCTCGTGATGTCATTGTTCGCCCGATTGTCAGCGAGAAGAGCTACACCCTGATTGACCAGGGCAAGTACACCTTCGAGGTTGACCCCCGCGCGACGAAGACCGAGATCAAGCTGGCCATCGAGAAGATCTTCAATGTGAAGGTTTCCTCGGTCAACACCTTGAACAAGACCGGTAAAACTCGCCGCACCAAGTTTGGGGCTGGAAAGCGCAAGGACACCAAGCGTGCCATTGTCTCTCTCGCCTCTGGCTCCATCGACATCTTCACGGCTGTGGGATAGGTAGGAAGAACATGGCTATTCGCAAATACAAGCCGACGACCCCTGGTCGCCGTGGCTCTTCTGTTGCTGATTTCCAGGAAATCACCCGCAGCACGCCCGAGAAGTCGTTGCTCAAGCCTCTGCCAAAGACTGGTGGTCGTAACAGCAGCGGTCGCATCACGACCCGTCACATCGGTGGTGGCCACAAGCGCCAGTACCGCGTGATCGACTTCCGTCGTGATGACAAGGATGGCGTGAACGCCAAGGTCGCTCACATTGAGTACGACCCCAACCGCACCGCGCGCATCGCGCTGTTGCACTTCATCGATGGCACCAAGCGCTACATCATTGCCCCCAACAAGCTTCGCCAGGGCGACATTGTGGAGTCTGGCCCTAACGCTGACATCAAGCCCGGCAACAACCTGCCGTTGCGCAACATCCCCGTGGGTACCGTTATCCACGCGATCGAATTGCGTCCCGGTGGCGGTGCCAAGATGGCTCGCTCCGCTGGTGCTTCAGTTCGTTTGGTTGCCAAGGATGGCCCCAACGCTCAGCTGCGTTTGCCCTCCGGTGAAATCCGCAACGTTGACGCTCGCTGCCGCGCCACCATTGGTGAGGTCGGTAACGCCGAGCAGTCCAACATCAACTGGGGTAAGGCTGGCCGCATGCGCTGGAAGGGTGTTCGCCCGACCGTCCGCGGTGTTGCCATGAACCCTGTTGACCACCCCCACGGTGGTGGTGAGGGTAAGACCTCTGGTGGTCGTCACCCCGTGAGCCCTTGGGGTCAGTCTGAGGGGCGCACCCGCTCCCCCAAGAAGGCCAGCAACAAGCAAATCGTTCGCCGTCGCACCGTCGGCAAGAAGCGTTAGTAGGAGAGTAAGACATGCCTCGTAGCCTTAAAAAGGGACCCTTCGTTGATGACCACCTCCTCCAGAAGGTGTTTCGTCAGAACGAAGCCAACACCAAGAACGTGATCAAGACCTGGTCGCGTCGCTCGATGATTGTGCCGGCAATGCTCGGTCACACCATCGCAGTCCACGATGGCCGCAAACACATCCCCGTGTTCGTGACGGAAACCATGGTGGGCCACAAGCTCGGCGAGTTTGCCCCCACCCGCACTTTCCGTGGTCACGAAAAGGACGACAAGAAAGGCCGTCGCCGCTAAGCGCGGTGATGAGGAGGTAGTCACATGGTTGAATCCATCGCACGGGTGCGCAACATCCGCGTTACCCCACAGAAGGCTCGTCGTGTCGTCGACTTGATCCGTGGCAAGCAGGCCCAGGAGGCTCTTGCAGTTCTCAAGTTTGCCCCCCAGTCGGCCAGTGAGCCCATCGCCAAGGTTGTTGCCTCCGCAATGGCCAACGCACGGGTCACCGCTGACAAGGACGGCATTTTCCTGGACGACCAGGACCTGTTCGTTGCTCGCGCCTTTGTTGATGAGGGCATCACCCTGAAGCGGTTTAGGCCGCGTGCTCAGGGTCGGGCATTCCGTATCAACAAGCGCACCAGCCACATCACTGTTGTGCTGGCAACGCCCGACGAGGCTTCGGTGAACCCGGGCCGCTCATCACAGAAGGCTGGCAAGTAACTATGGGTCAGAAAGTTCATCCGTACGGTTTCCGTCTGGGAATCACCACCGACCACGTGTCGCGCTGGTTCTCTGACTCGACCAAAAAGGGTCAGCGTTACGCAGACTTCGTTGCTGAAGACGTGCTCATCCGCAAGTTCCTCCAGAAGGAACTCGACCGGGCCGGCATCGCACGCATCGAGATTGAGCGCACCCGGGACCGCGTCCGCGTGGACATCCACTCGGCTCGCCCCGGAATCGTTATCGGCCGTCGTGGCGCCGAGGCTGAGCGCATCCGCGCTGACCTCGAGGACATGACCAAGAAGCAGATCCAGCTGAACATTCTCGAGGTTAAGAACCCCGAGAACGAAGCCCAGCTGGTTGCCCAGGGTATTGCTGAGCAGCTCAGCGCTCGTGTGGCATTCCGTCGCGCAATGCGCAAGGGTCTCCAGGGCGCACAGCGCGCTGGCGCCAAAGGTATTCGTATCCAGGTGTCCGGCCGTCTTGGTGGCGCTGAAATGAGCCGTTCCGAGTTCTACCGCGAGGGTCGGGTTCCACTCCACACTCTGCGCGCGAACATCGACTACGGCTTCTACGAGGCTCGCACGACTTTTGGTCGCATTGGCGTCAAGGTCTGGATTTACAAGGGCGACATCACCAACAAGGAACTGGCTCGCGAGCAGGCTAACGCCCGCTCACAGCGGCCAGACCGCCCTGCTGGTGGGCCTCGCCGTGGACCGGCTGCGGTTGCAGCCGCTGACGCAGCGCCCGTTGCTGCAGGGGGAGCTGAGTAAGCATGTTGATTCCTCGCAAGGTTAAGTTCCGTAAGCAGCACCACCCCAAGCGTGGCGGTCACGCCACCGGTGGTACCACGGTTGCTTTTGGTGAGTTTGGTATTCAGGCCACCACCAGCGCTTACGTCACCAACCGCCAGATTGAGGCAGCGCGTATCGCGATGACTCGTCACATCAAGCGTGGTGGAAAGGTGTGGATCAACATCTACCCCGACCGCCCCTTGACCAAGAAGCCCGCGGAAACCCGCATGGGTAGTGGTAAAGGTTCGCCGGAGTGGTGGATTGCCAACGTCAAGCCAGGACGCGTCCTCTTTGAGGTCGCCGGTGTGAGTGAAGAACTCGCCCGCGAAGCCATGACTCGTGCGATTCACAAGCTTCCGGTGAAGGCACGCATCATCAAGCGCGAGGAGGGCATGTAATGGCTGTGGGAACGAAAGAACTTACACCTGCTGATCTCGACACTTACGAGGATGAGCGTCTCTTGGACGAGCTTCGCCGCTCTAAGGAAGAGCTCTTCAACCTGCGTTTCCAGTCGGCCACCGGTCAGCTGGACAACCACGGTCGCGTTCGCGCCGTGAAGCGCGACATTGCTCGTCTTTACACCGTGATTCGTGAACGCGAGCTCGGCATTCGGGCGGCACCGGCTCCCATCGAGAAGCCAGCCAAGAAGTCTGCAAAGAAGAGCGAAAGCTCCGAGCCTGAAGCTACTGAGGAGAGTGCATAATGGCCACCGATGTGAAGAAGGGCCACGAGTCCGCAGCGCGCGACGTTCGCGACAAGGATGCCCGTGGTTACCGCAAGGTCCGCCGTGGTTATGTCACCAGCGACAAGATGGACAAGACCATCGTCGTCGAGGTGGAAGACCGCGTGAAGCACCCCCTCTATGGCAAGGTTGTGCGCCGATCCTCCAAGATCAAGGCTCACGATGAGCTGAACACCGCAGGTATTGGCGACTTGGTGGTTATCACCGAGACCCGTCCGCTCTCTGCAACCAAGCGTTGGCGTCTAGTCGAAATCGTTGAGAAGGCGAAGTAACCCATGATTCAGCAAGAGTCCCGTCTAAAAGTGGCCGACAACACCGGCGCCAAGGAACTATTGGCTATCCGTGTTCTCGGTGGATCAGGACGTCGCTACGCCGGCCTCGGTGACATCATCGTCGCCACGGTCAAGGACG
>JBIILX010000071.1:0-7232 GCA_044338275.1 Pontimonas sp.
CATTGCCATTGCCTCCTTGGGCCTGACCGGTTGTGTGAGCAATCCACTGTCTGATTCGATTTCCTCGCTGCAGGTCTGCACAGAATCGGCTCGCATTTTGAGCGACATGGAAGAAGTCCTGCGCCTAGCTCTGGTCAATCCTTTGGCGGCCGATACTTACACAGAGCGCCTCACCGAGCTTTCTGATGAGTTCACAGCCCTTACTCCACAGGACGAGACCCTGGCGCTAGCCCACAGCGACTTGAGCGCTCAGATTGATGTGGTGCTCGAAACTGTTGCGAACCCGAGCATCTCGGGTGTGGCCGACCTCCCAACTGTGATCGCCGAATCTCAGATTGCCTTACTGGACTACACCGCCGCCTGCACGCCCGGGGGCTAGGTCGAAATGGTAGATGCGGATGGAGCAATGAGTCCGAGGCCGACGGTCTCTCTTGACACGGTGCACGCGTGGTTTTGGGAATCCCAGTGGAAGGTTAGGGAAAATCTTGATCTCGGGAATCTCGAACCGCTAGTGTTGACTGCTGGGCCTTGAGGATGACTACCTAGGACGGAGTCGCCCTGGTCGAGGGCAGAACCCACGTTGGCCTGGTCAGTGGCGCGAACAGTCGTGTGACAAGCGGCTGTGCCAGAGCAATGGTGAGGCCGATACTCCCCAGCACGACCAGCACTAGGTGCCACCAGGAAACAGCGCCCGAGAGAATCTCGGTCGCTCGCAGTGGTGCCAACACGAAGCTGTGCAGGAGATAGACGGTCATGGTCGCTCCGCCGAGGGCCGTGAACCAGGTGTTTCGCCTCGGGGTAAGAACTACGAAGGCGGCAATCATGAGAGCTGCAATCAGAAAGACACCGAACCGTCCGGCCCCACTAAACCACTGGTCAAAACCAGCACCGACATAGCTCATATCTGCGGTGAGGAGCTTGCGGAATCCGACTGCTCTAAGGCGCTCAACGGTGACGGCCACTGCTGTGACAATCGCCGCAACTGTCGCAGCCCCACCCACCCGGATCCAGGTCGTGGTCGACTGAGAACGTGAGAGCCACCACTCACCAACACCCCAATTCCTAGCTCGCCAGCCGAGGACGAAGAAGGGCAAGAACGCCAGTGTTCTGGACAGGGAAAGGGTTTGATCAACACTCCAGTACCCAGAGAGCACGGCAATTACGGTGGTCACCACCAGAGGGAAAGGAATCAGGGCGATATAGGGCAGAAGAATCCGCCATGCGGCCAACGACAGCAGGAACCACAGGGTCCATGAGGCTCGCAACGGATTGAACAAGAACTCTCCAGCATTCACGCTCTGAATAATCGACCACACAGTTTCGAAGATCAGGTAGGGAAGCAGCAGGTCAACCAGAACGCTCTGCAGTCTCTTCAGTATTGGAGCATCGGCGGAAGAAAAGTACCCGGAGAGAAATACGGAGAGGGATATGAAAGAGATAAATCACGGTGTAGAGCACATAGGCGCTATCGGTTGCCGCGGTGGTCTTCGTGAGGGCATGGCCCAGCACTACCAGCGTGATCGCAAGAAATCGTGCGTTGTCCCACAAGGGGATTCGAGTGTTGCTCACCCGGTAAGCATAATTCCAGGGCCCCGCTAGCCTTACCTGGTGGGCCAAGCGAATGTACCGGTGGGCAGAGGTCCCACCGCGGTTGCCGTAGCAGTGAGTGTTGTCGCTGGCGTTTTTGTCGCCTTACAGTCGCGCATTAACGGTGAGCTGGGGCTGGCTCTTGGTAATGGTGCGCTTGCCGCTCTCGTATCGCTTGCGATGGGGCTTGTGCTCATCTCGGTTGCTATTGTCGTGAACCCCAGCGCGCGCCGGGGTCTTACGACGCTCGCAGCGGAGGTCTCCGCAGGGCGCTTGCCGTGGTGGGCGATGGTTGGCGGCACTGGTGGTGGATTTCTGATTCTCACTCAAGGCCTCAGCGCTGGTGTTTTAGGTGTTGCGATCTTCTCCATTGCGGTGGTGACTGGGCAAAGCCTGGGGGCAGTCTTGATCGACTCGCGCGGCTGGTTTGGAGTGAAGCGTGAACGCCTGAGACCCCAACGGGGCCTTGGCGCGCTCATCGTTCTTGTGGGCGCGGTAGTGGCTCTGGAGATTACCCCCGAGTCGATCCCCGAAGTTGGCTGGTTATTCCTCTTGCCTTTGTTTGCTGGCGCGGGTACCGGCTTTCAGCAGGCCGTCAACGGTCGCGTCAAAGACGCGTCAGGGTCTGCCATTGTTGCCACGTTTGTGAATTTTGTGGCGGCCACTGGCGCCGTGCTGGTGGTCTTTATCGTGTCTCTTCCGGTTCTCGGGCTTCCCGAGAACATTCCTGGGACGTGGTGGCTCTGGGCCGGTGGCCTGATTGGCGTTGTGTTTATCGTGGTGCAGGTCACTGTGGTGGGGATCGTGGGGGTCTTGGGCTTGGGCGTGAGTTTGATTAGTGGCCAACTTATCGGGGCCATCATTCTGGATGCCCTCGCCCCGCTGTCAACGTCCCACCTGACTGTGTCCACCATCATTGGCGCGCTCGTCACATTGGCCGGAGCCCTCATGGTGACGCTCGGCCGGCGGAGAGTTTAGGGCTTGGGCTGAAACTCCAGAGCCAGCGAGTTCATGCAGTAGCGCTGACCGGTGGGTGTCCCGACACCATCGGGGAACAGGTGGCCTAGATGGCCACCACATCCGGCACAGACAACTTCCGTGCGGATCGTGCCGAGGCTTCGATCCTCGTGCAGGTCGATTACCCCATCGTCAATAGCTGCATAGAAGGAGGGCCATCCGGAACCGGACTCGAACTTCGTGTCGCTGACGAACAGTGCACTTCCGCACCCAGCGCAGTGATAGGTGCCCTGACGCTTTTCGGCTAAGAGCTCGCCCGACCAGGGCGGCTCGGTGGCTGCTTGGCGCAGGATCGCGTAGCGCTCAGGGGGAAGCTGCGCTTTCCACGACGCGTCGTCTTTCACAATCTTGTCGGCCATCTCTCCACCTCATCCACTCGAATTACCAGCACAGCCTATTAAACTCCCGAACATGTCTGGCGAATCGATTGTGGTCAAAACGTGGAGCGAATTCACACCTGACGATGTCTTCGAGATGGCGGTGCTGCGCAGCGAAGTCTTCTTCCTGGAGCAGAAGATTACCGAAGAAGAATTCGACGTGGCAGACCGCGACCCCTCAACGATTCACCTGTGGGCCAGTGACGATCGCGGGATGACTAGCTATCTGAGAATTGTTGATTCTCCTGCCTCAGCCGACACCCATGAGGGGATTGCCCAGAGTCTTGGCCGCATGGTTGTTCGCGCTGATGCCAGGGGCCAAGGGTTAGCTGAGCGCCTGATGACAAAGGCTCTCGACATTGCTGGCGAGAACCCCCTCTATCTCCACGCCCAGGATTACGTCACTGGCCTCTATGAGAAGTTTGGTTTCGAAGCCCGAGGCGAGCTGTTCATGGAAGCCGGTATCCCCCACCGCCTGATGGTTCGTGTTCCCGGTGCCTAGCTTCGCTGCTCTCGCGGTGGCTGCCCTTGTGGCACTGTCGTCCACCCCGGGGGCCTTGCTAGCCGAGGGCGAGTGCGAGGTACTGGAGTCGGAGATCACCTGGGGGTTTAAAGAATCCTTTAGGTCCTACATCTCGGGCGCTATCGCGCTCGGGCAATGGACCACCTCGGAGGATGTGAGTTACGAGACTCCCGCGTTTAGCTTTTCTGGCGGCGAAGGAACCATTGCCCCAGATCGCAGGAGCGGCAGCGTGGCATTTGAGGGAGAGCTACTCTTTGAGGGCCACGGCGGAATCCTTCGCACGTCACTCGCGAACCCCACGCTGATGCTGGATGGTCACCGAAGGGCAACGTTGGTCTTCGATGTGACCGGCGACACCATGGACATGGTGAGTGTCAGCGCAGACGATGTGGACTTTGTCACTCTCGAATGGTCAGCTGGCGATGAGAGCATCGATGTCGCCAGCGGAGACTGGATGATTACTGATGCCGTAGCGACGCTCACGGCATCGGGTTCCGAGGCCTTTGGCACCTACCCGGCAGGGGAGCCCTTCGACCCGGTCGACATCCGACTGGTGGTGACGCCCTCGTGCTTCACACAGAGCCCCCTCAACCCCTGGTTTGTTGCAGGTGGCGTTCTCGGCGTGGCTCTTCTTGGCGGTGGGCTTGTGTGGATTACTGCTCGGGCGCGTAGATCGCGCGAGCAAGGGCGTCAATAACTAACGCTGTCCGCGGGCCAAAGCTCAGCACTTGAGAGTCGGCCATGTCGACAAAGCGGAGGTTTTCCCCGGCCGGGGTCAGCCCGAGCGCTGGTTTGAGGGCGATCAGTTCTTCCGCCCCTCCCACACTGTCGAGTCCGCCGGTCATCACAAGAATCAGGTCGGGATTGGCAGCGATGAGGGCTTCATCGGTCATCGGCCGAAGCCCGACCCAGCCAATTTCGGTCGCGATATCAATACCACCGAGGGCGGTAATGAGCTCGCCCGCTCCGGATTCCTCGCCGAAGAGGTAATAGATGCCATTAGCACCGCGCAGATAAAGAAAAACCATGCGCAGTTTCTCCTCGCGGGCTTGGGGAGCGTGAGTGGCGATGATGTCGGTGACCGTCGCAATGTCGGCACTGACCTGTGTGGCCAAGAGTTCACCAGCACCCGGCGCACCAAAAATCTCTGCCACCGAGCGAGCCAACTCTGCTGGCTGCGACAAGCCCGGTGTCACCCGAACAAAGACCACGGGGATTCCTGCTTCACGAAGCTGCAGAACGACATCAATCGGGCCGATGGTCCCATCGGTGATGATGAGATCTGGCCGCAGCGCCAGCACTGATTCAGGAGAAATAGCGTGACCACTGCCGGTTACGACCGGCAAGTCTTCAACGCCCGGGAACGTCGTGGAAATATCCCGACCAATGAGGCGATCGCCAAAGCCCAGCGCCCAGACCGTGGCAGCGAGGGAGCCTGACATATCCAGAGCCAATACACGATCCGTCGAGCTAATTGTGAGACTCAATTGGCCAGAGAGCTCATCAGACTCCACCGTGACCGGGAGAGTTTGCTCCAGGCCGGTCTCGAGGGGCTCAATCGCGCTGGTCTGAAGAAGCGCAGTGCTGGCGCCAACGTGGGCGCGGGGGTCCACAAGCCAGTCAATCTCTGACAGAGGTGCGCGAGCGCCAGCATCTACCGGGGCTTCCGTGGTGGTCGTGTAAGAACCGGGTTGACACCCCACTAGCGCCAGAGAAATCGCCAGAGCGAGAGAAGCCCGGAGGGTGCGCCGTGGGGAAGTCACAATGCGACAAGCCTAAAGCCCCCACCTCGGTGGGGGCTGTGTCGGCCTATCATGAAGGCGTTATGGCTAAACCCACCCCACCCTCCGAGCCTCTGTCTGAGGATGACAGGGAGATTTTGGAGTTTGAGCGGGCCTGGTGGGGCAGTGTGCCAAATAAAGAATCTGCGGTGAGGGAACGCTTTGGCCTTACTCTCGCTCGTTATTATCAGCGGGTGTACGCCCTGTGCGAGGGAACTGCCGCGCTGGAATATGACGCGGTTTTCGTTCACCAGTGCAGACAGGCGCAGCATATGCGCCAAAGCGCACGACGCCTAGGACCAGAAGGAGGGGGGGCGCAGATTGGCTAGGCCAGGAAAAAACACATATTTACCCGACCGCTTCGACGATGTCGCTCCTGCTGATTCTCGCTATGTGGGAACCCACCGTCGCGAGCGGTCGACATTGTCGATGTTCGCCCCCATCGGTATTGGGCTTGGGTCCGTCGTCGTGCTGGTGCTCGCTGGTCTGTGGTTTGTGGATCGCAGCGACGACTATCTAGCACTTGACCCCTCGGAGCTTCCCGCGGTGCAGGGCGAGGCGCCAGCGCAGGAGAACGGCCCCGAGACTGTGGAACTGGAGCCTGAAGTTACGGATCCCAACAACCCCGTTCTTGACCCCAGTCAAATCGACGTCAGTGGTTTGTCTTTGACAATCTTGAACGGCACCGACAAGCAGGGCATGGCCGCGAGGGCCGCCGAGCGGCTCACGATCGTGGGGTGGCCCGAGCCCACAGCCACGAACGCCGATAGCACCGACGTCGCCCAGAGCACGGTCGCTTATGCGGACGAAGCTGATCGCGGTATCGCTCTGGGCATAGCTGAACTGTTGGGAATAACTGCCGACCAGGTGGTTCAAACCGGCGCGTACTCAGGCGCAAGGGTTACCGTGGTACTGGGAGCTGACTATGTCGATACCCAATCGACGTAACACGTAGACTTCCACAGAGACAAGTAGGGAAGGTCGTTAGTCATGGCACGTCACATTCGTTCGCTCCTGGCCCTGGGGGCTGTAGCAGCTCTCGTGTTGACGGGTTGCAGCCAAGACTCACCCGATGCCGCCGACGAGGCCGCCACCGGTGCCGAATCTTCTGGCGGTGAGGCCGTAATCAGCGACGCAACCGTGGCCGCTCTGACGGGGGAACCCATCGAAGCCGGCAGCCTTTCTCGACCTGCGCTTTCGGCGAAGGTCGACAACCACCCCTCCGCAAGGCCTCAGGTTGGCTTGGATGAGGCAGACATTGTTTTTGAAGAACTTGTCGAGGGCGGGATGACCCGCTATCTCGCAGTATGGCACTCGAAGCTTCCGGCTGAAATTGGCCCGGTCCGCTCGGTTCGTCCGATGGACCCTGAAATTGTCAGTCCGTTCGGAGGCGTCTTCGCTTACTCCGGTGGCCAGGTTCGCTTTATCCAGATGATGGAGGCTGCGCCCGTTTATAACGCCATCCACGGGCAGCCTGACACCGCGTCGACTTTCTACCGCACGAGCGCCAAGGTCGCGCCCCACAACGTTCTGGTGAAGGCACCTGAACTCATTGAGCAGCACCTTGACCTCGTTGCCCCTCCCAAAATGTTTGACTACGCAGCATCACTGGCGGAGTCCACCGCTGTGCTCGAGGGCACCCCTCTGGCTTCCGTGAACACCCGCTTCAGCGGTTTCTCAAGCCCGACCTGGGAGTGGGATGGAACGCAGAACAAGTTCGTGCGTTATCAGACCAACGGTGCGGCTGATTCCGCCTCTAGTGGAAACCAGCTGGCTGCCACGAACGTCATCGTTCTCTTTGTGGGCATTGACGTGATTGAAGACATCCCCACCACGCGTCTGGTTAGTCAGGGCAAGGGCTATGTTGCAACCGGTGGTTCGATCGTCGACATCACCTGGATCAAGGCAAGCCCCGAGGGGCCCATCGTCCTGAGCACCCAAGCCGGA
>JBIILX010000072.1:0-7218 GCA_044338275.1 Pontimonas sp.
TCAACCGGGGAATCACTGGAGCAATTGTTCAGCGCCAGCCCTTTGGCGGGTGGAAGAAATCCAGCGTTGGTCCTGGCACTAAGGCCGGCGGACCCAGTTATCTTTTCGCACTGGGTCATTGGCAACAGCAGGAAATCCCTTCAGACCAAGAACTCCCAGTCCCCGAGAACTATTACGCGCGCCTCATCTCCGCCGCCACCGAGGCCGATAGTGATGAGCGCGCATTCCTCACTCGCAGCCTCGGCGATGATCGCCGGGTGT
The DNA here is from genome assembly GCA_044338275.1 of Pontimonas sp. GTDB lineage: Bacteria > Actinomycetota > Actinomycetes > Actinomycetales > Microbacteriaceae > Pontimonas. The sequence goes on from JBIILX010000072.1 coordinate 262, forward strand.
GGGAGAGCACGTATGGCCGCTCGCACGACCCTGCTGGGCTTGGCGTTGAGCGCAATGTTTTGAGGTATCTCCCGAGATCTGTGACCGTTAGAGCCTCTGGTTTTGTTCCTGCGGCGGAGATTGTCCGCGTGTTCGCAGCCGGTGTTCGCGCCGGGGCGACCATGAACATTTCTGCATCCGAGGCGCTTCCGGCGGAACTGGTTGCCCTCATGCGCCAGAGCCCGGCGGGCTCTGGGCGCCTCGGCGACTACGTGGTCGAAAGTGAGCGCGGATTTGTTTCTCGAACGACTGGGGCGCTGCCCTCTCGCATCCGGCTTCTCGGCGGCCGGGCAGATGCGCTCGCGGTGGCGTTTGATGGAGCACCCGAGGTCGCCATCTATGGCGATGATGTCACTGAGTCTGGACGTGTGGAGATGCTGCCGTTTGTGAAGGAACAGGCCGTGTCCATCACAGCACACCGCTTTGGAGCGCCCGACCCGAGTTTTCTGGAGCTCCGCGTCTAATCCCTGGGGCGGTGAATGAGCCGCGAGAGCACGATGGAGCTCTTGGTGTGGTTCACGTTTGGTGCAATGCGGACGCGCTCGAGCGCGTCCTCCAAAGCCCCAATGTCTTTTGCTCTCATGTGAACTATGGCGTCGGCATCGCCACTTACGGTTCCCGCATCGATGACCTCGGGAACCGTGGAGAGGATGCGCTGCAGATCGGTGGGCGAGACGGTGCCCCGGCAGAAGAGTTCGACATAGGCCTCCACCGCGAGCCCGTCAACGGCAGGATCGACGTGAACGGTGAAGCCACGGATGGTGCCATCGCCGACAAGTTTGTCCACTCGCCTCTTGACCGCTGAGGCTGAAAGCCCGACGATCCCGCCGATGTCGCCGTAGTTGGCGCGCGCGTTGTGTCGAAGTTCTCCGATGATCTTGTGGTCTATTGCGTCCATGGCACGAGTTTAGGTGGATTTATTGCGAAATAGTCCCTCAAAACGCACAATACCTGCGTTTGAATTCCGAAAAAGCGCGAAGGTTGCGTGTGAGACTAGGGGCATGACAACGACAAGCACCCTCGATGACGCCAACCTGAACGACGCACCATCGGGCTCGCCGCATGTCCTGATGTGCCGCCCCGAACACTTCACCGTGAGCTATCGGATCAATCCGTGGATGTATCCGGAGAACCCGACAGACACGAACCTCGCGCTCTCGCAGTGGACCGTGCTCTATGACACCTACCGGAATCTGGGATTCCAGGTCGACATCATTGATCCGCTGGCAGACCTCCCCGACATGGTCTATGCCGCCAATGGTGGTTTTGTCTTGGATGGAATCGCCTATGGTGCAAAGTTCCACCACCAGGAGCGTGGCCCCGAGGGCCCCGCGTATATGGAGTGGTTTCGGGCGCAAGGCTTTGAGGTTGTCGAGCCAGTCGAGGTGAACGAGGGAGAGGGCGACTTCCTCCTCGTTGGTGACACGATTTTGGCAGCGTCCGGTTTTCGCAGTGACACCGGCAGCCACAAGGAAATCGCTGATATCTATGGCCGCGAGGTGGTGTCGTTGCAGCTGATCAATCCGAGCTATTACCACCTCGACACAGCCTTGGCCGTGGTCGATTCGACCACGATTGCCTATTTGCCGAGCGCCTTCGATGAGCGCTCTCTCGGAATTCTCCGAGAGCGCTACCCCGATGCCATCATTGCCACCGAAGAGGATGCAGCGGTGTTGGGGCTTAACAGCTTTAGCGATGGCCACAACGTTGTGATTGCCCAGCGGGCCACTACCTTCGCCGCTGATCTTGCCGATCGCGGCTACAACCCGATTGGAGTGGAGCTCTCCGAGCTACTCCTCGGCGGGGGCGGCGTTAAGTGCTGCACCCTAGAGTTGAGATCATGACGGGCCGGGCAACGCGCCAAGCGCTAGCGCTGGAGGACTCGTTTCTCACTCACAACTACCATCCACTGCCGGTTGTGGCGAAAAGCGCCAAGGGCGCATGGGTTAGAGACGTTGAAGGCAAGAAGTATTTGGATTGCTTGGCCGCCTATTCGGCAGTCAATTTTGGGCATGGCCACCCTGTACTGACGAGAGCAGCGAGGCGCCAACTTGGGTCGGTGACACTGACCTCGCGAGCTTTTCACCACAATCTTCTGGGGACGTTTGCCAAGGAGCTTGCCGAACTGGTGGGCATGGAGATGGTGCTGCCCATGAACAGCGGCGCCGAAGCCGTCGAGAGCGCCATCAAGGTTGCGAGGGCCTGGGGGTATCGGGTTCGAGGTCTCCCGGCGAACAAGGCCACCATCATCGTTGCAGAGAACAACTTCCATGGGCGAACAATCTCGATCGTGAGCTTTTCCTCGGATGAAGCTTCCAAGAAAGACTTTGGCCCTTTCACCCCCGGGTTTGTCTCTGTTCCTTACGGCGATGCCGATGCGCTCGAGCGGGCAATGGATGATTCCGTTGTTGCCGTGTTGCTGGAGCCCATTCAGGGCGAGGCAGGAATCATCGTTCCGCCAGAGGGTTATCTCGCTCGTGTTCGCCAGCTCACCAAAGACCGCAATGTGCTGATGATTCTTGATGAGATTCAATCCGGCCTGGGAAGAACCGGAGCGACGCTGCAGTGCCAGAACGAAGGGGTCGTTCCGGACATGGTGATCCTCGGCAAAGCACTAGGGGGCGGTATCGTTCCAGTGAGCGCGGTGGTGGGGAAGACATCGGTGATGGGTGTCCTCGCTCCCGGGCAACACGGTTCGACCTTCGGTGGGAATCCTCTGGCCGCGGCGGTGGGCCTCGCGGTCGTGCGATTGCTGGCCACCGGGACCATGCAGAAGCGCTCCAAGGCGCTTGGCCTCCATCTTCACCGCAGACTCCGCGAGCTGATTGGCCACGGCGTCCTCGATGTTCGGGGCGCCGGGCTGTGGGCCGGAATCGATATCGATCCAGCGCTGGCTACTGGCCGCGAGGTGTGTGAGGCGCTGATGGCCCGTGGAGTGCTGGCCAAGGACACTCACGGATCGACGATTCGTTTGGCGCCACCCATTGTCGTCTCGAAGAAAGACCTCGACTGGGGCATCGATCAGCTGGCCGCGGTGCTGGCTGGGCTGGCTCAAGAAAAATAGCGCCGGATACTTGTCAACGAAGTTAAGTTAGGCTAACCTAACTTCTATTTCCCCCTGGTGCGCTGAATGGACACGCACCCTCGTCTCGCAAAGGAGAACAATGCCTGCCGTCGTGCGTTCGTTGGCACTTGCCGCAGTCGCTTCCCTGTCCCTTGGTCTCTCTGCCTGTGGTCCCGCTGATGACTCCGTCATCTTGTATTCAGGCCGAGAAGAGACCCTGATCCAGCCGTTGATCGACATCTTCACCGAAGAAACCGGCATTACCGTCGATATCCGTTACGCGGGAAGCTCGGAGCTTGCGGCACAACTGCTTGAAGAGGGCGATCAAAGCCCAGCTGGAGTATTCCTGTCCCAAGATGCAGGGGCGCTTGGTGCTCTCAGCGACGCAGGACTCTTCGTATCGCTTCCTTCCGAAATCACCGACCGTGTGGATGCGAACTATTCCTCCACAGACTCATCGTGGGTCGGCGTGACCGGCCGCGCCCGCGTCATCGTCTATGACAGCGAAACCGTTGCGCCAGAGGACCTGCCTCAGAGTGTTGATGACATTGTTGGACCTCAGTGGTCGGGCAAGGTCGCCCTCGCACCGGGTAACGCAAGCTTCCAATCCTTCGTTACTGCCTATCGCGTTCTGCTCGGTGAGAGCGCAGCGGATCAGTGGGTCTCTGGTTTGGTCATCAACGACCCGCAGATCTATGAAAAAAACGGCGCAATCCTCGAGGCCGTGAACGATGGAATCGTTCCCCTGGGCCTGATCAACCACTACTACTGGCACCTCTTGGCTGCCGAGCGTGGTGCTGAGAACATGCGCGCCAAGCTCCACTTCACCCCTGCGGGTGACCCTGCCTCGATTGTCAACGTGACGGGTGCTGGTGTTGTGGTGTCTCAGGAGGGCGACGCCGATGCGTTCCGCCTCGTTGAGTTCTTCGTCTCGGATCGTGCCCAGCAGTACTTTGTGGAGGAAACCTTCGAGTATCCGTTGGTCCCAGGAATCCCCGGGCCCGAGGGTGTTCCAGCCCTTGCGGACCTCCGAGTGGCTAACCTAGACCTTTCGGACTTGCGCACGTTGGCTGAGACCCAGTTGCTGTTGCAGAAGTACGGTCTGATTCTCTAGTCCATTTCCCGGAAGGGCAGCTGTGTCCCACAGTGCTGCGGTAGAGGTGTCGTCGCCAGAAGGCGGCGACTCTGCTGGCGTTGGTGCCAGCGGGCGAGTGGAGTCCAGGCCGCCCTGGTGGCTCATTGTTGCCTCGGTGGCGGCAATTGCTCTCGTGTCCATTCCCCTGGTCTATCTGGTCGTTCGTGGGTCTGGGATAAGCGGCGAGGCGCTGGTGGGCATTTTGACCGGTCCACGTGTGGGCCCGCTCGCCCTCAACACCCTTGCCTTGGGTGTGGCGGTGACCACAAGCTCGCTGTTTTTGGGAACGGTGACCGCGGCACTGATCTCCAGGCTTCGTATTGGTGCGACACGGCTGTGGCTGTTGCTCTCCGCCCTTCCACTCGCGGTGCCCTCTTACTTGGCCTCCTATGGGTGGCTGGTGTTGGTGCCTGGCCTGAACGGCTTCTGGCCGAGCTTCGCACTACTGACCGCAGTGACGATGCCCTATGTGATCCTGCCGGTGGCCGCTGCGCTGCGCGGAACATCCGCAGACGGTGAAGCGGTTGCTCGCACGCTGGGACGGGGTCCGGTATCGGCTTTTTGGAGCGTCACGTGGCCTCAGGTCAGGCCGGCTGCAATTGCGGGTGCTCTACTCGTGTTTCTCTATACGCTGAGCGATTTTGGTCTTGTGGCCATGCTCCGATTCCAAACACTGACCTGGGGCATCCAGCAGGCTTACGCGGCAAGCTTTGATCGAAGCCAGGCTGCTGTTCTTGCCCTCCTGCTCGTCGTGATGGCCTTGGCTGTTGTCGGTGCTGAGCGCAGTGCCCGGGGACAGGTCGACCGCAGTATTGCCACCCACCTTGCCCTGGAGCCAGTCCAGCCCCTTCTCCGGGTCCTGGTGGTCAGTCTTATCGCAACGCCCATCGTGATCGGCGTCATTGTCCCGCTGGTGGGCCTCGGCGTTCGATTGTTGCAGGCCGAAACCCTCGCTGCCCTGGACGTTGCCCGTTTGGCCACAGCGACGGGCAACACAGTGGCAGTCTCTTTGGGCGCTGCTGTGCTCGCATTGCTTCTGGCGTTGCCCATTGCCGCTGTGGCCGCTCGTTACTCCTCTCGCTGGGTGGGGGCTCTGGAGAGTATGGGGTATCTCTCGAACGCCTTGCCCGGTATCGTGGTCGGCTTGTCACTGGTGTTCTTCAGCCTCCAAGTGCTTCCAGGGCTCTATCAAACGCTGGTTGTCCTGGTCTTCGCCTATGCGGTGTTGTTCATGCCAAAGGCGCTGGGTACCGCACGATCGAGTATTGAAAGCGTCTCGCCGGAGCTGGTGAATGTTGCACGAACGCTCGGCGCTAGCCCCTTTCAGGCCTGGTATCGGGTGACTGTCCCCCTGGCACTCCCCGGTTTGGGAATTGGAGCGTTGCTTGTGGCGATCACCACCATGAAAGAGCTGCCGGCGACGTTGCTGTTGCGCCCAACGGGCTTTGACACCCTCGCCACCGAGCTGTGGTCGAAGACCGCTGCCGCTGAGTTCGGTGCGGCTGCGCCCTACGCCGCGGTCTTGGTCTTGGTCGCAGCAATACCTGCGATGATTCTCTCCGGCGTTGGATCCGTCGCGAAGGAGGAGCTATGACCACAGTCACACTGGCTAATGTCAGCCTCTCCTATGGGACGCGCCCGGCTCTACGTGACGTGTCGCTGGTGGTCCCCTCAGGCTCCTTAGTAGCAATCCTGGGCCCTTCGGGCTGTGGCAAAACCAGCTTGTTGATGGCGCTTGCCGGTTTGGTATCCGTGAACGGTGGAACCATCACTGTCGGTTCTAGGGAGCTCTCCAGCGAGAACCACCGGATTCCGCCAGAACAGCGCGGTGTGGGCTGGGTTCCCCAAGCAGCGTCTCTGTTCCCTCACCTGAGTGTCGGCGACAACATTGGGTTCGCCCTGCCGAAGGGCCGCCGGCGCAACGAGCGTGTGGAAGAGCTCGCTCACCTGGTTGGCCTCGAGGGGTTCCTTAATCGCTCGCCCGGCCAGCTCTCGGGAGGCCAGGCCCAGCGCGTGGCACTCGCGAGGGCCCTGGCTCCTAAGCCTGATGTGTTGCTCTTAGATGAGCCATTTGGCGCACTGGATAGTGTGCTCCGTCACTCACTTGCCAGGGACGTGGCTCGCATTTTGCGTGATCAAGAGACGACGGCGATTTTGGTGACACACGACCGTGAAGAAGCACTTGATCTCGCCGATTTTGTCGCGGTGATGGACGGCGGACGGATGGTCCAGGTCGGCACACCCCTTGAGGTCTATGAATCACCTGCGACCCCCTGGGTCGCCTCTTTCGTGGGCGACACCGTCGAGCTCTCTGGTGTGTGGCGGGATGATGCTTTGAATTGTTCGTTCTGCGGTGCCCAAGATTTTTGTGGCCCAGGGCAGAACCGTTTGGGCTGCACGGGCCATGTCCTCTGCGCTTTGGGCGATGTCGCTGCCACGTCACAAGTTGGCGAACCGCGCGATGGTGACCAGGTTCGCGTTGTGGTGCGACCTGAGTGGTTAGTCCCGTCACAACAGGGCATCAAGGCCAAGGTTGAGACCGTTGCGTATGCGGGCCACGACGCTCTGGTGGAATTCTCACTCGAGGGCCACAGCGAGCGCGTGCGCGCTCGCATTGCAGCTCCTTTCTTGCCAGCGGTGGGCCAAGACTTCTCTTTGGCGCTGCGTCATCCTGCCCTGGTTTTCCCAGCACCCGAGGCACTCGCCGCGCTACCCTAGC
>JBIILX010000113.1:0-3146 GCA_044338275.1 Pontimonas sp.
CAGGTCCCACAGGTTCCACGACGGCACGATGCCAGGAGCATCACGCCTGCCCCTTCCAGAGCCTCGAGCGTGCTCAAATCTGGTGTGACGTTTACTGTCTTCCCACTTCGGGCTGCAGTGACCTCGAAGGTGTCCCCGTGTCCAGCGGAGATTCGGGTGAGCGGCTCGAACCGCTCGACATGCAATCGCTCAGGCGCAACCAGCTCCTCGAGCGACGCTAACAACTCGCTGGACCCACACGCGTATACGTCGGCCTGGGAATCAAGCAATTCACTGAGTTGCGCTCGTCCACCACGCTCGGTGGTGGCCCAGACTGTCACACGATCTCCGTATTCCTCGATCAACTCCTCGGCGAAGAGCATGTCATCGCGGCGTCTGCCTAGGTAAAGGAGAGACCACTCTCTACTGGCTGGCAGGGAGTACAGCATGGACCTAATGGGGGTGATGCCAATGCCGGAGGCCACAAATTGGTAGCGCTTGGCTGGCTTCAATGGGAAGTGGTTACGCGGAAGGCTGCAGAAAACCTCTGAACCAATCTGCACGTTGGCGTGAATCCAGGAGCTTCCACCGCCGTCGCCGCGTGTGTTGAGGACGCCTAGTCGAAGCGAGTTTTGTTCCGCAGGGTCTCCCGCGAGCGAATACTGGCGCTCCAGCCCATTTCCTAGTTGAAGGGTGAGGTGTGCCCCGGCATCCCAGTCGAGCTGAGGTGAGCGGTCGACAGGGTTGAGCATGAGCGCGACGATGTCCTCGCTAACCGTCACACGATCGATGACTTTCGCCATGAACCCCTGCTGCAGGGCGGGTGCTGATTGGGTGGCCGGCGCGTCGTTGAGGCGCAGAGCGGGCCTCTCCCGCCCCGCAATAACCATCCTTACAACCCCAGCGAGGGTTGCGGTGGTGATGAGAACTAGCGAAACCACTGTGTACCAGGGCGTTCCGACATCGGTTCCCACGAGACCCGAGTGAAGAGCCACGAGGAAGATTGCCGCGTAACTGAGAAAGTGGATTGATTTCCATACTTTTTCCGGTAACCACTTGGAACCCAAGGCGGTGATCTGAACCAGGACAATTGACCAGAATGCGAAGATTCCGAGGGCCACGGCCAGCGGCTCGAAGGTTGTGGCGAAGGGGATGAGGACATCAGCCCAACCGAAGCTTATGTAGTCATCCAGGAGAAGTGTCACCATGTGAGTGGCAATCATGGCGAGGGCGAGCCCAGAAATGTAACGGTGGGTTACCTTCAGCCACTCGGCGTTGTCTGATCCTCGGAGGATTCGTGTCTTGAGCAGCACCCCCCACACGACCGTGAGCGTCAGAAGCACCCACCCCACCATGGCGCTTGCTCGAGTCAGAAACCACCAGACCTGAGGGTCCTCGAAGTCAAGCATCTGTCGCCGGCCACAGGGCGCTTGTCGTCCACACCCCGGAGTTCAAGAGGCATGCCGCATGAAATCCTCGTTTTCGGGCTTCTGAGAGCAGCGCGGTTGAGCCTCGGACGAAAGCAACCTTGGTCCACATCTCAGCCTCAGCCGCTGTCGCGGCAATTACACTGGCCTGGACCGTGTCCGATTCAGCGCTTCGAAGTGTCCCCGGGTCGATGATGTGGTGAGTTGCTCGGTTGCCCACCGTGAATCGGCGTTTGGTGACTGTGGAGGTGGCGAGCCCCTGGTTGTCAAGTTCGACCACGCCCAGTCGCCCGCTTGGGTCACTCGGGTGCTCGAGGCCTAGCCGCCACCGGTCAGATCGGGGGGAAATGCCACTGACACGGACATCGCCGCCAACCTCGACGAGCACTCCGAGGGCACCTTCTGATCTCGCTAGTTCGGCAGCCATATCTGCGGCAAGGCCCTTGCCCACCCCGCCCGTGTCCAGCGTCGTTCCTCGCGGCAGGGTGACAGTTTGATCGTCCACCAGGATGTCGGAGAAAACGCCCCGTAGGGCTGCTCCGTCTGGAATCTTCGTGGTCGCCCTCGGAGTCACCAGCGACGACCCATAGCCCTCAGCGATGAGGGCGGGAAGAAGCGTTGGGTCAAAAGCCCCTTGGGAATGCGAAAAACCTCGAGCCATCTCGCTCAGCAGTCGACGTGTCTCAGGGGAGACTGTGCGAGGAACTCCGGGAGCATTGTTGAGCTGGCTGATTTCAGAATTCGGTAAGAATCTGCTCCACAGAAGGTTGAGTTGCGTGAGGAGTTTCTCAATGCGCAGAGGCAGATCAGGGGGCCCGCCGACCGTAGTTATGTGAGCGCGGGTTCCCATCACGGAGAGTGATGAGGTGTAGACCGGCGGAGTATCGCCATCGCTTGTCATCGCCGCGTGGATGCCGCCAAGAACAGGATCGACTGCTACTGCGACAGGGCGCGCGGTCATGAACCACCCGAGTTGCCGTCAACTGGAGCGGGAGCAGCCGGGGCCGCGGGTTGCGGCTTGGGCGCACTCGGGGAAGGACTGGGTGGCGTCGACGCCGGTGCGGTCGCGGAAGCTGCGGGTGGCGGGGCTGCCGCGACGCTCACTCGCTGTGCGCGGTCCAATGCAGCTTCATACTCCTGTCGCAAGGTCTCCACAGTGGCGAGAGCTGCATCGACTTCGGCCTGCTGCTGCACGGTGATTTCTGCAACCTTGAGCGCCACGGCTTGGCCGACTAGCGCTTCTTGTTGAGCCTCCTGCGCGGTCTGCTGTTCTTCTTCCAGCGCCGATTGCTGAGCGAGGAAACCTGCGACACCAATGATGGCTGCAGAGCTCAGAGCTGTCAGAGCCTGAAGGGTGAAGAACCCGGTGGGCGCTTTAGTCATCGTCGTCATCGTCATCGTCGTCATCGTCATCGTCATCGTCGTCGTCGTCGTCGTCGTCGTCATCGTCGTCGTCATCGTCGTCATCGTCATCATCGTCGTAGTAGCCCGAACCACCCGATGTTGCGTCCACAGGAGCAGACTCCGGGGCGCTCGGTGCGGCAAGTGGAGCGGCAACTGGCGATGTGGGAATTTCTGACCCACTAGCGGTTGAGGTGCCGGCTGGAGGGCTTGCCACAATTGGCGCGGGAGTCTCTAGCGTTGGGACAGTGATTCCAGTGTCGCCCTCAGGTGGCAACAAGATTTCACTCGCTTCGAGTAATGGGGTGCTGTCTTGCCCGACTAGTGCCTGGGTGTTTG
>JBIILX010000038.1:0-13084 GCA_044338275.1 Pontimonas sp.
CCTTAGCCGTCTCCGCCGTCAGCCATGCTGGGTCCTCCGCCAGAATGCGACCGTCCTTGCCGATGATGGGCCTGGTCTCGAGCGATAGTTCACGCCACCAGATCACGTCGGTCACATCACCAAAGGTGCAGACCATCGCGATGCCGGTTCCCTTGTCTTGCTGAGCCAAATGGTGGGGCAGGACCGGAAGCTCGACATCAAACAGAGGCGAGCGGACGCTGGAGCCAAAGAGCGGCTTGTAGCGCTCGTCATCCGGGTGTGCGACCAGAGCCACACAGGCCGGGATCAGTTCCGGCCTTGTCGTGACAATGACTACATCAGAGTCGCCGGTGCCGTGGAATCGGACCTTGTGATAGGCCGAGGGCTGTTCGCGGTCTTCAAGCTCCGCTTGAGCCACTGCGGTTCTAAAGGTGATGTCCCAGAGCGTTGGAGCGTCAGCTCGGTACGCTTCGCCTCGCTCCAAGTTGCCCAGGAACGCTCTCTGCGCAACGCGCTGTGAGTGGTCGTCAATGGTGCGATAGGTCAGGGTCCAGTCAACGCTGAGGCCGAGAGTTCGCCAGAGATCCTCGAACTGCTGCTCGTCCTCAACGGTGAGTTTTTCGCACAGTTCAATGAAGTTGCGTCGACTGACCGGCACTTGGTCGCCCGGCTTTGAGCCGTCCTTGGTTGCTCCTGCATCGAGGGGCGGGACGAGCTTGTCGTCGTAGGGGAGAGAGGGGTCACAGCGGACTCCGTAGTAGTTCTGAACCCGGCGCTCAGTGGGAAGACCGTTGTCGTCCCAGCCCATCGGATAGAAAATCTCTTTGCCGCGCATGCGCTGATAACGGGCCTGCAAATCCATGTGGGTATAGCTAAAGACGTGGCCGATGTGGAGACTGCCAGAAGCGGTAGGTGGGGGAGTATCAATAGCGAACACGTGGTCTTTGCCGCGGCCAAGAGCCCGCTCACGATCAAAGCGATAGGTGCCTTGCTCTTCCCACGACTTTCCCCAGAGTGCTTCCAGGCCTTCGAGGGCTGGTTTATCGGGAATCCCTGCAGTCATGGGGACCACCTTCTTCGTTATTGGCGGCACCGTGTCCAAGGTGCCTGAGTGTGAGTGTTATCACCATGGTACAAAACAAACTCCGCAGGAATTCCCCCCAGGGGAGGGGACTCCTGCGGAGTTTGTAATGGGCTCTACGCTTTGGCGCGTTGGTACTGCGGTTCGTAGCTGGTCACACTCATCCTGGGCGCCACCAGCGCTGCCAGAAGAGTTATGGCTGAGAGGCCCGCCAGCACAATGCCTGGGTGCCACCACGCGTTGTCGGTGGCGACGCGCATCAGGGTCAAGAAGAACGGCAGAGTTGCAGCAATCGCGGCACCAATGTTGTAAGAGAGGGCCAGCGCTGTGTACCGAGCCTTCTCGTCGAACAAGTCGCTCATCATTCCACCCAGTGCCGCCCACGAGGCGGTGGGCAAGATGCCACCGACCACCATGATGATGACCAACACGATGAAGGTCGCATCGAGGATGATCCAGTAGAGCGGGAAGGACACCAGCAGGGTGCCAAGGGCACCCCACCCGACTACCCGAGCTGAACCAAAGCGGTTAGCAAGCGCTCCGAAAGCCGGAATCGTGATCAGCTGGAGCAGGCTTCCAATCGTCAGCGCCATGGTGAATTCCATGGGCGAGTACCCCAGAATTTCGACTCCATAGTTGGTCGTGTAGGTGTTCATCAGTGTGTAGGAACCGTGACCGAGCAGAGCGCCACCGATGGCGATCAGCATCGCCAAGGGCGCGTGCTTCATCACCTGAAGGAACGGCGACTTCACTAGCTGGTTGTTGGCGACCAGGTCCTTGAAGACGGGAGTCTCATCGATGGACCACCGGAGGTAGAGCGCGATGAGAAGAAGCGGGAACGCGCTCAGCAGAGGGATTCTCCACGCCCAGGCGAGAATTTCCTCGTAGGGGAGCGTCAAGAAGAGCACCAGCCAGATGGCGTTGCTGAGGATTGAGCCAACGGGTGAGCCGAGCTGCACCAGTGAGGCATAGAAGTGACGGGTCTTCGGGGTGGCGTGCTCGGTGGTCAGTGCCACCGCCCCACCCCATTCGCCACCGAGTGAGAGGCCTTGGGCGAGACGCAACACGATCAGCGCGATCGCGCCAAACCAGCCCATCTGTTCGTATGTGGGGAGTGTTCCAATGAGTCCCGTCGCAACACCCATCAAGATGATGGTGGCGATCAGGGTTCCCCGGCGCCCAATTCGATCGCCAATGTGGCCGAAGATAACTGCGCCGAGCGGGCGGACAAAGAAGGTGACGGCGTAGGTCGCAAAGGATGCGAGGATTCCGCCGACTGGGCCCAGGGGCTCAAAGAAGAGGGCGGCTGCGAAGAGGGCTGCGAGCCACGCGTAGACGTACTGGTCGTAGGACTCGAGCGCTGTTCCGACAAATGAGGCGATGGCCACCTTGCGAGACTGCTTCGGAGTGATGGGGGCATGGGTCGTGGCGGCCACGGTCACCTTCCTAACTAGGGGTATTATTTAGACTGAGTATAGAAATACTAGACTTCAACTATAGGGGACTCATGGCTTCAGACCAACGCGGACGCCCCCGAAGTTCGTCGAGGGAAGCCCTCGAAGAAGCCGCAACCGAACTTTTCCTCGAACACGGTTACCAAGCAACCACTGTTGATGACATTGCAGCGCGCGCCGGTGTGAGTAGGGCCACCTTCTTCAATTACTTCCCGACCAAGTCGGCCGTGTTGTGGGTGGAAGTCGATCGCGCGCTGAATTCTCTCGAGCGAGCACTTGCGAGCGGAGCGTCCCTGGCTGAGAGCCTGCGGCTAGTTACTGATGCCTTGGGCAGAGAATCTGTTCCCCTGATCGCCAGTCAGGCGGAGGCCATGAACACTGGTGAGGACGTGCTGGCCGAAGCAGGGAAACGAATCATTGCCCTGTCCCGGTTGGTCAGAGGCTCCGACATCGCACCAGATCTGGTGTGGTCAACAACTGGGGCGATTGTCCAAGCCTGTCTCGAGTGGGCGCAGGCTGGCGTGGCTCGCCAGGAGCTTCAGCACTACCTCCGGGCCCACACTGTCATTTAGGCGAACCCTGCGAGGTTGCCACTCCTGCTCTAGACTCGTTCCAGAGGCGTTGATCCGGCTATCACCGGTGAGCCACTGGAAGAACAGAACACCCTGTGTTCCTAATAGAGCCAGTCGGGTAGGCCCGTCACAGCCTGATAATGAGTGGCTCGTGTTTCGATGCGAGCAAGCGGGGTGGTACCGCGCCACAGGGCGTCCTCGCAGAAAGTCCATCCACCACCATTGTCAGGAAGTAACCCATGGCTGTTCCCCGCCACCGCGACGCTTCCGGCGTTGAGCCAAGCCCATCCTTTCCAGCCCTCGAGCACGAAGTGCTCGCCTATTGGGCTGCCCATGACACTTTCCAGCGCTCTATCGACAACCGCGCGGGTTGCCAAGAGTGGGTGTTCTATGACGGACCACCCTTCGCCAATGGTTTGCCGCACTACGGCCACCTGCTCACTGGCTACGCCAAGGACATATTCCCCCGGTTCCACACCATGCGCGGCAAGCAGGTTCACCGCAGGTTTGGCTGGGACACCCACGGCCTCCCGGCCGAGCTCGAAGCCGAGCGTCAACTGGGTATCACGGATAAAAGCCAGATTGAAGCGATGGGAATCGCCGCCTTCAACCAGGCCGCTAAAGATTCAGTCCTCCGCTACACGAAGGAATGGGAAGAATACGTCACTCGTCAGGCGCGCTGGGTGGACTTTGAGAACGACTACAAGACCCTCGACATCACCTTCATGGAGAGTGTCGTCTGGGCGTTTAAGCAACTCCACGACAAGGGCCTTGCCTATGAGGGCTACCGCGTTTTGCCCTACTGCTGGAGAGACCAGACGCCACTGAGCAACCACGAACTGCGCATGGACGATGACGTCTATAAGTCGAGGCAAGACCAATCGGTCACGGTCACTTTCCCTCTGATCGGAGATCGAGCCAGAGAGCTGGGTCTCACCGGTGTGTTGGCTCTCGCCTGGACCACTACCCCTTGGACTCTGCCGACCAACGCCGCCCTGGCGGCGGGGCCAGATATCGACTACGTCGTCGTTCCCGCGGGACCTCATTCCGATCGGCAAGGTGCCAGCTACCTGATGGCCGGTGACACTCTCGGCGCTTACATCAAAGAGCTTGGCTATGACGATGTTGCTAGTGCGACTGCCGCTGTAACTCGGACGCTGAAGGGTTCAGAGCTTGCCGAGGTCGAATACGAGCGGGTCTTTGACTACTACGCCGATGTCGAAGCCTGGGATATGGGAAATGCTTGGCGCATTCTCGTCGCCGACTATGTCGCCACCGGCGAGGGCACCGGAATTGTCCATCAAGCCCCCGCTTATGGCGAGGACGACCAACTGACCTGCCAGGCGGCCGGTATCCCCGTGATTATTTCTGTGGATGACGCTGGGAAGTTCCTTCCCCAGGTCAGCGATGTGGCAGGGCTTCAGGTATTTGATGCCAACAAGCCATTGACCAGGTTGCTGCGGGATTCTGGCCGACTTTTTACCGAGCGCTCCTACAACCACTCCTATCCGCACTGTTGGCGCTGTCGCACGCCGCTGATCTATAAAGCGGTCTCCAGCTGGTTTGTGCGCGTGACCGAAATTCGTGACCGCATGGTCGAGCTCAACCAAGACATCACCTGGGTCCCCGGCAACGTGAAGGACGGCCAGTTCGGTAAGTGGCTCTCTAATGCCAGGGACTGGTCAATTTCCAGAAACAGGTACTGGGGCTCGCCCATTCCCGTGTGGAAGAGCGATAACCCTGACTATCCGCGACTGGATGTCTATGGCTCTCTGGACGAGCTTGAGCGGGACTTCGGGGTTCGGCCCACTGATCTGCACCGCCCGGCCATCGATGAACTCGTGCGCCCGAACCCCGATGACCCCACAGGGAAGTCGATGATGCGTCGTATTCCCGACGTGCTGGACGTGTGGTTCGACTCCGGTTCGATGCCCTTTGCCCAGGTGCACTACCCCTTCGAGAACCAGGACTGGTTTGATTCGCACAACCCTGCTGATTTCATCGTCGAGTACATCGGGCAGACCCGTGGTTGGTTCTACACGATGCACGTTCTTGCCACCGCGCTCTTTGATCGGCCGGCTTTCTCCCAGGTGATCTCCCACGGCATTGTTCTCGGCTCTGACGGACAGAAAATGTCGAAGAGTCTGCGCAACTACCCCGATGTCTCCGAGGTGTTCGAGCGGGATGGCGCCGATGCCATGCGATGGTTCTTGATGTCGAGTTCGGTGATTAGGGGCGGCAACCTGGTGGTCACCGAGGAGGGCATCCGAGAGGGTGTGCGACAGTTCCTGTTGCCACTCTGGAGCACCTATTACTTCTTGAGCCTCTACATCGGCGACTACGAGCCGACGTGGCGGACAGATTCGCCGAATGTCCTAGATCGCTACATTCTCGCCAAGCTGCACGACGTGATTGAGGCCACCACCGAGAACTTCGAGGCCTTGGACAGTCCTCTGGCCGCACAGGCGATTCGCGACTTCACCGACATTTTGACGAACTGGTATGTCCGGCGCTCACGGGAGCGTTTCTGGGATGGTTCAGATCACGACGCGCTCGACACCCTCTACACGGTGCTCGAAACACTGTCCCGGTTGGCAGCGCCGCTCGCACCGCTCGTGACAGAAGAAGTCTGGCGGGGTATCACCGGCGGGGAGAGCGTTCACTTGACCGACTGGCCGGATCACGAGGCCTTCCCCCAGGACTCAGACCTCGTCTCTGCGATGGACGCAGTTCGTGAAGTGACCTCGGCATCGCTTGCACTGCGCAAAGCCCACGGACTGCGAGTGCGCTTGCCGCTGCCCACACTCACCGTCGTCACCACCGGGGTGGGGGCACTGGCATCCTTTGTCGACATCATCTCCAGTGAACTCAATGTGAAACGCGTAGAGATGGTGGCTTTTGACAATACTCAGGCCGAGCGATTCGGTATCGGTCGCAGGCTTTCCCCGAACGCGAGAACGCTCGGTCCTCGCGTGGGCGGACAGGTTCAAGACATCATTCGTGAAGCCAAAGCCGGCAACTGGCGCGAGGTTGATGGTGTGGTGATGGTGGGGGAACAGGAATTGCTGCCCGGCGAATACGAGCTGGAGTTGAGCGCACCGAGCGACGATATCGCTGTGTCATTCCTTAGCTCAGGCGGGTTTGTCTTGCTGGAGACAGCCGTGACGCCGGAGCTTGTCCGAGAGGGATTAGCCAGGGACTCCATCCGCTGGATTCAACAAGAGCGCAAGAACGCGGGCTTTGACGTCTCTGATCGCATAGACCTGGTTATTGCTGCCGATCAGGAAGCACTGCCAACCCTGGAAGAGCACCGGGACGTTATTGCCGCGGAAACCCTCGCCCTTGGCTGCGAGATTGTGCCCCTTGAGCCAGGAGTGGTGGGCCTCGCTGTGGGAGACGATTCCCAGATAACCGTGAAAGTCTCGCTTCGTGGCAGCTGACGAATCGAGCGCAGATCGGCGGGACGCCGATGCGGTCTTTAGTGCTCTTGTGGGTCGCCAGGGGGAAGGTCGCCCTGTTCGACGTTTAGGCGCCACCAGGCGTGCTCTTGAACTACTCGGTGACCCGCAACGAATGTATGGCGTGATCCATATCGCTGGCACCAATGGCAAAACATCCACCGCGAGAATCATCGAGAGTCTGCTTCGCGCACACGGTCTGCGCACAGGTCTCATGACCTCACCCCATCTGCACCGGGCGAACGAGCGCATTGTGATTGATGGCGAGCACATCTCCGATCGCATGCTGGCGGACAACTGGGCTGATGTTGAGCCCTTCATTGCGATGGTGGATGCGGAACTCATCGCGAACAGTGAGCCACCCCTGTCCTACTTCGAGGCCCTCACAGTGTTGACCTTTGCCTGCTTCGCCGATGCGCCGGTCGATGTTGCCGTGGTGGAGGCTGGAATGGGCGGGGAATGGGATTCGACCAACGTCGCAGACGGCGACGTTGCCGTGCTCACACCCATTGCCATGGATCACGTTGAACACCTGGGTCCCACACTGCGCGATATTGCCCGAACAAAGTCGGGCATCATCAAGCCGGCAAGCCGGGTTGTTTCTGCGCTCCAGTCAGATGAGGCGTGGGATGAGATTGTCACAGCCTGCACCCGATTTGAAGCGCCGCTATCGGTTTTGGAGCGCGACTTTTTCCTCACCAGCGCTGAGCCTGCGGTCGGCGGCCAATTGTTGTCCGTGTCAGGACTTGCTGGTCAGTACCGCGACTTGTTTTTGCCGCTCCTTGGCGACCACCAAGCCTCGAATGCCGCGTTAGCCATTGCCGCCGTGGAATCATTCCTTGGCAATGGCACGTTGCCGATGGGCGCCGAGGTCGTTGAAGAAGGCATCGCCTTGGCCAGCAGCCCAGGCCGCATGCAAATCATCGGATCGCACCCGACCATCCTTGTTGACGCAGCCCACAACCCTCACGGGGCTGAGTCGTTGACTCGGGCTCTGATGACCTCGTTTAGTTTCGACAAAGTTATCTGCGTTCTAGGGATACTGCAGGAGAAGGACGTTGCCGGCATTGTTGAAGCCTTAGATCCCGTGGTCGACCACTTTGTGGTGACCCAGTCGCAATCTGATCGCGCGCTCTCCGTGGCGGATCTGGCCGACATCGTCTCAGAGATCGCTGGACCCGACCGCGTTGATGCCAGGCCCACCTCGGATGAGGCGATGGCGAGGGCTCTCGATCTTGCCGGCACTGAAGGCGGGGTCGTGGTGACCGGCTCCATCACCCTGGTGGCAGAAGTCGTCGAGAGGAGTGCGTGAGTGGCCGGGCCTCGGAGAGATAAGTCAGCGACGGAGTCGCTGCTGCAGATTGCGGTGGGTCTGGAAATCGCACTGGTCTTCTTTGGTGCGCTTGCGCTGAATGGCCTCCGGCTCTACCCGGGAGTTATCGTGCTGGTCGGGTCTTTGGTGGCAACAGCCGTTCTTCTCGTTCTCTATCGGGTTGTTGCCTATCCAGCAGGCCGGATATTTGGCCATGTGGTGCAGCTCGCTTTGCTGGGCACGTTCTTCTGGGATGTCGTCATGGGAATCTCTGCGGTGGTGATGGTGGGGTTCTGGATCTTTGGCGCCATCCGTGGTCCTCAATTGGATCGACTAGCTTCGGACTAAACTCGAGTAACCGCCCGAGGGAGAAAATATGTCAACGCTGGAAGAGACGCTCGTTCTGATTAAGCCAGATGGCGTTGCCCGCAACCTCACGGGCGAGATCCTCGCCCGCATTGAGGCCAAGGGGTATCAGCTTGTTGACATCCGCATGGTGGAGCCAAACCGCGACCTGTTGAGCGCTCACTACGCAGAGCACCAGGGCAAGCCTTTTTATGAGCCACTCGTTGCCTTCATGGAATCAGGCCCCGTCGTGGCAGTGAGAATCTCGGGTCACCGCGCAATCGAAGGGATCCGTTCACTCTGTGGCCAAACCGATCCCACTACCGCAGCGCCGGGAACAATCCGCGGCGACTTAGGACGCGACTGGGGCTTGCCGGTTCAGCAGAACCTGATCCACGCGAGTGATTCGCCGGAGACCGCAGCCCGTGAGCTCGCTCTGTGGTTTGGTTCTGTCTAAATCAGACCGAGAACAACAGCGGGAACTGGATTAACACTGATAGGCCGATGACGGCATAGTTGATGACCACGAGGATCCAGCTGTAGGGGAGCCAGGCGGCACCGAAGCTTCGAAGCTTTGCCGATGAGCCGAGCATTCCCTGCTTGAGCGCCCAAGGCAGGAAAATCCACCAGAGTGGAATGTGGAACGCCCACACGACCATGCAGTACAGGCACAGGAAGCCAATGACGAATACTGCCTGGTAGAACATCCACATCAGCCAGACATACGCGGCAAAAATTCCCAGGGTAAAGAACACCCAAAACCAGCGGCGCATTGTGGCTCCAGCGAGAAGTGCTGCACCCACGGTGGCAACAATCATGAACCCCGCCACCCCGTAGAGCTGGTTGGGGGCATCAAAAAACAGTGTGGCCTGCCAGCTCTGCATCACGTTCCCGCACGAGAAGAACGGGTTGATGTCGCAACTGGGCGTAGCGCCAGTGAGGGCTAACTGATATCCCTCGCGGGCCAAGGTGAAGGCGGCCAACCAGGAAGCAAGACCCGTGAATAGTAGGTACAGGGCCATGCCCGTTTGTCGCTTCGTGGGGTAGTTCACGAACTGATTATGACAGCAGACCGAGAGGAAAAGCTGACGATGTGCGATACTGGGGGCACGGCAGCGCACTCCCACGGGAGCGCACGCCACGACAAAGATTTCTTGGGTCACCGACCCGATGAGGGCATACGCCCAACAACGAAGTTTTGAATGCACACCGTGTGGTGTGCGGCTAAAGCGTAATGAGTTCCCTTTCCGATTATGGATAGGGACTGTGAGGAGTACACCAGAAATGGTGCAGAAAAAAGAAACACCCCCAACGGAAACTGCCAAGAAGCCAACGAGGGCCAAAGCTGCCCCCGCGGTAAAGGCTGAGACGCCAGCGGCGGACAAGCCCAAAGCCACTCGCAAGGCATCACCGGTGGCCAAGAAAACTGCGGCACCCAAGGCGGCCAAGGACGCGCCCGCAGTTGCCGCGCCTTCACCCGTCTCCACCAAGGATCTGATCTTCAAGGCACCAGACCCCGCTTTGTTCCCGACCTGGACCCCGGGTGCGGGCGAGCCAGTAGAGGGCGAGAAAGTAATCCGCCGCCGTTCTCGCCAGGGGCGCGTGAGCGTTGAGCCCGAAGCCAAAGAAGCCAAGGCCACCACACGCGAGAGCTCCTCTCCTCAACGGGTGCGCGGTTCCACGAGGCTTGAAGCAAAGCGTCAACGTCGCCGCGATGGCCGCGACGGTGGTCGCCGCCGTCAGAGCGTTACTGAGTCAGAATTCCAAGCCCGCCGCGAGAGCGTTGACCGGGTCATGGTTGTCCGGGAAACCACCGATCGCACGCAGATCGCTGTGGTCGAGGACGGCGTTGTTGTTGAGCACTACGTCGCTCGTTCCGAAGAGTCGAGCCTGATTGGGAACGTCTATCTCGGTCGCGTTCAGAACGTGCTGCCTAGCATGGAGGCAGCTTTCGTGGATATCGGCCGCGGTCGTAACGCTGTGCTCTACTCCGGTGAGGTTGACTGGGAAGCAGCGTCCGAGGGCGGAGCATCCGGCCCTCGCCGCATTGAACTTGCTCTGAAGACCGGGGATAGCGTTCTCGTTCAGGTCACCAAAGATCCCATTGGCCACAAGGGTGCCAGGCTCACAAGCCAGGTCAGCTTGCCCGGTCGCTACCTGGTGTATGTGCCAGGCGGCGCCATGAACGGAATCTCACGAAAGCTTCCGGAAACCGAGCGCACGCGCTTGAAAACGATCCTCAAGAAAATCCTTCCCGAGAGCGCCGGTGTGATCGTTCGCACCGCAGCTGAGGGCGCCACCGAAGAGCAGCTCACCACGGATGTGGAGAGACTGCAGGCGCAGTGGGAGGCACTCAGCAAGCAGGTTGAGGGCGCTCAAGCCCCTGAGCTCCTGCACTCTGAGCCAGACCTGCTGGTCAAGATCGTGCGCGATGTCTTCAACGAAGACTTCCAGAAACTCATCATTGCCGGTGGCAACGCCAAGTCCACAATTGAAAAGTATCTCGAGCAGGTGGCTCCCGATCTGATTGCCCGTATCGAGGAATACCCGAGCGATGGCGACCCCTTCGTTGAGTACCGGGTGAACGAGGGAATCGCCAAGGCGTTGGATCGCAAGGTCTGGTTGCCAAGCGGTGGCTCTCTTGTCATTGATCGCACCGAAGCCATGACTGTTGTTGATGTGAACACCGGCAAGTTCGTCGGTTCGGGTGGCAACCTGGAAGAGACGGTCACCAAGAACAACCTCGAGGCTGCCGAAGAAATTGTTCGCCAGCTTCGCTTGAGGGACATTGGTGGAATCATCGTCGTTGACTTCATCGACATGGTTCTTGAATCCAATCGGGACATGGTCTTGCAGCGCCTGATGGAATGCCTCAGCCGCGACCGCACCAAGCATCAGGTCGCTGAGGTCACGAGCCTCGGGCTTGTCCAGATGACGAGGAAGAAGCTTGGTCTGGGACTGTTGGAGACCTTCAGCGAGGCCTGCGATGTTTGCCAGGGCCGCGGGCTGATTGTTCACCACGAGCCTGTCTCTCGTTCTCGCTCGAGCGAGGCTCCAACCTCACGCAAGAAGAAGACTTCCGGCCCATCAGCTCCCGCGGGAGTGACCCACCAGATCACCGACGACGCTCGTCAGGCGATTGCTCAGATTGCCAAGAGCACGGTTGGCGTGGGCGCCAAGGCGACCGAAGCTGACGCAACCACAGCGAAAAAGCCGAGGCGTTCACGCGCCGGGTCGGTCGACACCGCCGAGGTCCCCAAGATCCTTGACACCGTGCTCGCGGCACTGCCTGAGCCTCCGGCGCCGGGGAAGTCCAAGCGCCGGCGCAGTGCAACCAGCCAGGATGTGTGAAGCCCGCACTCGGGTGGGCCTCGGTAGCCTCTAGTCATGAGACTGTGGGCGCCATTGGCGGTGCTGGCGACGTTAGTCGCCGTCATTGCCTTTCGTGTCTGGACTAACGAGAACCTGCAGCCCCTCGGCGGTCAGCTTCAAGACGTCTTCACCCTCAGCATCAGTCTGCTGATTGAGTCTCTGCCGTTCATTGTTCTCGGCATCGGGTTGTCGATTCTGGTTCAAGTGTTCGTCCCCACCTCATGGTTGGTGAGCTGGCTTCCTCGCAATCCCTTTGCCAGGAGGGCGATCGTGTCCCTCTTTGGCATGTTTTTGCCGGTGTGTGAATGCGGCAATGTTCCTCTTGCCAGAGGCCTGATGGGTCGCGGCTACAGCGTCGGGGACTCCGTCACGTTCTTATTGGCGGCGCCGATTGTTAATCCGATTACCATCATCACGACGCACCAAGCCTTTGGATTTGACGATGGAATTTTGGTCGCAAGGCTTGCCGCAGGTTTTGCCATTGCCAACATGGTGGGGTGGTTGCTGTCGCTGCACCCCGCGCCAGAAACTCTGTTGACAAAGCGTTTTGCTAAGGAATGCCGGATGCCCTCGACGTCTGGGACCCAAACCCGCCTGTCGCGGGTGGGGTCGCTGTTTGTCTCTGAATCCACCACTCTGATGCCAGCTCTGATGGTGGGCGCTTTCATCGCTGGTTCTCTTCAGGTGGGGGTGTCCCGTGACGTTCTGGTGGCGCTGGGAACAGACCCCATCATCAGCGTCGTGGCGATGCTGGCACTCGCGTTTGTTATTTCGGTCTGCGCCAACGTTGACGCGTTTTTCATTTTGCCTTTCGCCCAGACCTTCTTGCCGGGGTCGATTGTTGCTTTCCTGGTTTTTGGCCCGCTGATTGATATCAAGATGGTGGCTCTGCTGCGCACGACCTACACAACGAGGACCATTGCGACCATCGCCGGCGTAGTGGCACTCTCGGCCCTTGCTCTGGGGACGGTGATGAACAGTGTGGCGTAGATTTTTGGAGTGGCGTGGAGTGATGGCAATCGCTGTGCTGGCCGTGGTCTCGCTCTGGTTGGGCGCTGAGGGGCGACTGGGTTTCTATATTCACCCCCGCTATAACCTGTTCACGATTGTGATGGCGTCGATTGCGATTGTGCTCTTGGTCATCGCGGTGGCGACCAGGCGCGCCACCGTTCACGATCATGACCACAGTCACTCGGAGGGTCGGCGTGGCCCCCGGCGACGGCGTCTCGCCCGCGGGGAGACTGTGTCGTTGGGCTTCGTCGCCGCGGTCGTTGCAGCGGTGCTGGTGTTGCCCCCGGCAACGCTGAGCAGCGCTACTGCCGATAATCGATCCTCCAATGCAGTGGATGCTCTGGGCACACCGGAGGCTCTCGATGAGGATGGTAGACTTGAGATCTATGAAACCCTGACCGTTCGAGACTGGGCAAGTTTGCTCTCGCAGAATCAGAATCCCTCGTATTACCGGGGCAAGCCCGTCAATTCGGTGGGAATCGTGACGGCCAGTGAGGCCT
>JBIILX010000054.1:0-8734 GCA_044338275.1 Pontimonas sp.
CGCGTCGAAGAGTCGATACTCCTCACACCCCTCGATTCGTCGAATCGTCGGCAACGATTCGAGAATTAGCGAGCGCACGAACTGAGCGTGACCAGGCAGTGGCGTCAGTCGGACAACAACGGTGCAGGGGCGTGACATGGTTTTCACGAGGGAGAGAATCCCGCTTCCTCTCTTCTCTTTCCCGCTGCGAGGCCAGTCATCAGGACGGTGGACTCGACCAGCGGGCGAACAGCCCAGCGCCTGCAATCAGAAATGATGGGACAAGCACCCAAAGGTTTGTTGCTGAAGTGGGGCGAGAGAACCACGGTCATCGCAAAATCTTAACAGTGTCCCCCCACAAGCCAGCCTTGTCGATGGTGCGGGCGCTCCGTGTTGACAAAGCCTTCGACCACTGTGACGATTTGCGGATGGAGAAAAAACAGCGTTCGAGTGCGGTCGGATTGTCTCTGGCCATTATCAGCCTGGTCATCACGCCCGTCCTGTTGTTTATCGAATTTTCGAGTTTGATGCTGTCGGAAATTTTCTGGGTGCTGATTGGAGTCCTTGCGTTGATACTGCCTTTGATGGCTTTCACCTGGGTCAAGCGCGGTGCGTCTCGAGTTCTTGCAGGACTTGTTCTGCTGGTCTGGCTGGCCGTCCAGGTGTGGATTGGCGGAACTGCGCTAGGGCTTTGGAGCCTCTAGGCCTAGGTACCAAGGGCCTGATTGGCTGCACTGCCTGTGCGCCCCTTTGTTCTTCGGGTGATCTTGGCTCATGAGTACCCTAGGTAACTCTCGCGCTGAGAGGATAATTCGATGAGGCTGATGCGGTCCGTGGGTGCGCGGGTGATCGCGCAGGCTGGATTCGTCGGGCTTCTTGCCTCATCTCTTCTCGGGTGCGCGAGTTCGCCGTTGTCGTTGTTCCCTGTCGGTGAGGAAAACTCGCCGGTGGAGGTTGTATCTCCGCCCGAAACTCCGGGTGCGCCTTATGGCGATTCTGAGAGCACTGGAATTGGCGGTGATTCTCCGCCGTCGACGGCAAGCCGGCGCGACTCTGCCGAGGTCGATAATTTTCGAACAGCGATTGTCGGCGGAGAGGATCGCGACATTAGCTGGGCACCCTGGCAGGTGGCCTTGGTCCGGGAGAGTGCCGGTTCCGACTGGCAGGGACAATTTTGCGGCGGATCTCTCATTTCGGCTTCCTGGGTAGTGACCGCAGCTCACTGCCTCCATGGCCTTTCCGAATCAGAGATTTTCAGCGATTTGCGGATTGTTTCAGGGGAGGACGTTCTTGACCAGACCAACGTCTCGGATATGAGGGTCAGTGAAGTGGTTCTCCACCCCGCGTACAACGACACTACGTATGCCAACGACATCGCTCTGGTGAAACTTCGCACGCCGTTGATCCTTCGCGCCGGGAGTGTGGGCATACTGAGCCTGCCCTCGACGGAGCCCGCGGCAAACTCTTTGGCAAGGATTTCTGGCTGGGGAAGCACCTGGGTTAGCGACGAAGTTTTTGACTATCCGTTTTTCTCCGATTCAGACACACAGTTCCCCACGCAATTGCAAGGAGCAGAAGTGTGGGTGCAAAGCGATAGTCAGTGTGCGGGTGACTACGGGGATCAGTACGACGATGAGCGGATGTTGTGCGCGAGCGTCGACGACTACTTAGTCGACACGTGCCAGGGAGACAGCGGTGGGCCACTCGCGACTCTCGAGAGAGGCAGATGGGTGCTCTCGGGGGTGACCTCATGGGGTTCTGGGTGCGCGTGGCTATCCTCTGGCATATATACAAATGTCGCGAACTATAACCAGTGGATTACTGCCAACGTGGCAGAGCGTTAGCCGTGCCAGACAGCGCGCCAGGAATCGATGCACTGACCGGAACGACTCATTGAGGGTAGTCATGTCTCTCCCCCTCAGAGACTTCACCAACCGGGTGTGAGGAGGAAGGAGAGCGGAATCGCCGCTGCGTAGACTAACGGCAGGATAAAGACCCAGCCAAGAATCACGCCAGCAAGAGCAATCCCTCTGCCGGGTTGCCCCGTTTTCTTGATTCGACGCAACGCCGAGTGTCCAACCACTGCACCGGCCAGGGCGAAAAGGACGGCCAGGGGCAAAGCAATCAGGCCAAAAAGGCCAACGCCTAGAAAAAACAGCGACGCCAGTAACGGCGACGCTAGCGACAACGCAAAACTGACAATGGCGCGCCTACTAATTTTTCCAGCACTGGAACTCACGAGGCCCTCCCTTTTCGCGCCCGAATTCATAAACTTTTAGTGTGCCCCGATCGTATCCCGTGGATACACAACCCACACCTCATTCCCGAAAGAATCCACCGGTTGGTGTGGCGCACTTCCCACCAGAACCCGGCGTAGTTGCCGGGGGAGGGCCAATGGTCTATTCTGGAGCGCTGGTGCACTTTTTTCAGGGTTTCCTTCCGCACCATCATCGATATCAGTAACAAGGCAGGTTTCATCGTGGTCTATGCAGTTGTGCGCGCCGGCGGGCGTCAAGAAAAGGTAGAGGTTGGTTCGATCATTACGGTCGACCGCATTTCTGCTGACGCCAAGAACTCCGTGACCCTCGCACCCCTCTTGTATGTGGACGGCGCAAGCGTGACCCACGACAAGAAGGAACTCGACAAGATCACTGTCACCGCCGAGGTCCTTCAGGATCTGCGTGGCCCGAAGATCGTCATTCAGAAATACAAGAACAAGACCGGCTACAAGAAACGCCAGGGCTTCCGTTCTGAACTCACCAAGCTCAAGATCACCGGAATCACAAAGAAGTAAGGGACGAGGACATGGCACATAAAAAGGGCGCATCGTCGACCAGGAACGGTCGCGACTCCAACCCCCAGTACCTAGGCGTCAAGCGTTTCGGTGGACAGATTGTCAAGGCCGGAGAAATCTTGATTCGCCAGCGTGGCACTCACTTCCACCCCGGAGATAACGTGGGTCGCGGTAACGACGACACGCTGTTTGCTCTGACAGCAGGCGAAGTGAAGTTCGGCACCAAAGGTGGCCGCAAGGTTATCGCGGTAGTCGAGGCCACTTCCTAGAATCTGAGTTTCATGCAGGACGGGGGCGAGCTGCGGCTCGCCCTTTCCGCTTTCTAGCCACCATCAGAATCTGATTCACGAAGGAGGACAACCATGACGACATTCGTCGACGATGTTGTTGTTCACCTTCGTGCTGGCCACGGCGGACACGGTTGCGTGTCTGTTCGCCGCGAAAAGTTCAAGCCACTCGGTGGTCCAGACGGCGGTAATGGCGGTCACGGCGGCGACATCATCCTTGTTGCTGACCCTCAGGTCACGACCCTGTTGGATTTTCACCACCGCCCCCACCGCACGAGCACTAACGGGTCTCCTGGCATGGGCGATTCCCGTCATGGCAAGAGTGGCGACGATGTGACGCTTCCCGTTCCGGTGGGGACCGTCGTGAAAGATGCGCAGGGCAACCTTCTTGTCGATCTCGATCGCCCTGGGATGACCCTCTGCATTGCTCCCGGTGGCCGCGGAGGACTGGGCAATGAGGCTCTCGCCTCGACCGCCCGCAAGGCTCCCGGCTTTGCTCTGCTTGGAACCCATGGCTTTGAAGGTGATGTTCACCTGGAGCTCAAGATTGTCGCCGATGTTGCACTCGTGGGGTTCCCCAGTGCTGGCAAATCAAGCCTGATTGCCGCGGTGTCAGCGGCCACCCCGAAAATCGCCGATTACCCTTTCACCACCCTGCATCCGAACCTTGGTGTGGTGGACGCCGGCGGCGTCCGCTTCACCATGGCGGATGTGCCGGGTCTGATTCCTGGCGCCAGCATCGGTAAGGGTTTAGGCCTTGAGTTCCTGCGCCATGTGGAGCGCTGCACAGTGCTGGTCCACGTGATTGACTGCGCGACTCTGGAGCCCGACCGTGATCCGCTGGGGGATCTGGACCAGATTCTGATTGAGCTCTCGAACTATCCACTAGAGGCCGACAAGGTCCCCCTGCAGGACCGCCCCGCCTTGGTGGTACTGAACAAAGTGGATGTTCCAGACGCCCAGGATCTTGCGGCGATGGTGACCCCAGACTTTGAGGCCCGCGGGCTTCGGGTATTCCCGATCAGCACGGTGAGCAAGGCTGGCCTCGAGCCTTTCCTTTATGCCCTGGGCGACCTCGTCAAAGCACACCGCGCGCGTTTGGCGAAGGAAGCAGAAACACCCACCCGCATTGTGGTGCGGCCAAAAGCCGTCAACGAGGCACCGTTTGTTGTGGTCATGGAGGGCACCAGCGAGGGGAACCTCTATCGCATCATCGGTGAGAAACCGGAGCGCTGGGTTGAGCAGACGGACTTTACCAACGACGAAGCAGTCGGGTTCCTGGCTGACCGCTTAATGAAAATCGGCATTGACGAGGCACTCTTCAAAGCAGGCGCAACGCCTGGAGCCCCTGTCATTATTGGGCCAGGCCAAGGTCAAGTATTTGATTGGGAGCCCACCCTCTCCAGTGCTGCAGAATTGATGGCGGCTCCGCGTGGGACCGACCCCCGCCTCCTTGAGGAGGGGCGCCCCACCAGGGCAAAGCGGAAAGCGACCTATCACGAGCGGATGGACGCGAAAGCCAGAGCCCGAGCAGAACTTGATGATGAACGAAGGGCAGGAATGTTCTCTGATGACGATGAGTGAGACGCTGGCTGGCGCCAAGCGCATTGTGGTGAAGGTGGGCTCGTCGTCCATTAGTGGCGAGCGAGAGCACCAAGTCTCGGGTCTAGTCGATGCCCTGGCTGCCTGGCGCGCCAAGGGCTGCGAGGTTGCCTTAGTGTCCTCCGGTGCCATTGCTATTGGCGCACCGTTTCTCCAGTTGAGCGATCGTCCCCAAGACCTCGCAACGCAGCAAGCGGCTGCAGCGGTGGGCCAGGCTCTTCTGATGGCCAGATACCAGGGGCTCTTTGAGAAGTACTCGATGATTACCGGCCAGGTGCTGCTCACCGTGGGTGACATGGAAAATGACACCCACCGCACCAACGCTCTGCGCACCATGGAGCGCCTCCTCGGGCTTGGCATCATCCCGATCGTGAATGAGAACGACACCGTCGCAACCCAAGAGATTCGCTTTGGTGACAACGACCGCTTGGCCGCCATGGTGGCCGAGCTGGTGTCGGCGGATCTTCTGGTGCTGTTGAGCGATGTTGATGGCCTGTATACGAAGCCTCCCAGTGAGCCAGAGGCCACCAAGATTGAGGTCGTGCCCTTCGGTATGGATTTGGAACAGATTGAACTGGGCGCAGCGCTCGTGAACAGCGTGGGAACCGGCGGCGCTGTGACCAAAGTGAGCGCTGCAAAAATGGCGACCACCGCGGGTATTCCCACGGTGCTTGCTGCCACTGATTCACTGGCTCGGATTGTTGCCGGCGAGGTCACCGGTACCTGGTTCGAGGCAGCCGACCTACACTAGAGCCGTGTCCAAATCCACTGAAGCGTCGCTCCTGCTGGAGCCCCGGCTGCGTGCCACGAAGGCTGCCTCTCGAGTTCTCCAGAGTGCGTCTGCTGCGAGCAGGGACAAGGCTTTGGCGGCAATCCAAGCGGGGCTTGTGGCGAAGACCGATGAAATTCTTGCGGCCAATGCGGAGGACCTGCGCCGCGGTGACTCTGAGGGCATGAGCCAAGGCCTCCAGGATCGTTTGCGACTAACCCCGGAAAGAATCCAGGGACTCATTGATGCGGTGGGCACTATTCGGGCTTTGCCAGACCCGGTTGGTGATGTGTTGCGTGGCATGACACTTCCCAATGGCCTCCAGGTGACCCAGGTCCGGGTGCCCTTTGGCGTGGTGGGCGCCATTTATGAAGCGCGGCCCAACGTGACGGTGGACATCACCGCCTTGGCGCTGAAAAGTGGCAACGCCGTGGTGTTGCGCGGTGGATCGGCTGCTGAGTCCACCAACACGGTGATTGTGGCAATGATGAATGATGCTCTTGAGAGCGTCGGCCTTCCTGGTGCCGCGATCGCGAGTGTTGATGATGTCGGGCGCGAGGGTGCAGAAGCGATGATGAGAGCGCGAGGGCTCATCGATGTTCTTATTCCCAGGGGTTCAGCAGCACTCATCGAGGCAGTGGTCACCCAGTCGCAGGTTCCGGTGATTGAAACTGGCTCTGGTGTTGTGCACATCTTTGTTGATGAGAGCGCGGACCTCGACAACGCGGTCGAGATTATCGTCAACGCCAAGGTTCAACGCCCGAGCGTCTGTAACTCGCTGGAAACTCTGCTCGTGCACCGCAGTGTCGCCGATCGTCTCCTTCCCGCTGTGGCGGTGGCACTGGCGAAGCACTCTGTGGTGTTGCACGGCTGTGAAGCGACGCGAGCGTTGATTCCCGAGGCCAGCGAGGCCACGGAGGCTGACTGGGCTGCGGAATATCTGGCCCTTGAACTTGCTATCAAGGTTGTTGACTCCCTCGATGAAGCGCTCCGGCACATTGCCACGTATTCGACCCAACACACGGAGTCGATTCTGACGAACGACATGGGTCACGCTGATCGGTTCCTGGCTGAAGTTGATGCTGCGGTGGTGATGGTGAACGCCTCCACGCGGTTCACCGACGGGGGAGAGTTCGGGTTTGGCGCTGAGGTCGGTATCTCCACTCAGAAACTGCATGCCAGGGGCCCGATGGGTCTTCCCGAACTCACCAGCACCAAGTGGCTGGTGCGGGGTTCTGGTCAAGTCCGCGCGTAGGTGGGCGCAAAGCCCCTAGAGCCGGTAGATTAGGCGCTAGTCACCACCCGAAGGGATATCCACTGTGATTCTTCACGATGTAGTTGTTGCCTCAGGCGAGGTCGTTAATGAGCTTCCCATGCCGACCTGGGCCTATGGCGTCGTTTTCATTGTGGGGTTCTTTGTCCTTGCAATGGTGACCTACAGCTACCGCAATGTTGCCAATCGTCACCGTCACAAATCAGGCGGGACTGACCACTCTCACGCTGGTCACCACTAAGAGACGATGAGTTCCACACGCCGCCCCCGTATAGGGATTATGGGTGGCACGTTCGACCCCATTCACCATGGCCACTTGGTGGCTGCGAGCGAAGCCCAGGTCGCGCTCGAGCTCGATGAAGTGATCTTCGTGCCCACCGGGCAACCGGCTGATAAGCCAGCAGTATCCCAGGGTGAGCACCGCTATCTGATGACGGTGATCGCAACAGCGTCAAACCCCCGCTTTCGGGTGAGCCGGGTAGATATCAATCGCCCGGGCATTACCTACACAGCCGACACTCTCGATGACATGCGCAGCGAGTTTCCCGACGCTGACCTCTTTTTCATTACGGGTGCCGATGCCCTGCAAACCTTCTTGTCCTGGAAAGAGGCGGAGAAGCTCACGGCCAAGGCTCATTTTGTGGGGGTCTCCAGGCCGGGCCACGAGCTTTCCACGGCGGGTCTCCCCTCCGATGGCGTGACGGTGATGGAAGTTCCAGCGCTCGCGATTTCGTCCACCGACTGTAGGACTCGTGTGAAGGCGGGACGCCCGGTGTGGTACTTGGTGCCAGATGGGGTAGTCCAGTACATTGCCAAACATCGTCTGTATCGGGGTGACAAGTGACTAATCAGCCAACCGGGCAACCGATGTCCAGGCGTGAGCGCCGGGCGTTGGAAGGGCCGGCGTTCCAGCCAGCAGGCGCAGTGCCGGTCCAACCCGGACTACCGCAGACCCTCGTCGAGCCGCTGATTGCGCCCGTAAGCCCACCAGCGCCCGTGCCAGAGGCGCCCGTGCTCTCCAGACGAGAGCGCCGGCAACTCGAGCAGGCCGGGGCGCCAGCTGGCGCTGGGTACGACTTGGGCCAAGCATCCCCAGTGACCCCAACAGGGGCGCTTGCCGTCTTAGGTAGCCCCCTCACGCCAGCCCCACCTTTGCCCCCGGTGTTTGCAACGCTTGCGAGTGGCGCCCCCGCTACTCAGACCACGACAACCCCGTCTTTTGGTGACGCAGTGCCCGCGGTCACACCGTCGCGAACGGTGGGCCAGATGGCGACTACGACGAGTTCGTTGATTATCCCGGAGACTCCCACCATTGATATCGCTGGGCCCCTGGGTCACACGGGTGAGGTGGTTGTCACGGGTCAGATTCGTTTGCCGCAGAGCCTCGCAGAGGTTGGCTCACTGCCAGCTCTGGTCACGGACCGCGATGACGATGAGGTTATGGATTCCTACACCACTGGTGCAATCGCTGCGAGCGCGAAGCCCATGCGTGCCTCGCAGGCCGTTTCTGGCAAGGGAGATGATTCCGACATCGTGATGGTGCGTCGCGCCCGCTGGGGAACCGCGGCCGTGGTCACGTCTCTGGGCGCAGCGGTCTTGGGCTTCGCCGCCGTGGCGCTGCTGATTTTGGCCGTGATGACGGATGTGTTGGGCTAGATGGCAATGACGTGCCAGCGATGACGGCTAGCAAGACTGCTCTGACAGCCGTTGAGGTAGCAGCACACGCTGCCCTGAATAAATTCGCCACAGATCTCGTTGCGTTGGACGTTTCCGAGCAGATGCCTTTGGCGGACATTTTCTTCATCTGCAGCGCTCGCAACGAGCGCATGGCAATGTCGATTGCTGATGAGATTGAGGAATCACTAGGCGCGAAGGGTGTCCGGAAGTTGCGTCAAGAAGGGCGCAGCGATGGACGGTGGATTCTTGTGGATTTTGGCGACATCATCGTGCACATTTTCCACGAAGAGGAGCGGCTCTATTACCAGCTGGAGAGACTCTGGCGCGATTGTCCGGTCGTGTCCCTGCCCAGC
>JBIILX010000073.1:0-6804 GCA_044338275.1 Pontimonas sp.
CTCCCGAGCACGCCTTTGGCCTGCTCGATCACCCCAGTGTGTCCTCAGGAAAGTTTGTCGCCGACACCGACACCGGCTCCCTGGTGGTCGCCGAGCGTGAGAAGCTCGAGGCGGAACTCGAGGAGTCCTAAACCATGGCGTTTGGAGCATTTCAATCGAGTGTTGGGGCAGGCGCACCCTCGGGTGCTGCGATTGTTCAGCGCAAGAGCCCTGTTGCCCTGCTCCTCCTGCTTCCCGGTGTTCTCTATTTGATTCTGTTCTTCCTTACCCCGCTACTCTCCCTCGTGCTGACGAGCTTTCAGGAGCCAACGCCCGGAGGGTTCATCGGGGAGTACCAGAACGCTTTTCGCTGGGAGAACTACGCCCTCGTAGTGGAGACCTACTGGCCTCACATCTCCCGCTCCTTCATGTACGCCCTGATTGCGACATTCTTTGCGCTGATCATTGGCTACCCGATCGCCTATGTGATCGGAGTCAAACTTCGTGCCTATCCTCTCGTGCAAGCCTTGGCGCTCGTCTTGGTCATCGCCCCCTTCTTCATCAGCTTTTTGCTGCGCACCCTGGCGTGGAAACAAATCTTCGCCGATGAGGGGTGGCTTCTGAGTGCGCTCAAGGGTTTGCAGTTGATTCCCGCTGAGGCGTACTTCACGGGAAGCCCGGCCGCGGTCATCTTTGGGCTGACCTATAACTTCATCCCGTTTATGACCCTCCCGATTTATACGTCGTTGGAAAAACTTGACCTTCGGTATGTGGAAGCTGGTGGCGACCTCTATGCCCACCCCGTCACTGTCTTTCGCACCATCACCTTCCCGCTGTCCCTACCCGGTGTGCTCTCGGGCGTTCTTCTGACCTTTATCCCAGCGGCCGGTGACTACATCAATGCCAGCCGGGACTTCCTAGGCTCAACGGACACCCCGATGATCGGAAACGTCATCGAGGCCAACTTCCTCGTACTGCAAAACTTCCCTGCGGCGGCAGCGCTGTCGCTGCTGCTGATGGCCGCGATTCTTCTGTTGGTGAGCGCGTACGTGAAGCGCAGCGGAACGGACGAGCTCCTATGAGAGGTTTTGGCAAGTACGCGCTCTACATTTATGTCGCCATCGCTTTCGTCTTCTTGATGATTCCGATCGTCTACACAATCGTGTTCTCGTTCAACAATGCCAGGCGCACCAACATTGTCTGGCGCGGATTCACCTTTGATAACTGGCTCACCGTGTGTGAGGCACCGACGGTGTGTGAGTCCTTTGGCAACAGCATCGTCGTGGCGGTCGTTGCCACCGTCATGGCAACGACGCTCGGCACCATGATTGCGATTGCGCTGGTGCGCTATCGCTTCCGTTTCCGCTCGGCCACCACGCTTCTGCTCTTTTTGCCGATGGCAACGCCCGAGGTTGTTCTTGGTGCCGGCCTTGCTGCCCAGTTCTTGACCGCAGGCGTGGAGAAGGGTCTCGGTACTGTGATCCTCGCCCACACGATGTTCTGTGTGAGTTTCGTGGTCGTGACGGTTCGCGCGCGCGTTGCAACCCTGGATCCAGCGCTAGAGGAGGCTGGCCGAGACCTCTATGCCTCTCCGGCTCAGGTGTTCTGGCGAATCACGTTCCCGCTGCTGATTCCCGGAATCACCGCGGCAGCATTGTTGTCCTTTGCGCTGAGTTTTGACGACTTCATCATTACGAACTTCAACGCGGGTGCGGATATGACCTTCCCCCGCTACGTGTATACGGCGGCTGCCAGGGGAATTCCGCCGCAAGCCAACGTCATCGCCTCGGCTGTTTTCTTCCTGGCCATCGCCCTAGTCCTGATCTCTCAGGTCGGTGGGGCCGTCAAGCGCCGTCGACTTCACCACACCTAAAGGAACGACACCTCATGACGAGCATTAATCGGGAACGTTTAGCGCGCCTGTGGCATGACGAGGTGGAGCTCTTCACCTCCCAGAGACCCCAATCGAAGGCTCTCTGGGAGAAAGCCGTTTTGCGCATGCCCGATGGTGTCCCCATGCTGTGGATGGCTAAGTGGCCGGGCCCCTGGCCTGTCTATGTCGACTACGCCTCGGGCGCGCACTTCACCTGCGTTGATGGCATTGACCACATTGATCTGTGCCTGGGCGACACGGGTGCCATGGTGGGCCACGCCCCCCAGGCCACAGTTGCAGCGCTGCAGGCGCAGCTGGTCAAAGGTTCGACCACCATGCTTCCGACCGAGGATGCTGAAATTGCAGCGGGTTTACTCGCTGATCGCTTCGGTGTTCCCTTCTGGCAATTCACGCTCTCTGCGACCGATGCCAATAGAGCGATGATTCGATACTCCCGTCATGTGACGGGCAAGAAGAAGGTGCTCGTCGTTGACTACTGCTACCACGGCAGTGTTGATGAGACCTTTGCGACCCTGGACGCTTCGGGCTCCGTCGTTGAGCGGCGAGGAAACATCGGCGCTCCGGTGGCACCCTCAGAGACCACTGTCGCGGTGCCCTTCAACGACATCGATGCTCTTGAGCACGCTTTCGCAACCGAGAGCATCGCGTGTGTGCTCATCGAGCCAGCGATGACGAATATTGGCATTGTGTTGCCAGAGCCTGGTTGGCACGAGGCGCTCCGCGCGCTCTGCACCACTCACGGTGCCGTGCTGATTATCGATGAGACTCACACCCTCTGTGCTGGTCCTGGAGGCATGATTCAGCGTGATGGGTTGCAGCCTGATGCTGTTGTGGTGGGTAAGACCATTGGCGGGGGAATCCCCGCAGGCGCGTACGGAATGACGGCTGAGCTTCAGGCGAGGGTCCGCGCCAAAATTCATCTCGAGGACATTGATGTGGGCGGCGTGGGTGGCACCCTGGCTGGCAACGCGCTGTCATTGGCGGGCATTCGGGCAACGCTGTCGGACGTGCTGACACCTGCGGTGTACCCGGCAATGATTGAGCGGGCAACCGAGTGGACGAAGGGCGTTCAGGACGCGATTGACGAGCATGGGCTGCCCTGGCAGGTCACGCAGTTGGGCTCACGCTCGGAATACAGCTTCTTGCCACACGCTCCTCGCCACGGCAAAGAGGCTGCTGACGCGGATGATTTCGAGCTCCAGCAATACCTTCACCTGCACGCGCTGAACCGCGGGATTCTCTTGACGCCCTTCCACAACATGGCTCTGATGAGCCCAGCAACGATAGTTGCCGACGTTGCCGCTCACACTGCTCATTTCCGGGAAGCCGTGGAAAGCTTGGAGGGTGAGTAACTCGCTCTTCGACTGTCGCGAACCCGCGGCTCTGCTCGAGGGTATGCGCAAAGCCAGGATGGCGATTGGTCGGGGCAAGGTTGTCTGTGTTCCCACCGACACCGTCTATGGGCTGGTGGCCGATGCGTTCAAGCCCAGCGCAACGAAAGCTCTTCGTGATGCCCGAGGTATGGGGGAGCGCGATCCGCTCGCCGTCTTGCTGCCGGGGATCCCGACGCTTCGCGCGCTTGCCGAAAACGTCCCCGATGAGGTTCACGCCCTTGCCCAAGAATTTTGGCCGGGTGCACTCACGATCATCACCGCTGCCGGCGAATCGCTGATGTGGGATTTGGGGGACACACAGGGCACAGTCGCGCTTCGGATGCCCTCGGAGCGCATTGTTCTAGAGCTTCTGAGCGAGACAGGCCCCTTGGTGGCCTCTAGTGCATATCGAGTGGGCGAGAGCGGTGGACTCCGCGCAGAAGATGTCGAGGCCACATTTGGCGATGATGTGGCTGTCTATCTGTCCTCTGGGGCCAGTTATTCAGCGGGTGTGCTCTCTACCGTCATCGATGCCACAGGGCTCGATAAGCCCGGCGGCAAGCTGCGCCTGGTGCGCGAAGGAGCGATTCCGGCTGGTGACATCTATGAGGTCGTGGACGTTTCCAGGTTCGGTTAAACCTTGACTCTAAGGCTGATTGGTGCCACACAGCCAGGCTTGCTAAAGTGCCTAAAGGACGTCGTTCGCCGCGCACTTGTGCGCCCCGAAACTGGAGACAGCGCTGTTAGCAGAAGCCACTGAGACCTTGCTCCAGTTAGCTGCTAGCGACTCTGGAGAGTTCTCTCCGCCGACCATCGGAGAGTTTTTCCCACCCGCAATTCTCTTCGAGGGCACCATCTTTGAGATGAACCGGATCATTCTGGTCCGCCTTCTCGCCGCTGCTGCGCTGATTCTGGTGTTCTGGCTTGGAACCAGGAAGATGACGATTGTGCCCGGGCGCTTCCAAGGCGTTGTCGAGATGGCGTTGAACCTGGTTCGGGTGAACATCGCCGAAGACCTCCTGGGCGAAAAAGATGGCAAGCGATTCTTGCCACTCCTCACCAGCATCTTCTTCCTCGTGCTGTTCATGAACCTCACGGGCATCATTCCTGGACTCAATATTGCGGGAACCAGTGTGATTGGTATGCCGTTGGTTCTTGCCGTTGCTGCATACGTTGCCTTCATCTATGCCGGTCTTCGCAAGCACCCTGTTGCGTTCTTGAAGAATGCGCTGGTCCCTCCAGGCGTTCCCTGGCCGCTCTACATCATCGTGACGCCGATTGAATTCGTCTCAACCTTCGTGTTGCGCCCCATCACGCTGACACTTCGTCTTCTGATGAACATGGTTGTTGGCCACTTCCTTCTGGTTCTCTTCTTCTCCTCCACCCACTTCTTCGTGCTGTATTCCGACTCGTGGATGGCGTTCTTTGGCCTTGGCACCATCGCATTCAGCATTGCCTTCACATTTTTCGAAATACTGGTGGCAGTGCTCCAGGCCTACGTCTTTACACTCTTGACCGCCGTCTACCTCCAGCTCGCGCTGGCGGAAGAACACTAAACCTCAGCCCGATACGCCATCGGGCTGACAACATGGAAGGAAACACCTGTGGACGCAACATCGGTTATCGCCGAACTCACTGGAAACATTGCGACGGTCGGTTACGGTCTCGCTGCTATCGGACCCGCGATTGGCGTGGGCATCGTGGTGGGCAAGACCATTGAATCGGTCGCTCGCCAGCCTGAACTTCAGGGCCGCCTGACGGTTCTGATGTATATCGGTATCGCCTTTACTGAAGCACTGGCGTTCATCGGTATCGCTACCTACTTCATCTTCACTGGATAGGCCCTTTGATGCACACCAACGCAATCCTTTTCGCAGCGGAAGAGAGCACGATTAACCCCCTGCTCCCGGCGATCTATGACATTGTCTGGTCGATCATTCCGTTTGCTTTGGTCTTGTTCTTGTTCTGGCGCATTGTGTTGCCAAGACTTCAGAAGACTTTGGATGAGCGTTCCAGCGTGATCGAAGGCGGCATTGCCCAGGCTGAGTCCGCTCAGGTTGAAGCAAAGAAGGCCTTGGACAAGTACAACAAGCTCCTCGCTGATGCTCGTGCTGAAGCGTCTGAGATCCGGGACAAGGCCCGCCAGGAAGGCGTTGTGATTCTTCAGGAAATGAAGGACAGCGCCCAAGCCGAAGCCAATCGCATTGCCCAGGCCGCAAGCGCCCAAATCGAAGCCGAACGCCACCAGGCCGTGCTCTCACTGCGCAAAGAGGTGGGAGCGCTTGCTCTGGACCTCGCTGCCGCGGTGGTTCAGGAGCGCTTGAGCGAAGACGCAAAAGCAGCCTCGGTTGTTGACCGCCTCCTTGCCGATCTCGACAAAGAGCAGGCCGCACCCAAGACGGCTGCAGCCAAGGCTCCCGCGAAGAAGAAGGCCTCACGCTAACCATGGGCGCTCAAACCAGACAATCCCTCGACCAGGCCAGGACTCTCCTGGCCGGTCGCAGCGCGCTGAGCCTTCCGCTTGCGGAAAACCTCTTCGCGGCTGCAATCGGGCTTTCTGGTTCCCCTGCCTTGCGTAACGCGCTGAGCGATTCAGCATCGGAGGCTTCGGCGAGGAAGCAGCTCGCCGCCCAGGCATTCGCATCGCTGTCCACCGATGCGAAGAAGGTCGTGGATGAGCTCGTGTCCATGCGGTGGTCGCGTGCTGAAGACCTCCAAGGCGCCCTGGAAGACCTCGGAATTCGGGTCTGCGCAGGCAGCGCTGATGCCAAAACCGATCTTGTCGGCGAGCTCTTGGCGATCTCCTCGCTAGTGCACTCCAATGCGGAACTCGAGTTGGGGCTCGGATCTAAGCGCGCTCACGCCCGTGACCGCGCAAATCTCATGGGTTCGTTGCTCGGGAAGAAGGTCTCCGGCGAAGCACTGGCGATTGCCCGGCACCTGGTCTCAGACCCTCGCGGTCGTCGGATTGGAGCCATGCTCCAGTCAGCTGCAGTGACCGTTGCGGACCACCACGGCAAGGGACTCGCCGTGGTGAGTGTCGCTAAGTCGTTGAACCAAGCCCAGCGCGCAAACGTGCAGAAGCTGCTAGGCAAGCACTATGGCCGCGACCACTATGTGGCCGAGGTAATCAACCCCGACGTTGTCGGTGGCATGAAGATTCGCGTCGGCGACGACGTGATTGATGGCAGTATCCAAGCCCGTTTGGCGGACCTCAGAACACAACTTGCTGGCTAACACCAGCGCCTCGTCCGTGAGAGACGAATCACAACAAAAGGAAGAACCATGGCAGAACTAACAATCAACCCGGACGACATTCGCGATGCTCTGAAGAAGTTCGCGAAGTCTTACGACCCGGGAACGGCAGCGACCTCTGAGGTTGGCCACGTCATCGATGCCGCTGACGGGATCTGCCACGTTGAAGGATTGCCCGGTGTCATGGCCAACGAACTGGTCAAGTTCGCCGATGGAACCCTGGGCCTCGCTCAAAACCTCGACGAGAACGAAATCGGTGTCGTTATCCTCGGCCAGTTCGCCGGCGTTGAGGCCGGTATGGAG
>JBIILX010000075.1:0-6636 GCA_044338275.1 Pontimonas sp.
GTCTGGACGTCTTGGTGGGGAGTCCCACGCCTGATAGAGGGTCGGGCGGGAGTGCTCCAGCGCCCTATTCTGTCAGATTTTTTGCAATCCTGGGCACACCAGCCCTCTTTGCCCGCTCAGTCCGCGCTAGGCGGTGCGCTCAGGCCAAAACTGGAGCCCTGACCACTGCCGCTGCTGGGTTGGCCCAAGGCCTCGGCGGCGCGCTTGGCGGGGTTGCCAGAGCGCGGTGCCACCTTCTTCTTTGGCTTCTTTTTACCCTTGCCCCCACCGCCAGCGATTGGCCCCATCCCGGGGATCTGGGGAACGCCGCCCTTGGCAACGGTCTTCATCATCTTCGCTGCTTGCTCGAAGCGTGTAACGAGCTGGTTCACATCCGTCACCGTCATGCCGGAGCCCTTGGCGATGCGCATGCGCCGCGATCCATTCAATAGCTTGGGGTTTATCCGCTCCGCGCGAGTCATCGACTGGATAATGGCCTCGGTGCGACCGAGATCTTTCTCATCGATGTTGTCGATCTGCTCCTGCATGCCCCGCGCTCCTGGCAGCATGCCGAGCATTGAGCCGAGCGAGCCCATCTTTTTGATCTGCTGAAGCTGCCCCAAGAAATCATCGAGGGTGAAAGTTTCGGACAGAAACTTTTCCTCGAGCTCTTTGGTCTGCTCTTCATCAAAGGTCTTCTGCGCCGTTTCAATGAGCGAGAGGATGTCACCAAGGTCAAGAATTCGACTTGCCATGCGGTCAGGGTGAAAAACTTCGAAGTCATCGAGTTTTTCACCGGTGGAGGCAAACAAGATCGGCCGGCCAGTCACACCGGTGACACTCAGTGCCGCACCACCCTTGGCATCACCGTCGAGTTTGGTCAACACAACGCCGGTGAAATCAACACCCTTCGAGAAAGCCTCGGCCGTGTTCACCGCGTCTTGACCAATCATCGAATCAATGACGAAGAGCACCTCATCCGGGGAGGTGACCTGTCGAATCTTCGCGGCCTGATCCATCATCTCCGCATCAACACCGAGGCGACCTGCGGTGTCAATGATCACGACATCGTGGTTCTTATCCGTGGCATAGGCGACACCGGCCTTCGCCACGGCGACGGGGTCGCCAACACCATCGCCCGGTTCTGGGGCAAAGAAAGCCACGCCAGCCTGTTCAGCCATAACGCCCAATTGCTTCACAGCGCCAGGGCGCTGCAGGTCACAGGCCACCAAGACCGGTGTGTGGCCTTCGGCGCGCAGCCATTTCGAGAGCTTTCCGGCCAGTGTTGTCTTACCGGAGCCCTGCAAACCCGCCAACATGATGACTGTCGGGGGCTTTTTCGCGAAGCTGAGCGAACGGGTCTCCCCACCAAGAATTGCAACAAGCTCTTCGTTGACAATGGAGACCACCTGTTGGGCAGGATTGAGCGCCTTGTTCACATCGTCGGAGAGAGCGCGCTCCCGAACTTTCTGGGTGAAGGACTTGACCACCTCAAGTGCGACATCGGATTCCAGCAGTGCACGACGAATATCGCGCACCGTTCCATCAACATCTGCCGGGGAGAGTTTGCCTTTTTGACGAAGAGACTTGAACGTCTCAATCAACCTCTCGGAGAGGGAACTAAAGGCCGCCATGGAGCACAAGACTACTCGAGAAAGCCGGGGCGCCCAGGTAGTGGCTGGGACCTTCTAGGCTTGGCCTGTGCCACTCTTTAGCTTTACCTCCCACCACCCCGCAGTTGCCGATGACGCCTTCATTGCGCCAACCGCAACACTCGCTGGACAGGTGAGCGTTCATGCCAGAGCCGTGGTGATGTTTGGTGCAGTACTGAGGGCTGACCGAGCTCCGATCACTCTCGGCGAGGGATCCAACGTCCAAGATAACGCCGTGATTCACGGCGACCCAGGTTTTCCAGCCCTGGTGGGACGCGATGTGAGCATCGGCCACGGCGCCATCGTCCATGGTGCAACGGTGGGTGATTCGTGCCTCATTGGCATGAACGCCACTGTGCTAAACGGCGCCGTGATTGGCGAGGGTTCACTGATTGCCGCAGGGACCGTAATCCTGGAGGGAACCGTCATCCCCCCACAGAGCCTTGTTGCCGGAGTTCCCGGAAAAATCAGGCGTGAGACCACACCAGAGGAGCGAGAGCACATCGCCGCCAACGCTGCGACCTATCGCGAGCTGGCTTCGACCTATCGGGCCGAGCTCTAACTCGGCAGTGTTCTAGCTAGTCAGGGCTTTAGCGAACTGAGCCGGAGAGAAACCGGTCATATCGCCCACTGACTCGCCCTGGCCCAGAAGTTTGATGGGTAAACCGGTGAGTTCCTGAACCCGCATCACAAAGCCCGCCTTGGCACTGCCATCGAGTTTGGTGAGAACCAAGCCGGTGACACCGGCGTGCTCGAGGAACGCCTCGGCTTGTAGCACGCCGTTTTGTCCGGTAGTCGCATCGAGAACTAACAGCACTTCCGAGACCGGAGCCACTTTCTCGATCACCCGGCGAATTTTGCCAAGCTCATCCATGAGCCCAGCCTTCGTGTGAAGGCGGCCGGCAGTGTCGACCACAACAATCTCAATGCCCTCGGCAATGGCTCGCTCCACGGCCTGGTAGGCCACAGAGGCTGGGTCTTGGCCCTCGCGCTCCGGCGTCACAATGGCCACTCCGGCCCGATCAGCCCAGGTGGTCAACTGCTCCACCGCTGCCGCTCGGAACGTGTCGGCAGCGGCAATCACGACAGACCGCCCCGCGTTGGCGAGGAACTTGGCAAACTTGCCAATCGTGGTGGTTTTGCCGACTCCGTTGACACCGACCACCAACACCACAGCGGGCCGCTCGGTTAGTCGCAGCGTCGGGTCATAGCGCGCGAGCTTCTCTTCTACGGTGTCACGCAAAATGTTGATGACGTCATCGGCTTTGGTCGTGCCAATGCGCTCAGCCTCGCCCCGGACTGTAGCGACGAGTTCCTCAGAGAGGTCCAGGCCGAAATCCGCACCAATCAGAGCATCTTCCAGCGTCTGCCAGGTGTTCTCATCAATCCGAGCGTCCTCGGTGGCGACGCTCTTGGTGGCGTGAGTGGTGGCCTTGGGAGTGGCCTTGCGGGTGACCTTGGAGGGCGCCTCGGGGATGGCCTCGGGGGTCGCCTCGGGGGTGGCCTTGGCTCCGCCGCCAAAGATTTTGCGCAGCGACCACGAGCCTTTACCCCATGCCATGGGGCAAGCCTAGCCAGGGCTAGAAGAAATTAGTCGTTGTCCGAGGGCACAAAACCGATAACGGGCAAGGTTTCCGAGGATTCCGCGTCGGCCTGATCAACAAGGCTGAGAATTTCCGTGACGACGATGCCTGTGCTCATCACTCCGGCAAGCGCAATCAGCGCCCATCCAGCCTGTTGTTTTCTGACCACCATCACACACTACTCCCGGCGTGAACCAGCAAAAAATTAGGACGCAACAGCCTCAGAGTCCTTAATGCGTTGCCCGACCACCGCACTGACCCCGTCCTTGCGCATCGAGACTCCATAGAGCGCATCAGCAATCTCCATGGTGCGCTTCTGGTGGGTAATCACAATCAATTGGGAGTCTTGACGCAGGGACTCAATGACGCTCAATAGGCGGCCAAGGTTCGCATCATCCAGTGCCGCCTCGACCTCATCGAGGATATAAAACGGGCTAGGCCGGGCCTTGAAGATTGCGATCAACAGTGCAACAGCGGCCAGTGACCGCTCACCGCCGGAGAGCAGCGATAACCGCTCGATCTTTTTGCCGGCTGGCCGGACACTGACCTCAATGCCGGTGAGCAACAGATCGTCGGGTTGAGTGAGGGCCAAGGACCCCTGACCACCCGGGAACAGTATGGGGAACACTTCATCGAAGGCCCTCTGGGTGTCAGCAAAGGCCTCAGCAAAAATCGTCTGCATGGTGTCATCCAGCTCAGCCATGATGGCCTCAAGATCTGCTCGCGTCTTCTTCAAGTCAGCGAGCTGCTCGGTCAAGAAGATATGTCGGGCCTCGAGAGCTTGGAACTCCTCGAGCGCCAGAGGGTTCACCCGTCCGAGCTGATCGAGCTTGCGCCTGGCCTTCTGAAGCCGGGTCTCTTGCTGGCTGCGATCAAAAGGCTTCGGGTCACCGCCATCCTCAGTGTCTGGGGGAACGGGAAGGTGTGGTGCATAGTCCTCGAGAAGGGTCTCCTCGGTGAGGCCAAGCTCTTCCTGGACCCGCTCTAACAGAGTCGTGCGCTGCAACTTCTTTTCATAAATCTGCATCTCAATCGAGTGGACCGAATCGGTAATGGAGCCAAGGCGCTCCCGAAGGGTGTTCTCTTGGGTGCGCAACTGAGCCAACTCCCCCTGCATGGAGTGACGGCTGGCCTCTGCTGCCACGAGTGCCGCGGAGGCTTCTTCGGTGGCA
Source organism: Pontimonas sp. (assembly GCA_044338275.1). Lineage (GTDB taxonomy): Bacteria > Actinomycetota > Actinomycetes > Actinomycetales > Microbacteriaceae > Pontimonas. Next base: position 4,387 of record JBIILX010000075.1, read on the forward strand.
GCGAGTGCCTGAGCCATGACTCCAGGCAGGACTGCCAACACTGAGGTCGCGCGTGCAGCGCGCTCCAGGCGCTCTTGGTGCTTGGCCAGTTCCCGCTTGGCGGCAGCTTCTTCATCAGTCATGCGCCCACGCAAGCTTGCGACAACATCCTGCGCGCTACGAGCGCGCTCTCTCGAGGCTTCCAGGGCAATGCGTGCTTCAAGCTCGTCGGCAGTGGCCTTCTCCAAGGAGACAAGAAGTGCACTGCGCGCGGACTCATCCACGGAGGGCCGCTGGGTCGCCTGGAAGGCCGTGCGCTGCTCTTCGGCAGCGACGAGAGCCTCGCGAGAAACCTGAACCTGCTCTTCGGCCTCCGTGGCAGCAGTGACAAGTCGTGCAACCTCGGCATCGGCTGCTTCGAGAGCTGCGCGCCCTCTGGAGAGCTGTTGACCAAATTCAGCGCGCTTAGCATCTGCCCGGCGCACATCAGCAAGAGCAGTTTTGACTTCTTCGGCACGCAATGCCTTGGCTTCGCTGGCCTGTTCCGCCTCAAAGCGCGTGCGCTCCAGGGTGGTCGACAGGGCAGTCAGAGCGCTATCAGCGGTGTCCCGCTCGGCGGCTAGTTCCAAACGGCTACGTGATTCACCACTACCGGTGCGAACAACGCCATCGGTGAAAACATCGCCGGCGATGGTGACAATCGTCACTCCCCTGGCGATGGCGCCCTTCGTCCCCCAGACTTTCTTGAGGGCGGCAAGGTCCTTCGCGATGTAGGTCTTCGAAAGAAGCGCCAGGACTCCAGAGGGTCCGCGCACCACATCGCTCGCTCGGGAAAGGCCAGCAATCTCCTCGCCGATGGTGTCTTCATCATCGGCGATGACAAGTTCCACACGACCCTTCTCCGAACCAGAGCGCTGATCCACCAGGCGCAGTGCACTCTGGCGCTCATTGACCAACACAGCATCGGCAAGAGATCCGAGCGCACGCGCAATTGCGGTTTCATAGCCAGCGTCCACCCGCAGCGCGTCTGCAACGCTGCCGGTCACACCGGGCGCACCGGCGATGTCGGGGTCAGCGCCCTCGGTGCGAAGAGCGAGTGTCAGAGCGGAGACTTTGGCCGCCAGCGCTTCGCGCTCGCGCTCTTGCTGGTGGAGGAGGTTTCTGGTCTCGGCTTCACTGGCATCGGCGAGGGCTAAACGCTCCTCAGCCTGGGCGAGCGCCTTTTCATAGGCTTCGGTGACCACATCGGGGGCAACAGTGTCTGTGCCCTGGAGTGCCCGCAGAGACTCTTCGGCTTGCGCAGCGCGTGCTCTGGCCTGCTCGAGGGCAGCGATTTGGCGGTCCCACTGCGCCTGGGAGCCGGCAACGCGGGACTGCGCGACCTCAACAGCCGATTCCCGCTCTCGCAAAGCATTGTCATATTCGGCGAGCTCGCCGACCATGGAGGCGATTTCTTGATCGACGGCAGCGAGGGAAGCCTTGAGAGTGGCAACGGCGGCAGAGACTTCGCCCACCACCGCTTCCTGCTTGGTGACAACCTCGAGGGCTTCCTGGCCGAGTGCTGCCGCTTGGTCAATATCAGCCTGTGTCACGGTAGTGACGACTGGGGCTTCGGTCTCATCCTCATCCCAGGTGCCAGAGCGCTCGCGAGCGATTGACTCGAGCGCCTTGAGGCGATCCAGCACAGCCCTCGCCGCAAAGTCCTGGGCGCGGGCGTGGTCCAGGCCGCTATCGAGCGCGGTGGACTCAAGCTCCTGGATGCGCCTGCGCACACCCTCAAGCTGATCCGCGAGGGTGGCGCGCTCAGTGGCACGCTCGCTTTCACTGCTCTGGAAGTTCTGGAGGGCCGCGCCGAGGCTGACAACATCATCGGCAAACACGCGCGCTTGCGCGTCGCGCACGACGGCCTGAATCGTTTGTGCCTCACGGGCAATCTCTGCCTGGCGGCCCAGCGGTGTGAGCTGGCGGCGGATTTCGCCAGCGAGGTCGTTGAGTCTTGTCAGGTTCGCCTGCATAGATTCGAGCTTGCGCTCGGTCTTCTCTTTGCGTCTGCGGTGCTTGAGAATTCCGGCTGCTTCTTCAATGAAGCGGCGGCGATCTTCGGGGCTGGCATGGAGAACCTGATCCAGTTGGCCCTGGCCGACGATCACGTGCATTTCACGACCGAGTCCGCTGTCACTCAAAAGTTCTTGGACATCGAGCAAACGGCAGGGCTCTTTATTGATGGCGTATTCGCTGCCGCCGTTTCTAAAGAGCGTGCGGGAGATGGTG
>JBIILX010000076.1:0-6606 GCA_044338275.1 Pontimonas sp.
GCTTCATGATCCAGTAGAACATCCGTCCCCCGTTCGACCCTTCACAGACTACGCCCCCGTGGGGCGTTGAAGCCTGGCCAAATCGGCGGCGCCGATGACGCCGGCACTGTTGCCCATGATTGCTGTAACGATGCGGGGAACTGGTCTCCGGTCATATGCGCCATAGTGGCGCTTGAATGACTCGGTAATCGGGTCGCTCACCAATGCGCCAGCTTGAGCGACACCTCCCCCAATCACCACGACCTCGGGGTCAGTGACGGCCACCAGCGAGGTTATCCCCCGCCCCATCGCGTCACACACCTTGTGTAACACCGCGATGGCAGCGCTATCGCCTGTCACCACGAGTTGTGTCATTTCCTCGGAGGTGAGCTCGGGCCGGTCGAGGTCACTGCGGGCCTCTCTCATGAGCGCCGTGCCGGAGGCATACTGCTCCAGACACCCCCTGTTCCCGCAGCCGCAGAGTAATCCGCCTGGTTCAATCACGATGTGCCCCAGTTCACCAGCGGTGCCAAAGCCACCGACCAGAAGTCGCCCGCCTTCGACGATGGCGCCACCAACACCGGTGCCCATGGTGAGCATCACCATCGAGTGGGCGTTCTTGGCTGCGCCGAACTGGAATTCAGCCCAGCCGGCTGCGTTGGCATCATTTTCGACTGTCACGGGGCGGCCAAGGCGTTGCTCAAGTACATCCTGGAGCGGAAAGTCTGACCACGCGATGTTGGGCGCAAAGTAGATGCGCTCTCTGGTGCGATCCAGAAAGGCCGCCGCTGCGACACCCACAGAGCGCGCTACCTGGTCGCCATCTAATTGGTCCATCATCTGCGCCACTGTGTCGATAATGGCGTGCGGATCGGAGGGGTTAGCGGGCCGCTCAATTCGCTGGGAAAGTTCACCTTCGGTGCTCACTAACCCCGCCGCGATTTTGGTCCCACCGATGTCAATTCCGCATGTATACACTGGCCACCAGTCTAGCGAGGCCATGGGTGCCTTCCTCACCGGGGCAGGTGGGTTAACGAGCGAACCACTCAGCTTCGCGGATCTGGCCAAGAGCCTTCTTCTTGTGCTCGGGAGCAAGGCCCTCAAAGTAGAGCACCCCCCGGAGGTGCTCCATCTCGTGCTGGATCGCTTGAGCCATCAAGGCCTCTCCTTCGACCTCGACGGCTTCTCCCTCCAGGTTCGTCCCGCGCACCAGGGCGAAGGGATGCCGCAATCTGGGGAAGGTGAGGCCCGGAACAGAGAGGCACCCCTCGCTCATCTCTTCGGGCTCGCCCCAGATGCGAACCAAGGTGGGGTTAAGTAGGTATCCCACAACTCCATCGATGTTGTAGCTAAAGGCGGAGACGCCGACGCCAATCTGATTGGCTGCGACACCGGCCCGGCCCGGCAACTTGACCGTGTCGATGAGGTCAGCCACCAACCCCACGGTGCGCTCAGAGTCGACTTTGGCTGGTTCGGTCGGGCTCTTGAGGATGGGATCACCAAAGAGCCGTATGGCGCGCACTGCCACGTTAGGTGCCGAGACGCTCGCTCATGCCCTCGACGACAAGTGCTGCCAATTCACGCGCAGATTCACGGGTGTAAGGGCTCAGGCGGCTCCACTCGATGACAGAACCCGCGGCAAGGTAAGGGTCGTATGGGATTCGCACAACGTCTCTCACGCGAGACAGGAAGTGGTCTTCAATCTCGCCCAGTTTGACCACATTTGTACCCTGGGTGGCGGTGTTGAGGGCCACCACAGCACGTTCGACCAACTGCCCATGTCCGTTCGCTTCCAACCAAGTCAGTGTTTCCGAGGCGAGTCGGGCCTCGTCGATGCTGCCCCCGGAGACAACAACGAGACCGTCGGCTCTCTCCAAGGTTGGCTTCATGACGGAGTGAACAACACCCGTGCCACAGTCCGTGAGGATAACCGAATAGAAACGCGATGCTTGGTCGGCGACCACGTTGTAGTCATCCTCGTCGAACGCTTCGGAAAGCAAGGGGTCAGTGTCCGAGGCCAGCACGTGCAAACGGGTCAGGTCTTTGGACACCAACTCAGCGAAATCGGTGAAGCCTGAAATGCCAGCGGCGAGATTGACCACGTCGCGGACCGTTGCCCCCGTGGACTTCGATACTCTCTCGGCTAAGGTACCGCGGTCAGGGTTTGCGTCAATGGCGATGACCCGATCCTCGCGCACTTCCGCCAGCGCCATGCCCAGAAGCGTTGTGACGGTGGTCTTACCCACGCCACCCTTTCTGGTCAACACCGGAACAAAACGCGCACCGTGCTCGAATTCCTGGCCAATACGGCGGTCCATGGCCTTCCGCTCACGAACCGCTCGAGAGTCGCCGAGGTTGATCGTGCGGAACGAAGCCTGATAGATGAGTTGTTGCCAAAGGCCCTCGGGTGCCAGACGGTTACGCCCGGACAAGTCGAGAAGGCGGTCCTCGGTGAGCATCGCTGAGGGTTCTGGGCTGTCCCCACGGTTCTCAGGCCGACGCTGATAGAGATCGTCGTTGGAGGCCGAAACAGCAACCGTGATGCTCTCGCCGTCACTCGAATCCACTGCGGCGGGGTCCACTGCTGAATCCTCTAACTCGCTCTGGTCGCCGGCGGGCACGCCTGGCGCAGTGGCTTGGGGGGAATTGCGGACTGTCTCGCGCTTTACCATGTGTGCTGTTTATCCTTACTCGCCTGAAGACGGCACCGCCCTATATTACTCGTAAACTCACGAGCCATCTGAAAGCTCCAGAAGAAGATCCCCCGCCTCAACTTGCTGGGTGTTGGGGATGGCCACACGAGCCACGATCCCCGCCACCTGGCTACTGATTGCCGCCTCCATCTTCATGGCCTCAATCGTGGCGACAACCCCACCTTGGGCCACCGCGTCACCCGGAGCAACTCCGAGCGTGACGACCCCAGAGAAGGCGGCGGCAATATGTCTCGGGTTTGTCGGATCAGCTTTCTCTGCCTGAGTCACCACGACCTTGACGGCGCGATCCCGGACCATAACAGGCCGCATTTGCCCGTTGAGGGATACCATGACTGTGCGCAACCCGTGGTCATCGGGTTCGGAAATAGTCTCGAGCGACACATAAAGGCTGACCCCCGGCTCAACCTCAATCACCGATTCTTCTCCAGGTCGCAAACCATAGAGATAATCCCGTGTTCTGATCACAGAAATGTCCCCGTAGGTTTCTCTGACCTCATGGAAGTCACGAGTAGGGCCGGGGAAAAGCAGTTCGTTCAGAACAGCACGTCGTTCGATGCCGGGCACAACGAGCATCTTCTCTTGCTCTGGGGTTAGGGTCCCGACTTCGATCGAGGGCTTCTTGCCTTTGAGAATCTTGGTGCGGAAAGGTTCTGGCCACCCGCCTGGCAAATCTCCGAGTTCCCCTGCCATAAAGCCCACCACCGAATCGGGAACGTCATAGTTGCCAGGGTTTTCTTCGAAGTCCTCTGGGTCCACATCCATAGCGACCAGGTGAAGTGCTAGGTCGCCAACGACTTTGCTGGAAGGGGTGACCTTCGTCGGGCGCCCCAATATCCGACTGGCCTCGGCATACCAGTTCTCAATGTCTTCGAAACGATCGGCAAGACCGAGCGCGATTGCCTGCTGACGGAGGTTGGAGAGTTGTCCCCCAGGGATTTCGTGGTGGTAAACCCGCCCGGTGGGTCCTGGCAATCCGGACTCAAAGGGTGAGTAGAGCTTGCGCACTGACTCCCAGTAGGGCTCCAGAGCGGAAACGCTCTCCAGGCTGATACCCGTGTCGCGCTCGGTGAACTCGAGTGCAGCCACCAGCGACGACAAGGACGGTTGGCTCGTTGTTCCCGCCATCGCCGCACTCGCAGCGTCGATGGCATCAACTCCCGCGCGGCTTGCCGCGAGCAGCGTGGCCAGCTGGCCACCGGCGGTGTCGTGGGTGTGAAGGTGGACGGGCAGATCAAACCGCGATCGTAAAGCTTCCACCAGGGTCGCCGCCGCTTCAGCACGAAGTAGGCCTGCCATGTCTTTAATGGCCAGAATGTGTGCTCCGCTCTCGACAATCTTCTCTGCAAGGCGAAGGTAGTAGTCCAGGGTGTAGAGGTCCTCTGCTGGGTTCGCAAGGTTGCCCGAATAACACAGGCTCACCTCAGCAACGGTGGTGCCGGTCTCGAGGACGGCGTCGATGGCGGGGCGCATGTTGGAGACATCATTGAGCGCATCAAAGATGCGGAAAATGTCTACTCCAGCCGCTGCAGCCTCTTGGACAAAAGCGTTGGTGACCTCTGAGGGGTACGGCGTATAACCCACGGTGTTGCGCCCGCGCAACAGCATCTGAATACAGACGTTCGGCAAAGCCTCGCGCAGGTCGACCAGGCGCTCCCACGGATCTTCTCCGAGGAAACGCAGCGCCACGTCATAGGTAGCGCCACCCCACGCCTCCACCGAAAGCAACTGGGGAGTCGTGTGAGCCACCGCCGGCAGGGCTGCCGCCAAGTCCCTGGTCCTCACGCGAGTAGCGAGCAAGGACTGATGAGCATCGCGGAAGGTGGTCTCAGTGACGGCAAGGGCCTTCTGCTCGCGCAAGGCCTTCGCGAAACCACTGGGGCCCAGAGAGTCGAGTAGCTGCTTGGATCCACTCGGTGGAGCGGTGAGTGGCACTTCTGGGAGCTTCGATGCGGGATCAGAAAGTCCTTCACCGGAGCCATGAGGCTGGTTGACAGTAACATCGGCCAGCCAGGTGAGGAGCTTGGTCCCGCGGTCCTTGGAGACCCGAGCCTTGACAAGGTGCGGGCGCTCATCAATGAAAAACGTCGAAAGGTCGCCAGCAAGAAAAGCTTCGTCTTCGACTGCCGCTTGCAAGAAGGCGATGTTGGTGGACACACCCCGAATGCGAAACTCAGCGAGACCGCGCCTCGCGCGGGCGACCGCGGTCGGAAAGTCACGACCGCGCGAGGTCATCTTGGCCAACATCGAATCGAAGTACGGAGAAATCTGGGCGCCCTGATTGACCGTGCCACCATCCAAGCGGATACCAGCACCGCCCGGAGATCGATACGTGGTGATCTTGCCCGTATCGGGACGGAAATCGGAACTCGGGTCTTCTGTGGTGATGCGACATTGCAGGGCAAACCCTCGCGGCACGATGGTGTCACTAGAGAGTCCAAGATCAGCAAGGGACTCCCCAGAGGCGATCCGCATCTGGGACTGAACCAAATCCACGTCGGTAATTTCTTCGGTGACGGTGTGCTCGACCTGGATGCGGGGGTTCATTTCGATGAACACGTGCCGACCAGCGCGCTCCCCCGCGGTGTCAACGAGGAATTCAACCGTGCCAGCGTTTTGATACCCAATCGACGACGCGAATGCGACAGCGTCCTTCAGGATTGCCTCACGCAGCACTGGGTCCAAGTTGGGCGCGGGCGCAATCTCGATGACCTTTTGGTGACGACGTTGCACTGAGCAGTCTCGCTCGAAGAGGTGCATGGTGTGCCCGGTGGAATCGGCAAGGATCTGTACTTCAATATGCCGGGGCCTCACCACGGCCTGTTCAATAAACATTCGGCCATCACCAAAGGCGGTTTCGGCTTCGCGCATCGCGGCTTCGAGAGCGTCCCGGAGAGCCTCTGGCTTGTCCACCCGGCGCATTCCCCGACCGCCACCACCGGCCACTGCCTTGGCAAAAACAGGGAAGCCGATCTCATCGGCGGCACGAACAAGAGCGTCAAGATCAGTGGTGGCCTCACTCGAAGCCAAGACGGGAACCCCAGCGCGGATAGCGTGTTCCTTCGCGGTCACTTTATTCCCAGCCATCTCCAGAACAGAGGCTGGTGGGCCAATAAATACAATTCCTGCTTCTTCGCATGCTCGTGCCAGATCAGGGTTCTCGCTGAGGAATCCATATCCGGGATAGATAGCGTCGGCACCCGAGAGCTTTGCAACCCGGATGATCTCAGCGATATCCAGATAAGCACGCAGTGGGTGGCCGCGCTCACCGATTTGGTAGGCCTCGTCGGCCTTCATCCGGTGCAGCGAGTAGCGATCCTCATAGGGGTACACCGCAACCGTGCGTTTACCAAGTTCTACCGCCGCGCGAAAAGCTCTAATTGCAATCTCTCCACGATTCGCCACAAGAATCTTTATGACCACAGGTACATTGTCCCTCATTCTCGCCAAACAACGCCGTCCTAAGTCCTCAGCTCTACCTTACTGGAGGCTAAGGTAGAGATGATGCGCGTAATCAGCTTGAGTTCCCTCAAAGGCGGTGTGGGCAAGACCACCGTCTCCCTTGGGCTAGCCTCAGCAGCATTTGCGAGGGGGCTGCGGACGCTAGTAGTCGATATGGACCCGCAGTCGGATGCTTCCACCGGGCTTGATGCGACCGTCGGTCGACACCTCAATATCTCGCATCTGCTGACAAACCCGCGCTCCTCGAATGTCAAAAACGCCATTGTGCCCTCGGGCTGGACAAGAACACACAAGGGAACGGTCGATGTGCTGCTCGGATCGCCGGCGGCGATGGCTTTTGACACCCCCACTCTCACCAAGCGCGAAATCTGGCGTGTGGAAGAAATCCTGTCCGCGGTCGAGCGTGACTACGACCTCGTGCTCATTGACTGCCCGCCCTCGCTCAATGGGCTAA
>JBIILX010000010.1:0-22284 GCA_044338275.1 Pontimonas sp.
AGGGCTTCGATAGCGGCGGCAAGCTCTGTCGCGAGCTCACGGGGATTACGGGAAAAATCTTTGGCCAGCTTCAGAGCGATCGAGGTCGCCCAGTCACCATGGTCTTTACTCTTGGGCCGCTCGAGAGCAATATCGGCGCCCTCCACGGAAATGGTGATCGACTGTGACGCGGCATGGTGGGAAGCCACTTCTGCGATGTCGTTCGCTAGCGCCCTGGGGTCCACAACGCCCAATCCTAGCGGTGAGGCGCCGCCCTAGACTCGAGGCTGTAACCTAGTGATGCCCAACGAGCCCCCATAGCTCAGGGGATAGAGCGTCTGCCTCCGGAGCAGAAGGCCGCAGGTTCGAATCCTGCTGGGGGCACACGCATTGCGCCCTCGCCCTAGGTGCGATCAGGGCTCTCGTGGGATTCTAAGAACTCAAAGAGTTCGATGTCGTCAACACCCGGGAACAATCCTCCGCGCAGCGGAGAGAGAACATGGGCGTGCAGACGCGCACTCGTCCACGCTTTGCCCGACCACTTTTCGGTGAGCTCAGACGCCGGGCGTCTGCAGCACTCGGCATCGGGACAGCGCGAGAGTTTGCGCTCCGTGGTGTCCCGGCCTCGGAACCACTTGGCGTCTTCGAAGGTGACCCCGACAGTGATGGAAAACTCGTCGGTGGCAGAGGTGCCAATTTGGGTGGACTCCCAAAAGGTGCCCTCCGGGGTGTCGGTGTATTGGTGATACTCGGTGGTGCGATTGGTTCGCACGAAGGCTTCTCTGGCACTCCAATGCCGACAGACCATCTGTCCCTCGGGGGATCCCGTCACATCGAGTGGCAAAGCGAGGCCATCATTCTCATAGGCCTTATACACACTCCCATCATCGCCCACCCGGAGGAAGTGAAGGGTGAGGCCCAGGTGCTCCGTCGCAAGATTCATAAAACGCAACCCGGCCGCCTCATGCGTAACACCGAAGGCGTCGCGGAAATCTTCCACGGCCAAGTTCTTGGCCTTCTTGGAGCCAGCAAGAAATTCCACGGCCTGGGTTTGTGGCATTAAGCAGGCCGCGGCGAAGTAATTGATGTCGAGTCGCTGTTGAAGGAACTCCTCATAAGTTGTGGGAACCGGATGCTTCATCACTTGGTGGGCAATGGCTTGAAGGGCGAGAGACCGAAGACCGTGGCCGCCCGGGATGGACGCCGGGGGCAAATAGATCCGACCATTGGCCAAATCTGTCACGCTGCGGGCAGTGCGGGGGAGATCTCCCACGTGAACGATTTCCAGCCCAATCTTGTGAGCCATCAACGCGACTTCGCGGTGGGTGAGTGCCCCCATCGCTGTGTGACCCACAGAGCGCAGAAGGTCTTCGGCGTGGTTTTCCAGGTCCTCGCGATAGTTGTTGCGCTCGCGCATGCGCACACGTAATTCGGTGTTGGCCCGCCTGGCCTCTTCCGGGGTGGCAATTGTTCGGGCTTCCCGTCGCACCAGTTCGTCATGGAGTCCCAGCAAAACCTTCAGGTGATCATCGCTAAGAGATTTGGATGCCCTGATCTCTGGCAGGCCCAGCGATGCGTGGAGAGGCCGCTGCTGAGCTTTCGCCCAATCGCGCTCCAAGCGAGCGCGCTCGGTCGGAGGCGACTCGTCCAGGAGCTCGGCGACCTCAACGCCCAGGGCTCCAGCCAGCTCGGAGAGCAAACCAATCTTCGCTTCACGCTTGCCAGTCTCGACAAGCGAGAGCTGGCTGGGCGTAACGCCAACGCGCGCGCTCAGATCCTCGAGCGTCAGACCAGCGGCCTGCCGAACGTGACGAATTCGTTGGCCCAGAGCAAGAATTTCCACCATTGTCTGACAATATCGCAAAAACGCTGTTTTTTGACAAGCATTTTGGCCCTATGCCGGCGTGTTTCTTGACGATAGTTGTGTCAAGACCAGCAGAGGAGACCCTATGACCCCCACCAACACCGTGACCAGCGCCCCGCGAAGCACTGACGAATCGCGTCCCCTGGATGTTGTCGAATGGGTCAACGAGGTAGCTGCCCTCACCTCACCCGATCGCGTTGTGTGGTGCGAGGGCTCACAGAGCGAAGCCGATGAACTGATTGCCACGATGCTGGCCAGTGGCACCCTGATTAAGCTCAATCACGAACTTCGCCCCGAGAGCTACCTGGCTCGCAGTGCCCCCAGCGATGTGGCCCGGGTGGAGTCCAGGACTTTCGTGTGCTCGCTCGATCCCGACGATGCCGGCCCCACCAATAATTGGCACGATCCCGACGAGATGAAGGAGATACTCCGCGGCCTGGCAAAGGATTCAATGCAGGGTCGCACACTCTATGTGGTGCCCTTCGCAATGGGCCCGCTGGGTTCTCCGCTCTCCTACGTAGCACTGAGCCTCCAGATGATGGTCAGAGTCAGTGGCGAAGTCTTCTCGATGATTCGCTCGGGCACCTCCTGGGTGAAGTGCTTCCACACCATAGGGGCACCTCTCCCACCGGGTGAGGAGGATGTGGCGTGGCCCTGCAACGAGACCAAGTACATCAGCCACTTTCCGGAGACGTTAGAAATCTGGTCGTTTGGCTCCGCCTACGGTGGGAACGCTCTTCTGCCAAAGAAAGCTTTCGCGCTGCGCATCGCTTCGGTAATCGCACGGGACGAAGGATGGCTCGCAGAGCACATGTTGCTCGTCAAGGTGACGAGCCCCGAGGGCAAGGCATACACGATGGCCGCCGCGTTCCCCAGCGCGTGTGGGAAAACCAACTTCGCGATGATGCGCCCGAGCGTCCCGGGTTGGAAAGTCGAAACCCTCGGGGATGACATCGCCTGGCTTCGCCCAGGACTCGATGGCAAGCTTCGCGCCCTCAACCCTGAGGCCGGATTGTTCGGGGTTGCACCGGGCACCAGCACCACGACGAACCCCACCGCGATGGAGATGCTCTGGGGGAACACCATTTTCACCAACACTGCCCTCACCGCTGAGGGGGACGTGTGGTGGGAAGGCATGACCGCCGAGGTCCCCGAAGGGCTCACGACGTGGCAGGGCCAGCCCCACGACAAGGCTTCAGGTCAGCCTGCCGCCCACCCCAATTCGCGCTTCGCAGTGGGGCTTAGCCAGTGCCCAAGTTTGGCGGAGGAGTGGGACGACCCCGAGGGTGTCGTCGTCGACGCCATCATCTTTGGTGGCCGTCGCTCCACCACGATCCCGCTGGTTACCGAGGCGCTGAACTGGAACCACGGAGTGTTCCTCGGCGCGACCATCGCCTCCGAGCGCACCGCAGCCGCTGAGGGAACCCTGGGCGAGGTTCGCCGCGACCCCTTCGCCATGCTGCCCTTCGTCGGGTACAACATGGGTGACTACCTCGCCCACTGGCTCACGATGGGCGCCACGCTTCGGGTGACGGGACGGCCTCCACGAATCTTTCAAGTGAACTGGTTCAGGAAGGACGCCTCCGGTGCGTTCATGTGGCCAGGATTTGGAGAGAACTCTCGGGTCTTGGAGTGGATTGTTGATCGCCTCGAAGGCCGTGTTTCCGCCCGACACACGGCTATTGGTTGGGCGCCGCACACCATAAACCTCGAGGGTCTCGAGCTGGGTCAAGACACTCTTGAAGCGCTCCTCGAGGTTGATAGTGATGCGATTGCACAAGACCTAGATGACGCCGAAGCTTTCCTCAACACCATGGGCTCTAGGCTCCCTGCAGAAATCAGCCGTCAGCTCCAGGACAGTCGAGGGCGCTTATCCCTCTGAGCCACAGGCTTGCTCCTGCCAGACTCCACCGTCGGACTGGTCTCGGGGGTTGCGAGGGTACGCGACCGCGTTAGTGTGGGAGCCATCGAGAAAGGGTCCTATGGACCGCATTGCAGTAGTGACCGGTGCCAGCAGTGGAATTGGCGCACAAGTTGCGAAAGAGCTTGCACGGAGATCGTGGCGAGTTGCAGTGGTGGGCAGGAACCCTGAGCGAACGAAGGCGGTGGCCACCGACATTGGTGGAACACCATTCGTCTGTGATTTTGATCGCCTCGATGACGTCCGAGCCCTAGCGGACGACCTCTCGACACGCTTCGACCACATCGATGCTCTGGTGAACAACGCTGGCGGCATTGTCGCCAAGCACAGCCTCAGCGTTGACGGTCACGAGCTGACGCTGCAGCGCAATGTACTCGCGAGTGCCGTGTTGACTGAACACTTAGTCTCGCGCTTGCTTTCCGTTCGAGGCCGCGTGATTCATGCGTCGTCAATGGTGTCCCGGCTTGGCCGGATTGACCTCGACGACCTGAGCTTCACCAGTCGACGCTACGGAGCAGGCTGGTGGCCCTACGCATCAGCGAAACTCGGCGTCATCCTCTACGCGCGTTCGCTTGCAGAGCGCACAGGGCTAGAGAGCTACCCTGTTCACCCGGGTTATGTGCGCAGCGGGTTTGGGGCGGAATCGCGCAGCGGAAAGTTGATTTTGGGGCTGTCGGGCTGGATGCAAATTAGTGCCGACGCGGGGGCAGCCCCCCTAGTTCACCTGGTCGACACCCCCGAGCTGGGTGTCCCCAACGGAACCTATTTCGATGGCCTGACACCCGACGGGCCCACCCATCCAGGTGCCGCAGATTTGGACTTGATTAGGGCATACTGGCGAAAGATAGCCTCCTTCGTGGGGCTACCGGTTGACCAGCCCCACGCAACCTAGCGAAGGACATGACGATGCGCCCCACAGCCAACACACTGGTGTCAATCGGAGTACTGGTAGCTAGTGCGACGGTGCTCTCGGGTTGCTCTCTTCTTGAAGACTGGGGACTAATGCCCGCCGTGGAGTCAGTCGTCGAAGACATTGTGATTCCTGACGAACCCGCAACCCCAGCAGAAGGTGACGACGCTCTAGTCCCCGAGGACACCGGCTTTGTGATTCCCGGCTGCGATCAGCTCTTCTCGGCAGCGCAGGTGGCAGCGCTCACCGATCAGGCCCGGGTAAACATCGGTGACACCAGCGAGGGTGACTATGCGTACGGGACAACAAACCCCGATTTAGTGGGCCTTCTCAAGAACGTGCGCTCGGACCTACGCATCTCCTGCACCTGGTATCTCCCCGCCAGTGAAAGCGTGTCGGTCACCTCGGTCGCCGTCATCACCAGCGACGAAGCTTCTGCAGTCAGCGCAGCTCTCGTGTCCGCTGGAGCGACCGAGCAGGCAGCGGGTTCCGGCATTATCCGGAACGTTAATCCCATCCCCGCGGGTGAATCAGAGGACTACATCGCAACGGAATCACACTTCCTGGCTCCAGTTCCCTGCCCTTCGTCACTGGCGGAGACATCGTGCACAGCGTGGATTAGCAGCAACTACGCCTTTGGTCAGGCCGAGGCTCTCACTATGGATGCCGCCAAGAACCTTGGCGCTTTTAGCGGCTAGCCATTACACGAGAGCATTTGTCCTCCCCCGAAGAACAGTAGGCGGGCGCGACTCACTGAATCGCACTTAATTCATCCCGCCGCGACACGCGCCACGGACTTGCGGATTCCACGGTCTGCGCGCCTCAGCGGTCTTATACTCGGCGCAAAGGAGGAAAGCCATGCGGCTATACCGTGGAACATACCGCGCAGCTGCTCTCACCGGCTTTCTGCTCTTTTCTCTCTCTGGTTGCGCCATGGACCCGAGCGAAGACGCCGAACTCGCTGTGGAGGAAGAGGTTGCCGCTGCTGTGGAGGTCGTGGAGCTGGTGTTCAGCCCGCCGGCTGACTGCCTGGAGTTGTTGCCCGAATCAGCAGTGGCCGGGCTGGCTGAAGACGGAATCAAACTCGTCAAAGGTCCGGGAAGCCCCAGTAGCGAGCCGATTTTTGTCGAAGGGCAAACCCCTGAAGAACTCGTCGGTGGCATCTCGTGTCTCTACTCAGTCCCTGGCGAAGAAGAGACCGGGGTGTACATCATTCTGAGTGTTGCGCCAGTGACCGAAGCCGCTCGACCAGGAGTCATTAGCGACCTACTCGCCCAGAACCTCAATGTCGGACAGTCCAATGACGGCGCATTGACCTACTGGATTTGGGGCGATGACGTCATAGTTCCTGCGCTCCACAACACTCTCTATGACGATTCTTGGTATTCAGCCCTCCTTCAACCCGGCGGTCGTCCTGCCTATGACAAGGGAGTTGCTCTGGTTGAGGGCATGCGTCAACAAACAACCCGGTAGTTTGGGCTCGTGGTCGGCCCGGTGCTGAGTGAACTCCTCCCCCGCACGCTTCCTGAGCGTTGGGCTGAAGTGGTGGGTGACGAAGGTCTCGAAATCCTGAGCGATATCGGGGGACGTCTTGATCACAGTCCAGCCCAGAAAGCGATGATGACCCCCCTGCCCGAGAGCATCCTCCAGGCCTTCGCTACCCCACCCCACGCGATTCGCGCACTCATTCTTGGACAGGACCCTTATCCCGGAGCTGGACACGCCACTGGACTGGCGTTCTCCGTGGGGAGAGGGGTTCATCCTCTCCCACCGAGCCTTCGCAATATTCGGGATGAATACTCAAGGGATCTCGGACTGCCGCTGCCCGCTCACGGGGACCTCTCCCGTTGGACTCGCCACGGCGTGTTGCTTCTCAACCGACACCTGACCACCCTGGTCGGATCCCCCGGGGCTCATCGCTCGTTGGGCTGGTCGCGCTTCACCGACTTGGTAGTCGGCGGGCTAGTCGCGCGTAATCACTTTTTCATCCCGATTTTGTGGGGCAGGGAAGCCCAAGAATTAGCCCCGTTACTGGGGCCACTGCCTCGTATTGAATCCGCTCACCCGAGTCCCCTGTCTGCTCGGTTGGGTTTCTTTGGGTCGCGACCATTCACTCGCGCCAACCGGCTGCTGGAAGAGCGGAACCTCAATCCGATTGACTGGGGCTTGGATAAGGACGACTAATGCTCACGGAAGAATACGACAAACCTCGAAAGCCACCCCGCACGGTGACTAAGCCTCAGGAGACTTCCACTTTCGAGTGGTCTGTCGTCGATGCCCGAGAGGTAGATATTCCCGATGTGTTGGCGTTGTATCGCCACTATGTCAGGAACTCAGTAGTCACCTTTGACGAGAAGCCGCCCAGCTTGGCTCAGTTCCGATCAAAGTTTCGCCACCTCCAAAAACTTGGCTACCCCTTTCGCATTGCTCGTTCTCCTCAGGGCACCCTCCTCGGTTACGCCTATGTCTTCCCCTTCCGAGAGAAATCGGCTTTCCGAAAAACCGTCGAGAGTTCAATTTACCTGGGACCCGCTGCTGTCGGCCGAGGCCTTGGCACCGCTCTGCTTGCCGACCTTATTGAGCGCTGCACGGACGCCGGGCTGAAAGAGATCATTGCCGTCATCGCCGACCAGGGAGCCGCAGCGTCGCTAGCCCTCCACCGCAAGTTTGGTTTCGTCGAAACCGGGAGGATGGGCAAGGTCGGCTTCAAGTTCGAGCGATGGGTCGGAATCATTTTGATGCAGAGGTCCCTGCCCTAACCCACATCGTTTGTTACCCAGAGTTACAGCGCCAGGTGACGAATCTCCAAAGTCGCTTTAGCCTTGTCCCCACGCGGTCCCCTCGCCCGCCGCCCCCGAGAGAAAGCAAGGCTATGGCAGACAATTGGAAGTTTGAGACGCAGCAGATTCACGCTGGCGCAAGCCCCGACCCCACTACGAACTCCCGCGCGACGCCGATTTATCGGACCACCGCCTATGTCTTCGACAGCGCTGAGCACGCAGCTAACCTTTTTGCTTTGGCGGAGTTCGGCAACATTTACACCCGCATCATGAACCCGACCCAGGATGTCGCCGAGAAGCGCATCGCTGCTCTCGAGGGTGGCACTGCTGCACTGCTGCTGAGCTCCGGCCAGGCGGCAACCACCAACGCTATTTTGAACATCGCGCACTCGGGCGACCACATCGTGAGCTCCTCCTCGGTCTATGGCGGAACCTACAACCTCTTCAAGTACACGCTGCCAAAACTCGGCATCGAGGTCACGTTCGTCGAGGACCAGGACGACCTCGCGGCGTGGCAGGCGGCTGTTCGCCCCAACACCAAGGCCTTCTTCGGTGAAACAATCGCAAACCCGAAGATCAACATCTTGGACATCGAGGGCGTTGCCGACGTGGCCCACAAGAACGGCCTCCCGCTCATCGTGGACAACACCGTGGCAAGTCCGTACTTACTGCGCCCACTCGAGCACGGCGCAGACATCGTCGTGCACTCGGCGACAAAGTTCCTCGGCGGACACGGCACCGTGATTGCGGGCGCCATCGTTGATGGCGGAAAGTTCCCGTGGTCCAAGCACGTGGACAAGTTCCCCGGCCTCACGGAGCCAGACCCCTCCTATCACGGCGCTAGCTACACCGGTGTGCTGGGCGACCCCATCGCCTACATCATCAAGGCCCGCGTCCAGCTGCTGCGCGACCTCGGTGCTGCTGTCTCGCCCGACAACGCGTTTGGCTTGATTCAGGGAATCGAAACCCTGAGCCTCCGGATGGAGCGGCACTCGTCGAACGCTCTGGCAGTTGCGCAGTGGCTCGAGGCCCACGACCAGGTGGCAGCTGTCAACTACGCAGCGCTGCCATCAAGCCGCTGGAACAAGGCCGCTGCGAAGTATGCCCCCCACGGTGTTGGCGCAATCCTGTCCTTTGAGATCAAGGGTGGCGTGAACGCCGGTCGCGCACTGGTCGATAGCGTCCAGCTCTTCAGCCACGTGGCCAACATCGGTGATGTGCGCAGCCTGATTATTCACCCGGCCTCAACCACCCACTCGCAGCTCACGCCAGAGCAGCAGCTCACCACCGGTGTCACACCCGGTTTGGTGCGTCTCTCGGTGGGCCTCGAGCACATCGACGACATCCTGGCTGATCTTGAGTCTGGTTTCCAGGCCGCCAAGAAGGCCAAGTAACACCCCGGAGCACGGCTCCTAGTTCCTCCCGAGACTGGAGATGGCCGGGGTATTCCCCGGCCATCTCCAGTTAGGGAAGAATAGCAACACTATGGATTGGCAATCACCCGCGGAGTCTCTGCCCTCGGCCTTCGTCACGGAGGCCCTTCAGGCAACGCTGCGCGGAACGCCACCGGTCACCGGAGCATGGCGTGATGGTGATCACCTCGGCAACCGAGCGTTTTGCCAAGTCGGTCCGTTCACCACTGAGCACGGCGATCACATTCCTCATGTGCGCCTTGCGTATGAAACCTTTGGTGAACTCAATGCGGACGCGTCCAATGCCGTTCTCGTCTTCCACGCCCTCACCGGCGACTCTCATGCAACCGGACAGGCTGGCCCAGGTCACCCGACCGCCGGCTGGTGGTCCGGCGTTGTGGGTCCGGGTCTCGGACTTGATACAGATAAGTGGTGCGTTGTTGTGCCCAACATTCTCGGTGGCCCCTCAAGTTTTCATCCCGATGGCCGGGAGTGGGGCCAGCGCTTCCCTTATCTGACGATTCGCGATCAAACCCGGGTCGTGGAATCGCTCGCCGATCACCTCGGAATTGCCGCCTTCGCCGCCGTTGTCGGCGGGTCTATGGGGGGAATGCATGCCCTGGAGTGGGCGCTGCTGTTCCCGAGTCGAGTGGCCAGACTCGGCTTGATTGCCACCAGCGCTGTCACGAGCGCCGATCAAATTGGTGGCAACTCCATCCAGATGGAGGCCATCACCGTTGACCCGTTCTTCGCCGGTGGGGACTACTACGACCATGACGAGGGGCCCTATAGAGGTTTGGCTCTGGCAAGACGCATGGCGCTCGTGAACTACCGCTCACCCACCGAGCTGAACGAGCGCTTTGAGAGGACCTGGCAGAGCAAGGTCTCACCTCTTGGCGATAGCGGTCGTTTCGCTGTGGAGAGCTATTTGGATTTCCACGGCAACAAATTCACTCGTCGATTCGACGCGAATAGTTACATGAGCTTGGTCGGGGCGATGAACTCCCACGATGTCACCCGTGATCGCGGTGACTTAGCCACCGTGTTGGGAGCACTGACGCTACCCACCCTGGTTTTGGGGGTCGATAGTGACCGACTGTTCCCCCTCAGCCAGCAAGAAGATCTGGCTCGTCATATTCCAGGGTGCCTCACTGGCACGGTTCCCGAGGTGCTAGCGACGCCCTATGGCCACGATGGATTCTTGATCGAATCCGAGCGCGTTGGCGCGTCGATCGCAGCTCTCCTGGCTACGCCCACGAGCTAAGAGCATCTCCGATAACTGCAGGAATTTCCCGGCAGACATCCATGACACTAAAGGGCCCACCAGTTGGGCTATCGGCATCGCCGACCGCGCGGGCTGAGGCCCTAGCTGCTGCAATTTGGTGAATCAGTGCGCCAGAGGCCACCGCTTCACCGAGGAGCTCCGGCGATTCGTGGAGGCGTTCGTGCCATGCGGCCAACAGCGCGCCCAGAATGCCGGCTAGGGCATCTCCGGTTCCCGCGGTTGCGAGCCACGGCGTTGCCCTGGGCAACTCCCACACGCCACCACGACCATCGACCACAGCCCCATTGGCTCCCTTGACGAGGACCGTCATGGAGAGTTTCTTCGCCAGCTTTTGCGCGCTCTCACGGTCGGTAGCGCCTGCGGGAATACCGAGGCGCTCCAAGAGCGCCTCAAGCTCGCCATGGTGAGGGGTCAAAACCGTGAGCGGTCCGAAGTTTTCTACGATCTCCAGTGCACCGGCATCCACCACGCTAGGTATTCCCTGTGCGATAGCTGCACCAACACGAGCGCGGGTGTCGTCATCGATGGGCGAAACCATCCCGCTTCCGACCACCAGGGCATCTGCACTGCCCGGGGCAATAACAACTTCTGGGTGCTGAGTAATTACCATTTGGGCGACTCCCTCCGGCCCGGAGTAGCGAACCATCCCTACGCCGGTTCGCACGGCAGCTTCCACGCCGATCAGCGCAGCACCGGGGTAGGCGAAGCTTCCGGTCACCAGAGCGAGAACGCCTCTCGAATACTTGTGGTCCTCGGGTTTGGGCGCCCGCACCCAGCCTCGGAGGAATGTGTGGTCAACAGAAATAGGGCCCGCCATCAGATACCGCCTTGCATGTCCGCCAGAGTCGGCAAATCTGCGCCAGCACGCGACACGGTGATGGCCGCTGCCCGCAAAGCAAAGGTTACAACCTCAGCCAGATCGTTCTCTGAAAGGGTCGGCCAACGCTCGGCCTCAACACCACCCAGGAGTGATCGGGTCGCAAGCGCTGAAATCAGACCCGCGGTCACGGTGTCACCGGCACCAATCGTGTCAACAACCTCAGTCGCAAAAGTGGGAAAAGCCAGTGTGGCACCTGACCGCCACACCATGGCGCCTTCGGCGCCCTTGGTGATGATGACAAGACCCGCCCCCAACTGCTGCCACCTGGCCGCCACCTGATCGAGAGAAACCCCTGGGTAAAGCCACGCAGCGTCTTCGTCGCTGGCTTTCACCAGGTGTGAAAGGCCGATCATTGCTTCTACCTGCGGCAGAACCTCTCTAGCGGAGCCCATGATGTGCGGTCTCACGTTCGGGTCGTAGCTGATGCTCGCACCCGCACCGCGCGAGCGTTGCACAATCTCCCGGACAGCGCTGGCCCCGGGCTCCAAGGTGCAGGCGATTGAGCCCGCGTGAACATGGAGGTACTCCGCGAAGGGAACCATAGAAGGCTCGATATCCCAGATCAGATCAAACTCATAGCGTGCTGAGCCATCTTCGGCGAGGTGAGCTGTGGCGGACGAGGTGCGCAATAACCCAGCGCTTCGTTCGATGAGCGCAACGCCGCTGCGCATGACGTGAGAGGTGATTGCTTCACCCCAGGCATCCGAACCTAGTCGCGCCACTAGAAGAGCCGAGTGTCCAAGTCGCCCCAGGCCTATCGCGACGTTCATAGGGCTGCCGCCGGGGACCTCCTGACCCACCTCGCCTGAGTGCTTCACCACGCAGTCCATCAGCGCCTCGCCAATAACTAATACGGTGTCTGACACCCGCGGGTCCCCGCTTTCCCTCTGGTTCTCACCATGCTACCGACGGGTTGTTGCGTCCCTGACTTCACCAACGAGCTCTTCAATAATGTCCTCGAGGAACAGTACCCCTCGGGTTTCCCCGCCCGGGGCCACCACCTTCGCCACGTGAGCTCCGGTTTGGCGCAGGGTGGCAAGCGCATCTTCTAAGTCAATGGAATCGCGCAGAGTCACCAGTGAGCGAATCTTGCGGGGCGCCACGGGGTAGTCACTATCAAGATCAGCCTCATCGAGCACATCTTTGATGTGCACGTAACCCGTGGGCTCTCCAGACTCGTCAACCAACACGTAGCGACTGAACCCGCGCTGCGTCACTGCCTGTTGAACATCGGCAGGGCTCGCATCGTCAGGCAGGGTCACTAGGTCGGGCAAGCCAATCGTGACATCGCCCACAACTTTGGTGGTGAACTCGAAGGCGGCTGTGAGCGCTCCCGAGTGGTCAGAAAGCATGCCCGTCTTCGTCGACTCGGCAACAATTGTCGCCACTTCATCCAGGGTGTAGGCACTCACTGCTTCAGCCTTGGGCTCCACGCCGGTCATCCTTAGGAAACCATTCGCTATAGCGTTCAGGCTGCGAATGATGGGCGAAATCACGCGAGAGACGAACACCAGAGGGGGCGCCAAGAACAACACGGCCTTGTCAGGCAGGGAGAACGAGATGTTCTTTGGCACCATCTCGCCAAAGACCACGTGCAAATAGGTCACAATCAACAGCGCCATGACAAACGCCACCACGCTCACCCACGCGTCGGGAACTCCGAGGGCACCGAGGGGGCCCTCCAAGAGATGGTGAACAGCGGGCTCAGACACCAGCAGAATTAGCAGCGAACACACCGTAATTCCGAGCTGCGATGTTGCCAACATCAACGTGGCGTGCTCCATCGCATACAGCGAAGTCTTTGCGCCCTTCTTGCCAGCCGCAGCCAAAGGCTCAATCTGCGAGCGCTTGGCGGCAATAACGGCGAATTCAGCACCCACGAAAAACGCGTTGCCAGCCAGCAGAACCACTAACCATGCCAATCCAGCCCAGTCGCTCATAGCAGCGTCACCTGCTCAGCACTCACACTCGGAGTGAACCGCACGCGATCAATACGACGGCCCTCCATGCGCTCCACTCGGAACTCTCCGGTGTCAATGGTGATGGTGTCGCCTACTTCAGCCATCCGTCCTAACCGCTCGAGGATGAATCCAGCAACCGTCTCGTAGTGGCCACTTTCTGGGACCTGAACACCGGTGCGCTCTTCCAACTCATCGGGGCGCAGTTGGGCGGGAAAAGTAAACCAGTCTCTGGCGCGCACAACATCGAGCGGGGCGCGGTCATGTTCGTCGGCCACCTCGCCAATGAGCTCTTCCACCAAATCTTCGAGCGTGGCAATGCCGGAGGTGCCGCCGTATTCGTCGACCACAATCGCCACCTGATAGCCGCGGCCACGAAGTTCGGTCAGCAGCAAGTCCAGCGGCATGGTCTCTGGAACCCGAATAACCTCTGACTGCAGCGCCGAGACCGGCACGTCATCACGCTTGTCGCTTGGCACCGCAACGGCCTGCTTCACGTGAACAACGCCACGGATGTCATCAATGGATTCATCAATCACGGGAAAGCGGGAATACCCCGTTCGACGTGCTAGTTCGATGACATCGTTCGCGGTGTCACTGCGGTGAACGCTCTCCACTTTTGTGCGAGGCGTCATGACGTCGATGGCGTTGCGCTGAGAAAACTCAATGGTTCTGGAGAGCAACGTTGCCGTGTCATTTTCCAGAAGACCCTGCAGGGCGGAGCGCTGAACGAGGCTCGAGAGTTCATCGGCTGTTCTGGCAGCGGAGAGTTCCTCCTTGGGTTCAATCCCCATGGCACGCAGGATGCGGTTAGCGCTGCCATTCAGCACAGCGATGAAAGGACTAAAGACCCAGGTGAATGCCACCTGAAGCGGCACGAGAACCCTGGCTGTCTGGCGGGGAACAGCGAGCGCGTAGTTTTTTGGCACCAACTCGCCAAAAATCATGGAAATCGTGGTGGCAATCAAAATTCCCGCCACGGCACCCACCGGACGCACAAAGTCATCATCGAGCCCGGCTCTGGTGAGCGGACCGGAGAGCATCGACGAAATTGCCGGCTCCATCGTGTAACCAGTGAGCAGGGTAGTCAAGGTGATACCCAGCTGCGCACTGGAAAGGTGCGTGGAGGTACGTTTCAGCGCGGCAATGGTGATGCGGTTGCCTTTTTCGCCCCGTGCCGAACGGCGCTCAAGATCGGCACGATCCAAATTCAGTAGCGCGAACTCACTACCCACGAAGACTCCGGTACCCAGCGCCAGCAGGACGCCCACCCCGAAAAGAATTAGGTCAGTACTCACCGGGCACCCCTAACAAGGGTGCCCCAGGGTTTATGACTGGGTTCGGAAGGCTCAGATGAGGTCTTGTGCATTGCCCTCACAGAGTAGCAGGCAACCCTGGCCCCGGCTATGGCTGCCAGGAACCCTCCCACAAACCCGGTAGGCTTTTCACAGCAATTCCTCGGACGTGAGAGTGAGCAGAGCCGCGTGTCAGATAGCGACACTTTAGGGACATCTACCGGTGCTTCTGTTGAATTTGGAGCCAACGAATGGCTAGTCGACGAGCTCTGGGGTCTGTATCAGCAAGACCCCGAACTCGTAGAAAAAAGCTGGTGGCCACTCTTTGAGTCAAGGGCAGCGCAGTCGGGTCTGACCATTCCCCCCGTGCCCGCCCGCTCAACTGTCCCTGCCCCAGAGTTCTCGGACGATGCGGCGCCGATTACCGCGCCCATTGCCAAGACCACATCAATTGCACCCAAAGTCCAACCCATTCCCGCCGAAGCTCCTGCACTGACGACCACGTCGATTCCGGTTGTGGAGACCTCCGATGCCGCAGAAGCGAGTGACACTGTCGCACCGCTGAAAGGCATGGCCAAGGCCTTAGCCGCAAATATGGACCAAAGCCTCCAGGTTCCCACCGCCACGAGCGTTCGCACTGTTCCCGCCAAGCTGATGATCGATAACCGCATTGTCGTCAACAACCATCTGCGGAGAACTCGCGGCGGCAAGGTTTCCTTCACCCACCTCATTGCGTGGGCCATGATCAAAGCCCTCAAACAACTGCCGGGGCAGAACGTCTTCTACGACGAAATTGACGGCAAGCCTGTGGCGGTCCACCCCGCTCACATCAATCTCGGCATCGCGATCGATATTCCGAAACCCGATGGCACGAGAAGCCTCGTAGTTCCAGGAATCAAGAGGGCGCAGACGTTTGGTTTCGCCGAGTTCCTGGCAAGCTACGAAGACGTTGTTCGTCGGGCGCGCGAGGGGCAACTCACTGCTGATGACTACGCCGGCAACACCATCTCGCTCACCAACCCGGGCGGCATTGGCACCGAGCACTCTGTGCCGCGCCTAATGAAAGGCCAGGCCTGCATCATTGGCGCGGGGGCTCTCGAGTATCCCGCTGAGTTCCAAGGGTCTTCGAAGAAGACCCTTGCTGAACTTGGCATCGGCAAGACCATCACCTTGACCTCAACCTATGATCACCGTGTTATCCAGGGCGCTGGTTCAGGTGAGTACCTCAAGAAGGTCCACGAACTCCTGATTGGTGGGGATGGGTTCTACGAAGAAATCTTCGCCTCGCTGCGCATTCCCTATATGCCCATCCACTGGGCAGAAGACATTGCCGAAGACACTGCCGATACCGTCAATAAGACCTCGAGGGTGCAGGAGTTGATCAACGCGTTTCGGGTTCGCGGTCACCTGATGGCAGATATTGACCCGCTCGAGTATCGGCAGCGCTCGCACCCGGACCTGGAAATCGAAAGCCACGGGCTCACCTTCTGGGACTTGGACCGCGAGTTTGTGACCGGCGGCTTCGGTGGCAGGCGCACCATGCTGCTGCGCGAAGTACTCGGCGTGCTGCGGGACTCTTACTGCCGAACCATCGGGCTCGAGTACATGCACATTCAGGACCCCGCGCAGCGCCTCTGGTTCCAAGAGCAGGTTGAGCGCCCTTATGAAAAACCAGACCACGAAGCCCAGCTGCGGATCCTGTCGAAGCTGAACCAGGCCGAGGCTTTTGAAACCTTCCTGCAGACCAAGTACGTAGGGCAAAAGCGCTTCAGTCTGGAGGGCTCCGAATCAACAGTCAGCCTGATCGACGAGATCATGCAAGCGGCTTCTGACGACGACCGTCTTGACGAAGTCGCCATCGCCATGGCCCACCGCGGTCGTCTCAATGTTTTGGCAAACATTGCCGGCAAGACCTATGGCCAGATCTTCCGCGAGTTCGAGGGCACACAGGACGTGGGCAGCATTCACGGCTCGGGCGATGTGAAATATCACCTCGGCACCGAGGGCATGTACACGAGCCCTACGGGTAGCCAGATTCCGGTCTACTTGGCCGCTAACCCCTCTCACCTCGAAGCAGTCAACGGGGTTCTCGAAGGCATCGTCCGCGCGAAGCAAGACCGCGGTGAGATTGGTAGCTTCCGCGTCCTTCCGGTCTTGATTCACGGCGATGCAGCAATGGCTGGCCAGGGCGTCGTGCTCGAAACTCTCCAGATGTCGCAGCTTCGCGCCTACCGCACAGGCGGAACCGTTCACGTAATCGTCAACAACCAGGTCGGCTTCACGACACTCCCCCACGATGCGAGGACCTCTGTCTACGCGTCCGATGTCGCAAAAACCATCCAGACACCGATCTTCCACGTCAACGGCGATGACCCTGAAGCGGTACTCCGAGTCGCGGAACTCGCTTTTGCCTACCGCCAAAAATTCAAAGGCGATGTAGTAATCGACCTGATCAGCTATCGCCGCCGAGGTCACAACGAGGGTGACGATCCCTCGATGACTCAACCGCTGATGTACAACTTGATTGAGGCAAAGAGGAGCGTTCGAACCCTTTACACCGAAGCTCTCATGGGCCGCGGTGACATCACCGAAGACGAGCTCGAGGCCGCGCAGCGCGACTTTCACCAGCGCCTAGAAGAAGCCTTTGAGGAAACCCACGCGGCTCAGACCGGAAAGATCCCAGCAATCACCGAGGTAACAGCCACCGAAGAAGCCGCCGAGCCTGCCACAACCGGCGTTGATGCTTCTGTTCTGGCCCTGATCGGTGACGCCCACGGCAACCAACCTCCCGGGTTTACGGTCCACCCCAAGCTTGTCCCTCTGCTGGAGAAGCGCCGCGATATGGCTCGTGAGGGCGAGATCGACTGGGGCTTTGGTGAACTGATCGCGCTAGGCTCGCTACTTCTCGAGGGCACCCCGGTTCGATTGGTCGGGCAGGATGCCAGACGAGGCACCTTCGTCCAGCGGCACGCAGTCTTCCATGACCGCCAGAACGGCCAAGAGTGGCTGCCACTGATGAACCTCGCGGAGCGTCAAGCGCGGCTCTATATCTATGACTCACTGCTGAGCGAATATGCCGCCCTCGCCTTCGAATACGGCTACTCGGTGGAGCGTGCTGAAGCTTTGGTTCTCTGGGAAGCTCAGTTCGGTGACTTCGTCAACGGAGCACAAACCGTGATCGACGAATTCATCTCCTCTGCTGAGCAGAAGTGGGACCAGCGCTCGAGCGTGGTGCTGCTGCTGCCCCACGGTTTTGAAGGCCAGGGGCCAGACCACTCCTCGGCTCGCATCGAGCGCTTCCTCCAGCTTGCTGCCGAGGACAATATGACCATCGCCAGGCCCTCAACGCCTGCCTCCTACTTCCACCTTCTGCGCAGGCAGGCGTACGCCCGGCCTCGCAAGCCTTTGGTGGTCTTCACCCCGAAGGCAATGCTGCGTCTGCGCGGTGCGACCAGCAACGTCACTGACTTCACCTCCGGCAAGTTCCAGCCGGTCTTGGATGATCCCAAGGTCACCAATCCAGCCGGTATCACCAAGGTGTTGTTGGTCGCAGGAAAGATCTACTACGACCTGCAGTCGGAGATCGAGAAGAAGGGCATCACCAACATTGCCCTTGTGCGCCTCGAGCAGTTCTACCCCTTCCCTGGGGCAGAACTCCGTGCGATTGCCGCGCGCTACCCCCAAGCCCAGTTCGTCTGGGTTCAAGACGAGCCAGAGAACCAAGGCGCATGGCCTTTCATCATGATGGAAGGCCCGCAAGCGGGCTTGCCGCCCATGAACGTAGTGTCGAGGCCGCGTTCGGCCTCCCCCGCAACAGGTTCCTCCAAGCGCAGCCAGGCTGAGGCCCAGCTCATTCTGGACACCGCGCTTAGCTAGTCCCCAACTCGGTGCGGGGCTCTCGCCCTGTCCTCACTTCGACAAACCGATACTCTGGTGAATCGATGCACGAGTCAGAGATTTCCCCCGCCGGGTGGCCAGCGCCTGAGCGCGCCCACCCCCTGAGGCATTCCTTGACCCTACCAGGGTCAAAATCCCTGACAAACCGCGAACTCGTCCTGGCGGCCCTTGCCTCCGGGCCATCCAGAATTCGGCGCCCCCTCCACTCGAGAGATAGCGCGCTCATGGTGGATGCGCTTCGAGCGCTCGGTGCCACGATCACACCCGTTGAATCCGATGGTGCCTTCGGCCCCGATTTCCTTGTTGAGCCCCTCCCAAAAACCCCGGCTGCAACCAGGGCAATGATTGACTGCGGTTTAGCTGGCACCGTGATGCGTTTTATTCCGCCGGTTGCGGCCCTGGTGCCCGGCACCATCCACCTGGATGGCGACCTGGGAGCCAGGCGCAGGCCAATGCAGACCACGCTCGACGCTCTAGTTCAACTGGGTGTAACTGTGGAGAAGGAGGGCCCCGGTGGGCTGCCCTTCACCATGACCCCTCCTGCTGCACTCACCGGCGAGAGAGTGACTATTGACGCCTCTCTCTCCAGCCAGTTTGTCTCGGGCCTACTTTTGGCAGCACCGCGGATGCCCCGTGGCCTGACCATCACCCACACGGGAGATTCCCTGCCCTCGCTCCCCCACATCGACATGACGATTGCGAGCCTGAGAGCCCGCGGGGTTTCGGTGGAAAGCCCGAAGCCCGGGGTCTGGAGAGTAGAGCCCGGTGACATCAACCCGATTGATGTGACAATCGAGCCTGATCTCTCCAACGCGGCGCCTTTCCTTGGGGCAGCTCTCATCAGCGGGGGTGAGGTCACCCTGGAGGGGTGGCCACAGCACACCACTCAGGTGGGACGCCACGTTCCAGAGCTCATGGAGACCTTTGGCGCCGAGGTCCATTACGGCACCACATCCGTCACAGTGTCCGGCGGTGTGGGCTGGGTAAATGGTGCACAGATTCCCGGTGTCGACCTTGACCTGAGCCACGCGGGTGAACTTGCGCCCACCTTCATCGCCTTGTCAGCTCTGGCTATGGGAACCAGCACATTCCGCGGCATTGGTCACCTCAGAGGCCACGAAACGGACCGATTGAGCGCCTTGGTGGCAAATATCCAGGCGCTTGGCGGGAACGCGCGCGAACTCCCCGATGGCATCGAAGTGACACCCACCCCGCTTGATGGAGGCGCCTGGGCGGCATTTGATGATCACCGGATGGCAACATCCGGCGCCCTTTTGGGCCTCGGCGTTCGGGGGATAGTCGTCGATGACATTGCCTGCACCTCCAAGACTTTGCCGGAGTTCGTCGAGCTCTGGAGTGCACTCGTGGAGTCACCTGCCCCATGACCTGGGACGAGGACGAAGACCGCTGGGCCGATCTCGTGCCGAGGGCGCGACCAGATCGTCGCGGGAGCCGGCCTCGCTCAAAGAACCGCCCCGCTCACGACAACGCTGTTGGCGGATTCATCATCGCGGTCGACCGAGGTCGCTACCGAGCCATCATCGATGAGGGCACCGAGGGGGAACGCCTCGTGACGTGTTCACGCGCCAGTGAGCTGCGCCGCCAAGCCATCGTGACTGGCGACTATGTCGACATTGTCGGCGACACCACCGGTGAAGAGGGCTCACTCGGGCGCATTGTTCGAATCCAACCGCGCTCCAGTGTTTTGCGCCGGAGTGGCGATGACACAGACACTCTCGAGCGCGTCATTGTGGCCAACGCCGACCAGTTGCTCATGGTCGTGGCTACGGCCAATCCCGAACCCCGGCCCCGGCTCATCGACCGCTACATCATTGCCGCCCTGGACGCTGGCATCACACCGATTCTCTGCATCACGAAGACCGACGTGGCCCCCGACACCGAGTTGATTGAATACGGCAAGACATTGGGCATTACAACGGTGTCCAGGTCGCCCGAGAATCCCGCCAGGGAGGAACTCGCGACCATTCTTGCTGGGCGGATCAGCGTCGCCGTGGGGCACTCGGGCGTGGGGAAATCAACGCTCGTGAACGAACTGGTCCCCGGCGCGGAACGCGCCGTCGGGGATGTCAACGACGTCACCGGACGTGGGCGCCACACTTCCTCGTCCAGTCAAGCCCTCCGACTCCCCGAGGGTGGCTGGGTCATTGACACTCCCGGTGTTCGATCCTTTGGCCTTGGCCACGTCAGCACAGAATCCATCGTCTCTGCCTTTAGTGACCTGGCCAACTATGTCGCCAGTTGTCCAAAGGCTTGCGCTCACACTGCCCACTCGATCGAGTGCGAACTGGCCAGAGCCCAGGCTGATGGCTCATTGCCTAACGAGCTGGAAGCGCGAGTCGAATCACTGCAACGCTTGATGGCCACAATCCATGAGCCTGGTGGGACACCCGAGTAGCCTCACGACCCGCCAAGGAGTAACGACTACGCTCAAGATGTGGTGAACTTCTCTCCCAGCGATGACCTGGCTCTTGCCCTCGCAGCGGCCGCCAATGCTGATTTAGTGTCGCTGCCACGCTTTAGGGCTCAAGATCTTGTCATCACCACGAAGCCGGATCGCACGCCGGTCACCGATGCTGACCAGGCCGTCGAAAAACTGATTCGATCGACAATTGCTACCGCACGACCAGACGATGCCATCCTGGGTGAAGAAATGGGCTCCACCAGTGGGACTGCTGGCCCACAACCCGGCCGCCAATGGATTATTGACCCAATTGATGGGACGGCTGGTTTCTTGCGCGGCCTGCCAATCTGGGCCACCTTAATCGCTCTCGCCATTGATGGCGAGCCAGTGGTGGGAGTGATCAGCGCACCGGCTCTTGGACAGCGTTGGTATGCAGCGCGGGGTCACGGGGCGTTCACCACCACCTGGTCACACCCTGAACCCGCGGCTCTTAGGGTCAGCAAGGTGGAGAAACTCGCAGACGCCACGGTCAGCTACAACAGTCTTCCGGGCTGGATCAACGATGGCCGTGGTGAGCAGGTGACGCAGCTTGCTACTAGCGCGTGGAGGGCACGCGCCATCGGTGATTTCTGGTCCTACATGCTGGTCGCTGAGGGCTCGCTCGATGTTGCCGGGGAGGCGGACCTACAGCCCTACGACATGGCAGCCCTTGTTCCCATCCTCGAGGAAGCTGGTGGCCGCTTTAGCTCACTGGATGGTGAGCACGGCGTGTGGAAGGGAACAGCCCTGGCGACCAACGGCTCTCTCCACGATGAAGTTCTTGACATCACGAGGAGGTCATAGTGCGATTCATGCCTCGAGGTCTCGCCCTCGCCACAGCTGCAGTGTTTCTGGCGGGGTGTGCCAGCGACCCCGTTGAATCACCAACGACGACTGAGGTCTCGACCGAGGTAGTCGAGACAGAGTCAGTGCTTGAGCTGGCTGTGGGGACCTGCGTGAATGATGCGGAAACTCCACTGGGTGCGGATTTGGCGGAAGTGCCGACGGTCTCCTGTGCTGAACCCCACGATTCCGAGCTCTACGCGATTGTCTCTGCCGCCGATGGCTCTTACCCGGGCGTTGACGCACTTGTCATCGAGGGTCAGGACAAATGTCAGGCGGTCTTTGCCGAGTTCGTGGGCATTGACTTTCGCTCGTCATTGTTGGATTACCACTTCTACTACCCAACGCCGAGCAGTTGGGCCCAGGGCGATAGAAGCATCTATTGCATGGTGATTGACCCAGGCCTCAAGGTCATCGGAACCCTACAAGGCACCAAGCGGTAATCGTCCTACCCCGAGCGGTCATTGGCAGCCCGCTTCAGGATTCGCGCTCTGGATTTCCTTTAGGCGGTGGGCGACGAGCCCCGTCCAGTAGCGCTAGCACCACGACCGCTGAGACTGCCCCCACAATCTGCGTGGCAATGAATCCTGGAACAAACGTCGGCGCAATACCGTTTGCTGCGTCTGTGACCATACGCCCGAGCGTGACCGCCGGGTTAGCAAACGAGGTTGAGGACGAAAAGATGTGTCCGGCGCCAATCCATAGCGCCACGGAGATCGGAATCCAGCTGCCCCGGTCCTGCTTCAGAAGGAGGCCGATGAGAGCAACGAGGCCAAAAGTAGTGAACCACTCCGAGACC
>JBIILX010000091.1:0-4669 GCA_044338275.1 Pontimonas sp.
CGCTACTGGAAGAAGAAGAGTTGATTACCGCGCCCCACACTTCGGCGGGCCGTGTTCCCACCGATAAGGGGTACCGCGTTTTTGTCGATCAGTTGGCGGGCATCAAGCCACTGAGTGTGGCCCAGCGCAACGCCATTGAAGAGTTTCTTGGCCACTCAGCCGATCTTGATGACACCCTGGCCCGCACTGTTCGCTTGCTCTCGCAGCTCACCAACCAGGTCGCCATTGTTCAGTATCCAAGTCTGAGTAGTGCCCGGGTTCGCCACGTTGAATTGCTGCCCCTTGGCACGCACCGCCTGATGACGGTGTTGATCACCGATGGTGGCTCAGTGGACCAAAACATTGTCGAGTGCGCGAACCCCATCGACGAAGTCATCGTCGCTGAGTTGCGTGCGCACGTGAATCAACAACTGGCCACCGTTCCGGTGGTGGCGTTGGGGGAAAAGCTTGCCGCCCTGCCTGGCAGTGTGTCAGCGGACCGCGTGGAACTTGCCACCTCGATTGCTGATGCTCTTTCGCACGCGATTGAGGGTCACCGCACCGACCGTCTCGTCATGGCCGGCGCATCGAATCTGGTGCGCACCGAGCACGACTTTGCCCACAGTGTTTATCCGGTGCTCGAAGCCATCGAAGAGCAGGTGACGCTGTTGAAGCTTTTCACCGAGATGAAACTCGATGCCTCGGATGTTCAAGCACGAATTGGCCGCGAAAACGAAGGCGCTCTCTCGGAGGCGGCGGTATTGGCGTCCTCGTATCAGAGTGGGAATCAGCAGAGGGCCACCCTCGGTGTTGTGGGCCCCACCAGAATGGACTACTCGAGCAACATGACGGCGGTGCGGGCGGTCGCCCGCTACCTTTCCCGTCTGCTCGGTGATGACAACCAGGAAAGAAACTAAGGCGTGAGCACAGATCACTATCAAGTCCTGGGGGTCGCCAAGGACGCCAGCGCCGAGGACATCAAAAAGGCCTACCGCAAGCTTGCCCGCCAACTTCACCCCGATGTGAACAGCGACGAGGGCGCCGAGGACCAGTTCAAACAGGTGACCCACGCCTATGAGGTGCTCTCTGACCCGCAGCAGCGAGCCAGCTATGACATGGGTGGTGGTCAAGGATTTGGCGGTTTTGGTCCCTTTGGCGACATATTTGAAACCTTCTTCGGTGGCCAACAGGGCTCGCGTGGTCCTAGGCCGCGCCAAGAGCGTGGGCAGGACGCGCTGGTGCGAGTTGATGTCGACCTCGTTGACGTGATTTTTGGTGTGACACAGACTCTCGAGCTCGACACAGCTGTGCTGTGTGAAACATGTCAGGGTTCGTGCGCGTCTCCTGGCACATCGCCTAGGACCTGTGACATCTGTGGTGGTAGCGGAAGCCTGCAGCGCACTGTCCGTTCGGTGCTGGGCAACATGGTGACCCAGAGTCCCTGTGGCAGCTGTCGCGGCTTTGGATCTGTGATCGACAGCCCGTGCCCCACCTGTGCTGGACAGGGGCGCGTGCGCGCCACCCGCTCACTCTCTGTGGATATTCCCGGTGGCATCGAAACCGGCCAGCGCATTCACCTTCCTGGCCAAGGCGAGGTTGGTCACGGTGGTGGCCCCTCCGGTGACCTTTACCTTGAGTTCACCGTCCGAGGTGACAGCATCTACTCTCGCTCAGGGGACGACATCATCGCCACCATCGAGCTTGATGTCGCAGACGCAGTGCTTGGCACCGAAGTGACTCTGTCAGCCCTGGACGGCGATGTCACCGTGGTGATTAAGCCAGGCGCGCAGAGCGCTGAGGTCATCACCGTGAAGGGCCGCGGTGTGACCAAACTCCGCGGTAACGGGCGAGGCGACCTGCGCTTTGGAATCCACGTCCTGACCCCCACAAAACTTGGCTCTCAAGAAACAGAGTTGATGAAGAAGTTCAAGGCATTGCGCAAGGCCGAGGGCCCCAGACTTGCCGGCGCGCAGCAGGGCATGTTCCATAAGTTCCGTGACCGCCTGTTTGGTGGTTAGTCGGTGGCACACCTTTACCTGAGCGCAACACCTGGCCCCTGGGCAGTGGGCGACACCGTCACCCTGACCGGAGATGAAGCCCACCATGCAGCCAGGGTCGGCAGGCTCCAAGTGGGCGAGACCACCGCGGTCGGCGATGGCACCGGATTGATGGCTGCGGCCACGGTGACCACTGTGTCTGGTTCCGAAGTTGCTGTGCGCGTTGATTCGCTCGAACACCACGCTCGACCAATCCCCGAAATCTGGCTGGCGCAAGCACTAGCCAAGGGCGACCGGGATGAACTGGCCATCCAAGCCTGTACAGAGCTCGGTATCGATCGCGTGATTCCCTTCCAGGCGTCCAGGTCGATCTCCACCTGGAAGGACGACAAAGTCGACAAGGGTGTTGCCCGCTGGACCAAGATCGTCACAGAGGCGACCAAGCAGGCGCTTCGCGCCTACATTCCGCAGCTGAGCGAGCCGCAGTCCACCCCAGGGCTCTGTTCGCTTGCCAGCGAGTGCCAGATAGTGGTCTTGGATCCACTCGCCATAGAGGCCCTCTCTCAGTTTCGACCAGCCGGTGACCGGCCGATTCTTCTGGTAGTCGGACCCGAAGGAGGCCTGTCCCCCGAGGAATTGAGTGCTCTCGAGAAATCCGGGGCCACCAGACGGAAGTTGGGGGAGAGTGTGCTGCGCACCTCCAGTGCAGGGCCAGCGGCACTCGCTGTTCTCAACGTCATGCTTCGCCGTTGGTGATAGCCCATGCGCACGAGATTGACCCGGCCTACACTAAAGGGATGAGCAGTTCTTCTCCTTCAATCTTTTCCAAGATTGTGTCCCGGGAAATCCCGGCGGACATCCTGATGGAAAACGATCACCTCATTGCCTTTCGGGATATTGCCCCCAAGGCACCCGTGCACCTTCTTGTGGTGCCAAAAACGCAGGAATACGCAAACGTCGCCGAGCTTGCCGCCGGCGACCCCCAGCTTCTTGCGCAGCTTGTGACCATGGCTCAGCAGCTCGCCAGCGAGCACGCGAATGGCGAATTCCGCCTGGTGTTCAACTCCGGTGAAACTGCTGGCCAAACTGTCTTTCATGTCCACGCACACGTCCTGACCGGTGGGCTTGATGAGGGTTCTCTTGCCGGCTAAACCTCGTTCTTCCCGTGATTCTGTATCGATCACCATCGACGTCGATGACGTCGCGATGATTCGTGTTCTTGGCGTTCACGATCGGGTGCTCAGCCAAGTTGAGGCAGAGTGTCCCGGTGTTGTGCTGGTGGCAAGAGGCAACAGCATTACGGTCTCTGGTTCTGAGGCAGAGGTGGATAAGGCCCACGCGCTGATTACCGATGTGGTGGCCCTGGCCCGCGCTGGCGTCGACCTGGGAGCTGCGGATGTGACGAGGGCGTCTCGCATCAAGGCTCAAACGGGGAAGGGAGCGGCCTCGTTTTTGAGCGAACCGATTCTCTCCTCCAAAGGCAAGACCATCCGGCCCAAGACGCTGGGCCAAAAGAACTACGTCGAGGCCATTGATTCCCACACCATCGTTTTTGGAATAGGGCCCGCTGGAACGGGCAAAACCTATTTGGCCATGGCTAAGGCTGTTCAAGCGCTGGAGCGCAAGGAAGTCGACCGCATCATTTTGACAAGGCCCGCTGTCGAGGCGGGGGAGCGCTTGGGGTTCCTGCCCGGCACCCTGACCGACAAGATTGACCCCTATCTCCGGCCGCTTTTTGATGCGCTGCACGAAATGATGGACCCAGAGTTGGTTCCCAAGTTGCTGGCGTCGGGGACCGTGGAGGTCGCGCCGCTGGCCTATATGCGCGGGCGCACACTCAATTCGTCCTTCATCATTTTGGATGAAGCGCAGAACACCTCTCCTGAGCAGATGAAGATGTTCCTTACCAGGCTGGGTTTTGGCTCCACCATGGTCATCACCGGGGATGTCACACAGGTCGATCTTCCCGGTGGGGCCAGTGGCCTCAAGTTAGTCGGTGGCATCCTGGAAGACATCGAGGATATTCATTTCCATTACCTCTCCGCAGAGGACGTCGTCCGACACTCTTTGGTGTCGGAAATCGTTGATGCTTACGCGCGTTTTGATGCCAAAGGGGTGAAAAAAGGTGGCCGTTGAGCTCACCAACGAATCCGGAGTGGAAGTCGTGGAAGCGCAACTCCAGGACGTAGTGCTGTTTGGCATGGCGCAGATGAGAGTCCATGCCGACGCTGAGTTGGCTATCGTGCTGGTCGATGAGGCCGCCATGGAACAGCTTCACCTCCAGTGGATGGGTGAACCAGGCCCGACCGATGTTCTGAGTTTCCCGATGGACGAGCTGCGACCAGGCCGTGATGGCGAGACCTCTGCCGAGGGAATTCTTGGCGACATTGTCCTGTGTCCGACGGTGGCAGCCGCTCAGGCGGAGACGGCGGGGCACTCGGTGATGGCTGAGCTCTCCATGTTGACCATCCACGGCCTGCTGCATCTGCTCGGTTATGACCATGCGGAACCCGACGAAGAGAAGGAAATGTTCGGCCTGCAGGCCGACATTCTGCAGAAGTATTCCGAAAAGGCAGGCAGCTAAGTCATGGGCATTGCTTTTGTTGTGATCGCAGGGGTTCTGATTGCCCTCGGCAGTTTCACCATGGCCCTTCGGACCAGTTTGGCGACCCTGTCGCGCAATGACGTGTTGG
>JBIILX010000077.1:0-6366 GCA_044338275.1 Pontimonas sp.
GTGATTACCCTGCGACTGCTCTGTCGCCTCCACGTTTTCCATGTGGTCAACCCGGAATGTGCGAAGCGCTTGCCGATGGTGACACCACGCCCGGAGATACCACGCTGCATCGCGCGATTCGAGGACCAGGGGGTCAACAAGTCTGGTCCCAGTCTCGCCGGCTTTGTTGTGATAAACGATCGAGACCGAGACCTTCGCATCAATGGCGTCATGAAGAATCTGCAGGTGACCCTCAGTCGCCGGCTGGCCGATCGCGATTCTGTCGGAATGGCCTTGGGAACTTCCCCGCCTAATTTTGCCGAGTACCTCATCAATATCACCTCGACCCGAGTAGGCCGGGTGAGCAGCCAAATACTGGAGGCCGGCTATCAACGCTGACGCTTCGCGGGCCGTGAACCGTGGTGAGTGGTCAATTGCGACTGTGTTCCAGAACGTGATCAGGCTCTCTTGCTCAAAAAGGTCCCAGTCGATATCAAACAGGTCGAGGTGCGAGTAGGCGAGGTTCTCTCCGGGTATACCAGCGCAGGCGATCAGCTGGACTGCCTCCACGATGTCTTGTTCGCTGCGCTTGAACTGGCGAGCGGCCTCGGACACGCTGACTTCGCCCTTGTCGAGCACATAGGGGACCAAAGCGAGCAGCAACATGAGGTTGTCGGTTGCTCCAGGACGCGGGGCCTTAGCCATGCGCTCTCTCCACAGCCTCAAGATTCGCGATGACCTGGTTGCGAAGTTCGGGCGGGTCGAGGACCACGACATCAGAACCCCACGAGGTCAACTCGTTGGCAAAGACCTCGCGATCGGTGAAGTGCACCACCAAAATATCCTCGGCACTGTGGGTGCCCGTGCGGGCGCGCAGGGCGCTAGCAGCATCGGTTCCCGGTGCAACCTGAAGGGTGGCAGTGTTCTTTTCATACAGCTCGCGGAGCTCAGCGAGCGCTCGATCGGCAATCCCCGCCGGCCCCGGGATTGCCGGAGTCGAGACCAGTGGTTTCACGGTGGAGACAATTCTCCGTAGCAGGAAG
The DNA here is from genome assembly GCA_044338275.1 of Pontimonas sp. GTDB lineage: Bacteria > Actinomycetota > Actinomycetes > Actinomycetales > Microbacteriaceae > Pontimonas. The sequence goes on from JBIILX010000077.1 coordinate 1,023, forward strand.
GTTCGTTCCTGATTGCTCGAAGAATCGTGTCCCATCACATGCCATCGTCCCTCGTGATTGACCAACGCCCAGGGCGATATGGTGCGGTTCATCGCGGCGGTGTCCCCGGGCTTGAGGTAAGAAAAACTCACCTGGATCGACTTGTCGATGGCTTCACGCAGTGTCGCCAGTGCTGGTTCCCGGGTGCTGAGAATCGGGGCGAAGCCGAGCAGCGTTTCGTCAACGAGCGCGCCTAGTGACGCGAGCTTAATCTGCGCAGTCTTCGCATCTCGCGAGAGGCTCCCCTCCCGCCAGACGGCCGCTGCGAGGTTGAGCAGGGCAACATCTCGTGAGCTAAAAATCACGTCCTCGGGGAGGTCATAGTCGCCCTTGGGGATTCGATAGAGCGTGCTCTTGTTGTTGCCATCCTCTTCGGGAGGAATGAGAGCTTCCAGGGGTATACCCAACTCGCGCAGGGAATCTTTGTCGCGTTCAAAACGGCGTTCGATGCTCTCGCGCGCCATGCCCGCTTCAGTGTCTTCCCGGTAGCCGCGCACCGTGGTGAGAATCTGCTCTTTCGTTAGCCCTTGGCTCGTCGCCATCAGCGCGAGAATCAGATGGAAGAGTCGATCCTCGGGGTTGACGGTGCTGAGAGAGCTGGCCACGGGCTCATTCTAGGGCGCGAGGCCGAAGAGACGTCTTACTGGCTAATGCCCAAAATGTCGAAGACGTACACCAACGTAGAACCATCCGGAACACCCTGCGGAGCCTGGCCTGCAGGATAGCCGAGACTGGGTGGAACGGAGACGAGGACTTGAGAACCCACGGTTTGGCCAATCAGCGCCTCCGCAAGTCCTGGGATTACCCCAACGCCGTCTCCCCCGCTGAAGCTGTCGCGTGCGACGAGTGATAACGGGATCCCTCGTTCAAAACTGGTATTGAAAATCTCACGCGTGTTCCACACTGCCGCCGTGAAGTGGGTGGTCACAAAGTCGCCTTCTTGAATGGCGGCACCATCGCCCTGTTTGAGGACTGAAACACGCAGGTCTGAGGGAATGGGGGCGTTCGGGAAGCTCAAGCCATGCACGCCCTTATCGGTTTGAACAACGGTGGGCATTCCGGACTGTGGCAGGCGTGCGCTGCCGTTGGCCTTGTTGGGGTAAGTCTGGTGGACATCCACCACCAGAACGATTGTTGATTCACCCACAATGAGTTCATCATCTTCAACTGCCCCGAAGACGTCCTCCACGGTCGTAGTCACCACTACCTGAGAACCCGGTTTCTGGCACTCCAGAATCACAGAGAAAAAGTCTTCGGAGGACTCGTCAATGATTCTTCGAACTGGGTTACCCGGCTGGTACTCAGAGCCCGTCACATACTCGCCGGTCGTTCCGAGGAAGACGTTCACGTCGAAGTCAACAAAGCCATCGGTCCGCGCGGGCTCGCCAGCGCCGTCGTGGACGATGCTGAGTTCGCGGCCGGTGGTCTTGAGCGGCGTGGGGAAGGACGCCTGGGCCGCCTCTCCATCGGGGCTTGTTACTTCCACGAGAGCCGAGGCTTTGCCTGGCTGGTAGGGAGACTCGCACGCTTCGGGAAAAGAGGCGGCAATACTGCCGACAACAACTGCTCCGGAAGCGAGGACAACAATGGAGGCGACGGCCAAGGAAACTTTCGACATAGTGTCCCCAGTCTATCGAGCGGTCCTGTGCTTAGGGTGATTCCGAGCGGGTGGCCCTGTCCTTCGCCTGGCGCACGGTTTTTCGGATCGTCTTCTCGTTGGCCGCTCGCTGTCCGGTGGCACCGGGAGTCCAGGCTTCAATATCGTCCACCGAGTACTCGGGCTTCGTGTGGTGGCGTTTCGTCGGTGGAATTTCAACGCCAGGGGCCACGATTCTGGTCGACATGACAAACCCGGTATGGCCAATCATTCGGTGTTCAGGGCGAACGGCAAGTCCTTCAACGTGCCAGGGGCGCACGAGAATTTCCTCAGAGACACACGGTGTAAAGCGACCGGTTTCGCGGAGCGCCTCGACCACCCTGGACAGTTGTGTCGCAGTGGCCACATAGACGGCCAGCACCCCCCCGGGCTCGAGCACGTGCGCCACGGCGTCGACGCATTCCCAGGGTGCCAGCATGTCAAGAACAACTCGGTCAACGCTCATCGCCGGCAGTGACATCGCAAGATCCTGAAAATCGCCCACCTGGTACTCCCAGTGAGTGGGCTGGGAGCCAAAAAAGGTTCGGACATTCGCTGCTGCGATTTCTGCAAATTCTTCCCTACGCTCCATCGAGAGCACACTGCCCGACTCCCCGACCGCTCGAAGTAGAGACAAGGTGAGCGCACCGGAACCCACTCCTGCTTCTAGCACGCGGTGCCCCGGGGCAACGTCGGCGATGGCCACGATGTGTGCCGAGTCTTTGGGGTAAATAATCGCTGCGCCACGCGCCATGGAGAGAACAAAGTCAGCGAGTAGGGGCCGCAACGCCAGGTAGGGCACTCCGTTGCTCGTGCTGATAACGGAGCCCTCGGGCTTACCAATAACGTCATCGTGAGCGAGGGGGCCTTTGTGTGTGTGGTACTGGCCACCAGCCTCCAGGGTGATGGTGTGCAGTTTGCCTCTCGGGCCGCGTAATTGAACGTGATCCCCGATGACAAATGGCCCCCTGCGCACCTTCACGACGTGACTCCCGTTCGGTGGGAGCGCCACGTTGCGGCCAAGAGCTCTAGGCCCCGCCCCTCGAGAGAGTTCCACAGTTCATGCACGGAGTCACGCGGGATAGTGACGTGGAGGGGAATTCCTATAGTGATAGCACCGGCGGAAAACGCACTGGCTGCACCATAACTGGAATCTTCTATAGCGACGCAGTCGCCAATCTCAACGCCCAGTGCTAGTGCACCCTTGAGATAGGCCTCGGGGTGGGGCTTGGGCTCGCTCACGTCATCGCCGGCGACAATCGCTCGAAACACTGGCTCACCGAGCTCGCGGGTAACGGCCTGCGCGAGCGCTTCGGCGTTCGTCCGAAGCGACATCGTGACTAATGCGCAGGAAATATCAGCATCGAGGAGTTCTCTAAAGAGCTCACGGACGCCTGGGCGCCAGGGAACCGAGGCCGAGACCTGGTCCAATACTCTCTGGCTTAGCTGTCTCACGATGTCGTCGGCGGAGAGCTCCACGCCAGCTTTCTGCAACTCTGCTGCGGAATTCCAGAGCCCGCTCCCGACGAGAGCGTAACCCTGCTCGGCGGACCAGGTTCCCCCGTGTTCCTCGACCAGCTCCGTCTCGGCGATCATCCAGTAGGGCTCGGAGTCGATGATGGTGCCATCCATGTCGAAAAGCACTGCAGCGGGAAATTGTGCGCTCACAACGCCCAAGTCTAGCGGCGCGTATTGTGGGAGGTAGAGTGAAGAATCTGAGCGGAGAATTCATGACACCCATCCCCTTTTCTGACCACACCCGAGTGATGGTCGTGGCTTTTGAGGGATGGAACGACGCGGGAGATGCTGCCAGCCAGACCGCGCAAATGATTATCGATCACTCCGGTTTGGTTCCGGTTTTCTCCCGTGACCCTGAGGAATACTTCGACTTCCAGTTGACCAGACCTCTTGTCGAGCACGCGAGTGACGGAACTCGCTTTCTCGACTGGCCCGAGGTGACCCTGTGGGCTCCTCCGCCAGATTCCGAGCCAGCACCTCTGGTGCTTCTTGGCCAGGAACCCTCGAGGCTCTGGCAGTCCTTCGCTTCCACCATGATCGACCACGCCCTCGCGCACAATGTGGAGGCAATTGTCTTCTTGGGAGCGATGCTGGCTGATGTTCCTCACTCTCGTCCGGTTCGCGTCACGGCAACCAGTGACGACGCCACGATTCGCGAGTATTTCGATATTGAAAAGTCGACCTATGAGGGCCCTGTTGGGGTCTTGACGGTCTTGGCTTTGGCTGCCGCTGAAGTGGGTATCCCCTCGCTACACCTGTGGGCTCACGTTCCCCACTACGTGCACACATCGCCCTCACCTAAAGCGACGGTGGCGCTTGCCGAAAAGCTCGAAGAGCACGTGGGAATCGTCTTGGAGCGCGACGATCTTGAAGTTGAAGCGCTGCGGTGGGAGGAGGGCATTGATGCCCTTGCCGCCGAAGACGACGACATGAGCGCCTACATCAGCCAACTTGAGCAGGCCAGAGATGCCGCTGATGCACCGGAAGCCTCGGGCGACGCTATCGCCCAGGAGTTTGAGAAATACCTTCGTGGTCGCCCTGATCGCCCCAGCTCAAGCGAGTCATAGGGGGCTAATGGCACCGGTCGCAAGACCGACCATCAGCGCGCTACCGAGGAGTAGCCGGTAGATGACAAAGGGCATGAAGCTTCTGCTTTGGATATAGCGCATGAGCCACGCGATAACGGCCCAGCCCACCGCGAAGGCAATCACTGTGGCGATGAACGTGTCAAACAAGGAGAACGGTCCGGCCACTTCGGGTCTCGTGAGTGCTGTGGAGAGTTCGTAGAAGCCACTGCCGAGCACCGCGGGGATGGCTAAGAGAAATGAGTAGCGCGCTGCGGAGACCCTGTCATATCCGAGGGTTCGACCCATGGCTATGGTTGCCCCTGAGCGCGAGACGCCGGGAATAAGAGCAAGCATTTGCGCCATCCCATAGAGCAGGCCGTGGGGAACAGTCAGGTCGTCCAGGGTTGAGCTCTTTCTCCCCCACCAGTCCGCTGCTGCCAGAACAAGACCAAAAACGATGAGTACGGTGGCGACTAACCAGAGCGAGCGGAAAGCACCGCGAATGAGTTCTTGAGCGAAGTATCCGGCCACCACAATCGGCAGGGTTCCCAGGATGATGAGCCAGCCAAGCTTTGCCTGTGATCGAGCCTCGTGCGGGGCGTCGCTCCACCAGGATGATGGTTTACCCAGTGATGCTGCCCATCCCCTTAGAATTCGGGCGATATCCGGAGCGAAGTAGACAAGTACGGCGAGCTCTGTGCCTATTTGAGTGATGGCAGTGAAGGTGGCTCCGGGGTCAGTGGCCGAGGGCAAAAATTCACCGACAATACGCAGGTGTGCACTGGAGGACACAGGGAGAAACTCGGTAAGCCCCTGGATGATGCCCAGCAGAATCGCCTCTAGGAGTCCCACGGCGCGCACTCCTGTGGTGGACCGGCGGGAATCATGGCCCCAGGCTACCCTGCAGGGCAGTTTGGACCCGGGACTTTAGTGGTAATGTCGTGTCGGTCGCTCCGCGTTTGACGCGGTGTGCGCGCGGGTGGCGGAATGGCAGACGCGCTAGCTTGAGGTGCTAGTGCCCGTAAGGGCGTGGGGGTTCAAGTCCCCCCTCGCGCACGCGACATCAGGGCCTCTCACTTCGGTG
>JBIILX010000011.1:0-21243 GCA_044338275.1 Pontimonas sp.
TGGAGTGTGCTGGTATTCACGATGTATTGAGCAAGTCGTTGGGTTCTTCCAACACCCTCAACATCGTGCACGCCACTGTCGCAGCCTTGAAGATGCTCGAAGAGCCCCGCGCTGTTGCCGCTAGGCGCAACGCTGAGTTCGATGAGATTGCCCCCGCGCACTTCATCCGTGCTGAAAAAGAAGCTGCTGCGGCAGCGAAGGCTGGTGCCTAATGGCAAAGAAACTCAAAGTAACCCAGATCAAGTCGATCATTAGCGAGAAGCCCAACATGGCTCCCACGCTTCGCAGCCTCGGCTTGCGCAAGATCGGCCAGTCCGTTGTCCGTGAAGATAACCCCGTGAACCGCGGGTATGTGCGCACCGTCGCACACCTGGTGAAGGTCGAGGAGATTGACTAATGGCTGAAGAGAAGAAGCCAGCAGCGAAGAAGCCAGCTGCAGCAAAGCCAGCTGCTGCGAAGCCAGCTGCAGCCAAGCCTGCTGCCGCAAAGAAGCCCGCCGCGAAGGCACCTGCTGCTAAAGCTGCGCCCGCCAAAGCTGCTGCAAAGCCCACTGCCGCCAAGCCCGCTGCTGCAAAGCCCGCTGCGAAAGCTGCTGCTAAGCCTGCAGCTAAGGAACCTGCAGCGAAGGCTGCTCCGGCAAAAGCCGCCGCTAAGCCTGCTGCCAAGACTGCTGCGGCTAAGCCTGCAGCTGCCAAGGCACCTGCCAAGGCCGCTCCAGCGAAAGCTGCTGCGAAGCCCGCTACCGAAGAGAAGAAGGCAGCCCCTGCAAAGAAGGCGGCTCCTTCCAAGAAGGCCGCAAAGCCCGCGGCTGACACTCGTCCCGGTGTGGTGAAGCTTCACCACCTGCGTCCTGCTGTTGGTGCCAAGAAGGCCAAGACCCGTGTTGGTCGTGGTGAAGGCTCCAAGGGTAAGACTGCTGGTCGCGGTACCAAGGGTACGAAGGCTCGTTACCAGGTTCGTCCTGGTTTCCAGGGTGGCCAGCTGACCTCGGTCATGCGCGCTCCCAAGCTGCGTGGATTCAAGAACCCCTTCCGCGTTGAATACCAAGTAGTCAACGTCGGACGCTTGGCCGAGCTCTACCCCAAGGGTGGAAACGTCACGATTGCTGATCTCGTTGCCAAGGGTGCCGTTCGTAAGAACCAGAAGGTCAAGGTTCTCGCCGAGGGTGACCTGAGCGTTGCTTTGAGCGTTACTGTCGACAAGGTCTCCAAGCAGGCCGCCGACAAGATCGCCAAAGCCGGCGGTTCCATCAGCGAATAGGTTCTGAAGGGTGGTTACGGGGAGTATTCGCTTTCTGTAACCCCACTTCAAACCGGTAAGCTCGAGACCGCGTGCTGTAGGGCACCTGGCAGGAGGATGATGTGTTTAGCGCTCTAGGGAGAATCTTCAGGACTCCCGACCTGAGGCAGAAAATTGCGTTCACCCTGTTCATGGTCGGGCTTTTCCGTATGGGATCCTTCATCCCCGCGCCGTTTGTCGACTACCGCAACGTTCAGCAGTGTCTGGCCGGTACCAGCGGTACTGCTGGCCTCTATGAGCTGGTCAACCTCTTCAGCGGTGGAGCACTGCTCCAGCTCTCGATTTTTGCGCTCGGCATCATGCCCTACATCACTGCGGCAATCATCACGCAGCTTTTGCGCGTGGTTATCCCGCACTTTGAGTCTCTCCACAAGGAGGGCCAGGCCGGTCAGGGCAAGCTGACTCAGTACACGCGGTACATGACCATCGGTCTTGCGCTTCTCCAGTCGACCACCTTGATCACCGTCGCCCGCAGTGGCGCGCTCTTCGGTGCTAACTCTGGAGTCCCTGCCTGCAACCAGCTGCTCTCGAATGACGCCTGGTACGCCATCATGCTGATGGTCATCACCATGACGGCTGGCACCGGCCTCATCATGTGGTTCGGTGAAATGATCACAGAGCGCGGGGTCGGTAATGGAATGTCGCTGCTGATTTTCGTGTCGATTGCCGCCACCTTCCCCTCGTCCCTGTGGGCCATTGCCCAGGCTGAGGGCTTTGAAATCTTCATCATCGTCTTGGGCGTCGGTCTGCTCATCCTTGGCCTTGTCGTGTTCGTTGAGCAGTCGCAGCGTCGCGTGCCCGTTCAGTACGCCAAGCGCATGGTCGGTCGCCGCACTTTTGGCGGGTCCAACACCTACATCCCGATCAAGGTCAACATGGCTGGCGTCATCCCGGTCATCTTCGCCTCGTCTCTCCTCTATTTGCCTGCTCTGCTTGCTCAGTTCAACCAACCTGGCCTTGACAGTGAGGTGCCCGAGTGGGTTGTTTGGATTCAGAACAACTTCACCTCGGGTGACAACCCCCTCTACATGGCGGTCTATTTCCTCCTGATTGTGGGCTTTACCTACTTCTATGTGGCCATCATCTTCAACCCCGAAGAGGTCGCTGACAACATGAAGCGCTACGGCGGATTCATTCCTGGTATTCGTGCTGGTCGTCCGACCGCCGAGTACCTCGACTACGTCTTGACCCGGATCACCCTGCCAGGCTCTCTCTATTTGGGTCTGGTGGCTTTGATTCCTCTCATTGCCTTGGCAACAGTGAATGCCAATCAGAACTTCCCGTTTGGTGGCGCCAGCATCCTGATCATCGTGGGTGTCGGTTTGGACACCATCAAGCAGATCGACTCTCAGCTGCAGCAACGCCACTACGAGGGCCTTCTGAAGTGATGGCCGAGGGCACCAGGATTCTCCTGATTGGTCCCCCCGGTGCGGGTAAGGGCACGCAGGCTCTCGAGCTCTCGAGTGCTTTCTCGATTCCGGCGATTTCCACGGGTGATATTTTTCGTGAGAACGTGCGCAACGAAACCGCTCTGGGACTTCAGGCCAAGGGCTTCATGGATGCGGGCAACAACGTTCCCGATTCTCTGACGAACGATCTGATTACCGACCGTCTGGCCTCTCCAGATTGTGCTGGCGGGTTCCTTCTCGATGGTTATCCCCGCACCACCGACCAGGTCCGTCACTTGGATAACTTCTTAGCTGAACATCACACCAAGCTTGATGTGGTTGTGCAGCTCGTGGCAGAGCCCGACATTGTGGTGGAGCGCTTGCGTAAGCGCGCTGTGGAGCAGGGCCGCACGGATGACGACGAGGCAGTGGTGCGCCACCGCCTCGATGTCTATGCGGAACAGACCGCCCCGCTGATCGACGTGTATTCGGCCCGCGGGCTTGTGGCAGCTATTGATGGCATTGGCGAGATTGCCGAGGTGACTGGACGCATCGCTGACGCCCTGCACGCCAGGGGCATCACCCCCTAAATTCTCTACTATCTAGGACTTGTGCGAGATAGTGCGCCGGTCTAAGATAGAGATTTGGTGTGAAAAAGGCTTTCGAGACTTTTCTGCTCCAACGCATGACCAGCAGTACTTCACCAGTTAACAAGATACGAGGCTATGGCCAACAAAGACGGCGTCATCGAAATCGAAGGTTCGGTAGTCGAAGCCCTTCCTAATGCGATGTTCCGAGTCGAGTTGACCAACGGTCACAAGGTTCTTGCTCACATTTCGGGGAAAATGCGTCAGCACTACATCCGAATTTTGCCTGAAGACAAGGTAATTGTTGAGTTGAGTCCCTACGACCTGACACGTGGCCGCATTGTTTACCGGTACAAGTAACCACTGGATAAGGAACGGCCCGGGAATCCGCTCGGGCACGAGGCCAGCGACAACAAGGAAAAGATCATGAAGGTAAGCGCCAGCGTCAAGCCGATGTGTGACAAGTGCAAGGTGATTCGTCGCCATGGCAACGTCATGGTGATTTGCGAGAACCCGCGTCACAAGCAGCGTCAAGGCTAAATAACTCAATATCTATAGGCAGAGTCGAGAACCCGCTTCGGTGGGGGACTCCTCGGGTGGAGGCCCGGGCACAGATTCTGTCACAGACCTCCACATGCAGCAGGAGAAAGCACATGGCACGTCTTGCCGGAGTCGATATTCCCCGCGATAAGCGGGTTGAAATCGCCCTAACCTACATTTACGGTGTTGGCCGTACCCGCTCGAAGCAGACTCTTGCTGCCACGGGCATTGACCCCAACATTCGCGTCAAAGATCTCACCGATGATCAGCTCTTGGTTCTTCGTGAGCACATTGAAGGTCAGTTCAAAGTGGAGGGTGACCTCCGTCGTGAAGTTGCCGCCGATATTCGCCGCAAGGTGGAAATCGGAAGCTACCAGGGTATTCGTCACCGCCGCGGGCTTCCCGTTCACGGTCAGCGCACCAAGACCAACGCTCGCACCCGCAAGGGCCCCAAGCGCACCGTCGCAGGTAAGAAGAAGGCCGCGTAGGCCTCCCCTTTTGGTAATAGACCACACGATCTAGAGTCACGGAGAACACACACATGGCAGCACCCAAGTCCGCCGTCCGCAAGCCGCGGCGTAAGACCAAGAAGAATGTTGCTGTGGGCCAGGCCCACATCAAGTCGACGTTCAACAACACCATCGTTTCGATTACTGACCCGAGCGGCGCCGTTATTTCCTGGGCGTCCTCCGGTGGCGTGGGCTTCAAGGGCTCGCGCAAGTCGACCCCCTTCGCCGCTCAGTTGGCCGCCGAGTCTGCAGCTCGCCAGGCACAGGAGCACGGCATGAAGAAGGTTGACGTGTTCGTCAAGGGACCGGGCTCCGGTCGCGAGACGGCAATTCGTTCTCTCCAGGCCGCCGGCCTGGAGGTGGGCTCGATTACCGATGTGACCCCTCAGGCTCACAACGGTTGCCGTCCGCCCAAGCGTCGTCGCGTCTAGTCCAGGGTGGCGGATCTGACCTCAGAATCGCCACCACCACAGTCCCCCACAAACAAACAGGTAGACACGGTCTAGGCCGTAATCCTCAACCGAGTGTCATATAGCGGACACTTTGCCGAAAGGAAACCACAGTGCTCATTGCACAACGCCCCACCCTCACAGAAGAAAAAATCTCCGAGTTCCGCTCAGCCTTCATCATTGAGCCCTTGGAGCCCGGCTTTGGTTACACACTGGGTAACTCCATGCGCAGGACTCTCTTGTCCTCGATCCCTGGCGCCGCTGTCACCAGCATCCGCCTGGATGGCGTGCTCCACGAGTTCTCGACCATTGCTGGCGTAAAAGAAGACGTCACCGAGATCATTTTGAACATCAAGAACCTCGTTGTCTCTAGCGAGCACGACGAGCCCATCACCGCTTACCTGCGCAAGCAGGGTGGTGGCGTTGTGACCGCTGCTGACATCCAGGCTCCCGCCGGTGTTGAGGTGCACAACCCTGAACTCCACATCGCGACCCTGAACGACAAGGCCGGCTTCGAGCTCGAGCTCACCATTGAGCGCGGTCGCGGTTATGTCTCCTCGGTTCAGAACCGCAACGAGTATGCAGAGGCCGGCCAGATTCCGATTGACTCGATCTACTCGCCAGTCCTCAAGGTCACCTACCGCGTGGAAGCAACCCGTGCCGGTGAGCGCACCGACTTCGACCGCCTCGTGGTGGACGTTGAGACCAAGCCTTCGATGAGCCCCAAGGATGCCGTTGCATCCTCTGGTCGCACCCTCGTTGAGCTCTTCGGTCTGGCCAGGGACTTGAACGCCGACGCTGAAGGTATCGAAATCGGACCAGCGCCTGTCGAAGCCGTTCTTTCCAGCGAAATGGCCATGCCCATTGAAAGCCTTGACCTGTCTGTGCGCAGCTACAACTGCCTCAAGCGTGAAGGAATCAACACGGTCAGCGAATTGGTTGCTCTCTCGGAGCACCAGCTCATGAACATTCGCAACTTTGGACAGAAGTCCGTTGACGAGGTTCGCGACAAGTTGGTCGAAATGGGCCTGTCGTTGAAGGACCCCATGCCCGGATTCGATGGCGCAGCGTTCTACAGCGGCCTGGAATCAGAAGAAGAGTACTAAATCGGTGGTTTCCCACCGCTCAGCGTGACACACGGAAGAGAACACAACAATGCCTAAGCCCACTAAAGGACCCCGCCTCGGAGGCGGACCTGCCCACGAGCGCTTGATGCTGGCGAACCTGGCTACCGCCCTGTTCACCCACGGACGCATCCAGACCACCGAGACGAAGGCTAAGCGCCTGCGTCCCTTGGCTGAGCGCATGGTCACCTTCGCAAAGCGTGGTGACCTGCACGCTAGGCGTCGCGTGATGACGATCATCCGCGACAAGTCCGCTGTGCACAAACTCTTCATGGAGATCGCTCCCTTGGTCGACAAGCGCGAAGGTGGCTACACCCGCATCGTCAAGACCGGTTACCGCAAGGGTGACAACGCCCCCATGGCAGTGATTGAGCTCGTTCTTGAGCCCGTGAACCCCAAGCCAAAGACCAAGAAGGCTAAGCCTGAGCCCGAGAAGCCCACTGTTGTTGCCGCTGAGGCAGCTCCTGAGGTTGTTGAAGAGCTCGACATGGTTGAGGGCGCTGAGGAGACCACGGAATCTGTGGAGGTAGCGGTGGAAGAAACCACTGAAGCTCCTGCAGAAGACGTTGTTGAGGAAGCTCCTGCAGCCGACGAGGCGCCAGCTGAGGAACCCGCTGCGGAAGAACCCGCAGCTGAGGAACCAGCAGCCGAGGCAGCCGATGAGGCTCCTGCCGAAGAAGAGACCAAGTAGTTCAGAGTTTCAACCCTCGGCTCTACACTGTCTGAGGTGAGAACCCGGCTTCGTATTGACCTCGCCTATGCGGGTGGAGGCTATTCGGGGTGGGGCATTCAACCCCGGTTGAAAACCGTGCAGAACGAGCTGGAGCAGGCTCTGGCCACCACGCTCAGGATCGATCGTTCTCTCGTGCGAACTGTGGTTGCTGGCCGCACTGACGCGGGAGTTCACGCGCTTGGCCAGGTGTGCCACTTCGACCTTCCCGAAGGGGTAGAGCTCACCACCGCGGGCCTTGCGAACCTGGGCAAGAAGGTGCAGGGCGCTCTCCGCCAGGAACCGATCACCATTACTCGGATTTCTCTGGCCCCCGAAGGATTTGACGCCAGGTTTTCCCCGCTGTCTCGCACCTACCACTACCGGATCGCTGATTCACAGGCGGTCAATAATCCACTACACCGCGCTTTCACCCTCCAGAACACATATCCGTGCGATTTTCCGGCGATGGTGGAGCTTGGGCACCAACTCGTCGGCCTTCACGATTGGGCGGCGTTTTGCCGTCCCCGCGTGGGGGCGACAACAATTCGTGAACTTCAGTCCTATGAGTGGGTGCGCGATCATGATGGGGTCATGGTGGCAACGATCACCTCCGATGCCTTCTGTCACTCGATGGTGCGCGCACTAGTGGGAGCTGCGGTGGCAGTGGGGCGCGGAAAACTCACCATCGCCCAGGTGTTGGCCATACGGGAAGCCAAAAAGAGGACCAGCGACTTCGTCATCATGCCGCCCCACGGGCTCGCACTGGTGTCGATTGCGTATCCCGACGATGCGGAGTTAGCCGAGCGAGCTGCGCTCACGCGCAACAGGAGAGCTGCTGACCCGGATTGACCCCTGTGGTTATGTCCCCTAAGCTGGGACGCTGGTGCCAGTCGCCGACTGTGTACTTGGTTGAGCCCTCCACCGGGTAGTTCTCTCACGAGAACGCCCACCGGAGTGGGATTCACGAACTCCTCGAACCGTAAAGGAATGTCGCATGACGCGCACATTTTCACCCAAGCCTGCTGATGTTCAGCGCAACTGGCTGGTTATCGACGCCACTGATGTGGTGTTGGGACGCCTCGCGTCCCACACGGCAGCTCTTCTGCGCGGCAAGCACAAGCCCACCTTCGCCCCTCACATGGACATGGGCGACCACGTCATCATTGTGAACGCCGAGAAGGTTGCGCTCACTGGGTCCAAGTTGACTCAGAAGATGGCCTACCGCCACTCGGGTTTCCCGGGCGGACTCACCGCAACCAGCTATGCAGATCTTCTGGAGAAGAACCCCGTTCGCGCCGTAGAAAAAGCAATCCGCGGAATGCTTCCCAAGAACACCCTGGGCCGTGCCCAGATGGACAAGCTCAAGGTCTATGCGGGTGCCGATCACCCTCACCAGGCTCAATTGCCTAAGCCCTACTCTCTCGACCAGATCGCGCAGTAGCGCTAGAGCCCTAAGGACACAGAACAATGGACAAGCCAAAAGAGACCGAAGAGACCGTGGACACCGCAGAAGCTGTAGAAGCTGTGGAAATTCCCGAGACTTACACCACCGAGACTCCTGCTAACGCAGTTGTTGAGAAGAAGCCCCGCCCCGCCCTCACCGTGGGTGGAAACGCTGTGGGCCGCCGCAAGCAGGCTATTGCCCGCGTTCGCTTGGTTCCCGGTTCCGGAAACTACACCGTGAACGGCCGCACTCTTGAGCAGTATTTCCCCAACAAGCTCCACCAGCAGCTGATCAACGACCCGTTCACGGTTCTTGACCTCGGTGGAAGCTATGACGTTGTCGCACGCATCACCGGTGGTGGCCCTTCCGGCCAGGCTGGTGCACTGCGTCTGGGTATCGCTCGCGCGCTGAACCTGATCGACGAAGAGAACAACCGCCCCTCGCTCAAGAAGTCTGGATTCCTCACCAGGGATTCACGCGTGAAAGAGCGTAAGAAGGCCGGTCTTAAGAAAGCCCGTAAGGCACCTCAGTACTCGAAGCGTTAATCGCTTCCACGACGGGTCACACCGATGGGTCGCTTATTTGGCACCGACGGGGTCCGGGGTCTCGCTAACGGCGAGCTCACCGCGGACCTTGTCGTTCGCCTGTGCCAAAGCGCTGCGCTCGTGCTCACCAAGGGTCGTCACGCTGATGAACTCAAGGCCGAGGGCCGCAGGCCGAGGGCCGTCGTGGCACGAGACCCCAGGGTCTCAGGGCAGTTCTTGGCCTCCGCTGTGTCGGCGGGCCTAGCCAGCTCGGGTATCGATGTCTTCGACGCCGGTGTTGTTCCCACACCCGCGGCCGCCTTCCTGGTGAAGGAAGGCAATTTTGATTTTGGTGTGATGGTGTCGGCCTCTCACAACCCAGCGCCGGATAACGGAATCAAGTTTTTCTCCCTGGGTGGAACAAAGCTCCCCGATGAGGTCGAAGACCGCATCGAGGCAGCGATGTCGGAACCACCGCTTGCCCCCACGGGCGATGGTGTGGGGCGCATCACGCGCTTTGCCGATGCTGAAGACCGCTATGTCCTCCACCTGCTAGCGACTCTGGATCGCAGCCTCGAGGGAATTCACGTGGTGGTCGACTGCGCCCACGGCGCAGCATCGGGTATTTCCCCTCGCGTTTTCCGTGACGCTGGCGCAACGGTCACCGTCATCGGCAGTGACCCGGACGGTTTGAACATTAACAAGGGCTATGGATCTACTCACCTGGAGCCACTCCAGGAGGCGGTGCTCTCCCTTGGTGCTGATTTTGGTATTGCCCACGATGGTGATGCCGATCGGGCGCTCGCTATTGACCACCACGGACGTGTCATTGACGGCGACCACATTATGGCCATCCTTGCGTTGTCCATGAAGGAGGCTGGCACACTAGTAGAGGACACTCTGGTCACCACAGTCATGTCGAACCTTGGCCTTCGCAAAGCCATGGAAGCCCACGGGATTGCACTCAAGGAAACGGCAGTGGGCGACCGCTACGTCCTCGAAGAACTCGCGGCCTCAGGATTGAGCCTCGGCGGTGAGCAGTCAGGACACATCATTATGAGCCAACATGCGACCACCGGGGATGGCATTTTGACCGGCATTCAGTTGGCCCGAGAAGTTGTCCGCACCGGTAAATCATTGGCGGAGCTCGCCGATGTGATGGATGTTTTCCCTCAGGTCCTCAAAAACGTGTCTGGAGTCGACCGCTCTCGTTTGGCCACTGACGAAGTCGTCTCGGCCACGGTTGCGGCAATTGAAGCGGAACTGGGGGACAGCGGCCGGGTGCTGTTGAGACCCTCTGGCACCGAAGCCCTTATTCGCGTCATGGTGGAGGCCGCCGATGAGCACACGGCCCACCAGATGGCCGATCGCCTCGTGGAGGTCGTTCGTACTCAGCTGGCAATCTAAATACGCCGCAGAGAAATCTTGGTGACTCGGTGATCGGAGTCTTTTTGTAACACGAGCGATGCGCGGGGCCTAGTCGGCAAAATATTGTCGCGAAGGTTTGGCTCGTTGATGGTGCTCCAGAGCCGCTTGGCCTCAGCACGCGCTTCGGCCTCATTCAGGCTCGCATAGCGGTGGAAGTAGCTGCGGGGGTCACTAAAGGCACCCTGTTGCAGGTGGAGAAAGCGTTCCTCATACCAGGAGGCAATATCCGTGGTTCTCGCATCCACGTAAATGCTGAAATCGAACAGGTCACTCACGGCAAGGGCGGAGTTTGTGGCTGGCGGCGCCAAGACATTGAGCCCTTCGATGATGACGATGTCGGGGTGGGAAATCTCGTCTGTTTGATCAGGAACCCTGTCGTACAGCAGGTGTGAATAGACCGGGGCGCCAACAGGAGAGACCCCGCTCTTAATGCGCGACACAAAGCGCAGGAGGGCCCTCCTGTCATAGCTCTCCGGGAAGCCTTTGCGCTCGAGAAGGCCCTTCTTTTTTAGCTCTGCTAGTGGCAGCAAGAATCCGTCAGTGGCAATCAAAGCAACGTTGGGGGTGTCGGGGTTTCTCTCGAGCAAGGTCTTCAGAACTCGAGAAGTGGTGGACTTGCCGACAGCGACGCTGCCGGCAATTCCGATGATGAAGGGGGTGTGGCGGAGATCGTCACCCAGGAACTGGCGGGTCATGTAGTGGAGGTGGCGTGAGCCCTCCACGTAGAGAGCCAACAGTCTCGCCAGTGGTTGATACACCTCGGTGACTTCGTTCGCATCGAGCATGTCGCCAGCGGATCGAACCCTCGCGAGATCGTCCTCAGTCAGCGGCAAAGGCGAACGAGGGGCAAGCTCTGCCCAGCTAGCGCGGTCATAATCAACAAAAGGGCTGCCGTTGTCGAGACCGTTGGACGCGTTGGCCATCACACCAGGGTAGTGCGCCGGCTCTCTGGGCGCCCATCGCCTAGACTCGCAGTCATGTGTGGAATTGTCGGTTACGTCGGGGAGAGGTCCTCTATTGAGGTCCTTCTTGGCGGTCTGCGGCGTCTGGAATACCGCGGTTATGACTCCGCCGGTGTCGCCATTGTCACCCCTGATAAAGGCTTGGTTTCTCACAAGCGCTCGGGAAAACTCGGCATTCTCAGTGACGATTTAGGCCACAGCCCACTTCCCGAGGGACACACTGGTATTGCGCACACCAGATGGGCCACCCACGGTGGTCCCACCGATGAAAATGCTCACCCTCACCTGGGTGATGGCGGCAAATTGGCGTTGATTCACAACGGCATCATTGAAAACTTCCACGAGCTCAAACAGGAGCTGCTTGCCGAGGGCGAGGAGTTCCTCAGCGAAACGGATTCCGAGGTCGCAGCCCTGATGGTAGGACGCAGTTACCGGGAGCACGGTGATCTCACGAAGGCCATGCAAGAGGTCGTTGGCCGCCTTGAGGGCGCATTCACCCTGCTGGTCGTCCACCAAGATGAGCCAGGTGTTGTGGTGGGAGCTAGGCGCAATTCACCCTTGGTCGTGGGACTTGGAGAGGGAGAAAACTTCCTGGGCTCTGACGTTGCAGCCTTTGTCGCTTACACAAAGAAGGCGATGGCGCTCGGTCAAGACCAGATTGTCACCCTGCGCTCCACAGAGGTGAGCGTCATTACCTTTGATGGCAAACCCGTTGAGGCAGCACCCTTCGATATTGACTGGGACGCCACCGCTGCTGACAAGGGCGGTTGGTCAAGCTTTATGGCCAAGGAAATCTCCGAAGAACCAGAGGCTGTGGCCAACACGATTCGGGGCCGCCTTGGCGACGACGGAACAGTCGTGCTGCCGGAGCTCGATGGGCTAATCGGCGATGGCAGCGCCATCAACCGGATTATCTTTGTCGCCTGCGGGACGGCCTCCTACGCCTCTATGGTCGGTGTGTACGCGATTGAAAAGTGGTCGGGGATTCCTGTTGGCGTTGAGCTCTCCCATGAGTTCCGTTACCGCGAGCCAGCTATTGACGAGCACACCTTGGTGGTCTCGGTCAGCCAGTCCGGTGAAACCATGGACACTCTGATGGCCGTTCGCTACGCCGCGGAGCGCGGAGCCAAGACTCTCTCGATTTGTAACACCCAGGGCGCCACGATCCCCCGTGAATCCGGTGCCGCGCTCTATACCCACGCGGGACCCGAGGTGGCCGTCGCGTCCACGAAGGCGTTCCTTGCTCAGGTTGTGGCCTGCTACCTGCTTGGCATGTATCTGGGGCAAGCCAGGGGCTTGCTTAGTGCCAAGGAATCAGCGGCGCTCGCCGATGACCTTCACAAACTTCCTGGTCAGCTCGAAGAGATGGTCAAGACCGGTCCTCGCATCCAGGAGCTTGCTCGCTGGATGGCCGATACCCGCTCGGTTCTCTATTTGGGCCGTCACGTGGGATACCCGATTGCTCTTGAGGGCGCTTTGAAGCTCAAAGAGCTTGCCTATATCCACGCTGAGGGTTTCGCCGCCGGTGAGCTCAAGCATGGGCCAATTGCCCTTATTGAGCCTGGTCAAATTGTTTTTGTGATCGTGCCAAGCCCGAGAGACCCCATGTCGCTGCACAGCAAGGTCGTCTCCAACATCCAGGAGATCCGCGCCCGCGGAGCACGCGTCATCGCGCTAGCTGAGCAGGGCGATGCTGCCGTATTGCCTTTCGCCGACGAAGTCATTCCTATTCCGCTGGCCTCCACGTTCATGGAGCCCCTGCTCGCCGTTGTTCCCCTTCACATCTTTGGCATGGAGCTCGCCGGAGCGAAGGGCCTCGATATTGATCAACCCCGTAACCTCGCAAAATCTGTGACCGTGGAGTAGCTCGCGGAGCGTGGCGATGACCGTGTTGGGTGTGGGCGTGGACCTTGTAGATATCGAGCGATTTAGTCGTGCCCTCGAGCGAACACCAGCTCTTCGGCAACGGCTCTTTGGTCCCTTGGACACGGAGTCCCAGGACTTGGCTGGTCAGTCACTCGCCGCGAGATTTGCGGCCAAAGAGGCCACCCTGAAGGCGCTGGGTGGCAATGTCCCAGGCTTCTCCTGGCACGACATTCAAGTCCTAGGCGAGCGTGGTCAGCAACCCAAGCTCGTCCTCTCCGGCGGAGTTGCAGAGCGCGCTGCGCACTCTGGTGTCACCAGCACTCACCTGTCGTTGTCTCACGATGCCGGCATGGCCATCGCTTTTGTTGTTGTCGATGGTGAGGCCAGCTCGTGACGACCTCCATGAGAGAAGCGCTAGTTAGGCCACAGGCCATTGCGCACAACGTCCAGGCAATCCGTCAGGCCACCTCCGCTGCGAAAACCCTTGTGGTGGTGAAGGCTGGCGGCTATGGCCACGGTGCCGTGACTGCCGCGAGAGCCGCACTCGAGGGCGGGGCAGAGTGGCTGGGCACGGCCGATGTTGACGAGGCCCTGGAACTGCGCCAGGCCGGTATCACCGCGCCTGTGCTCTCGTGGCTCTTCGGGCCCGACGACGATCTTTCTGCTGCCCTAGGGAATTCGATAGACCTGGGGGTGTCCTCGCTGGCGCAGCTTGACCAGATCGTGTCCCAGGCCACCGCAGGAACAGTCGCCAGGGTCCATCTCAAAATCGACACCGGCCTTGGCCGGAGCGGGGCAAGCGTGGATCATTGGGGCGCGCTCTGTGAAGCGGCAGCGACCGCAGAACGCGCCGGCACCATCCGCGTGGTGGGCGTCTATAGCCACCTCTCTGGTGCCAGCGCTGAGGCTGACGTGGCCCAGGGGGCAGTCTTCACTCTCGCCTGCGATCAGGCGAGAGCCGCTGGCTTGGATCCTGAGCTCTGTCACATTTCGGCTAGTAACGCGACGAGTAACTCTCCAGAGCTTGCCGGTGACATGGTGCGCATCGGTATTGCCGCCTACGGGGTGCCAGTACCGGGGCGTTTTGCAGAGCTGGGGCTTCGCCCCGCTATGCGCCTCAGCGGACAAGTTGTCTTGACCAAGACTGTGCCGAGCGGTCAGGGCGTGGGCTATGGCCACACCTACAGGACGACTGCGAAGACAACGCTTGCTCTTGTGCCTTTCGGGTATGCCGATGGCGTGCCCCGGCATGCGTCCTCTGCTGGACCCGTCGTGATTGCCGGTCAACGCTTTAGCGTCTCCGGCCGGGTTTCTATGGACCAATTCAGTGTGGATGTGGGAAACCACACTGTTCGCGAGGGCGATTGGTGTGTGCTGTGGGGAGACCCATCCGAGGGACACCCGAGCGTCGAGGAGTGGGCTGCGGCGGCCGGAACCATTGGCTACGAGATGATCACCCGGATCGGCCCCAGGGTTCCGCGGGTGATTGAGCGATGAACCTGGAGGTTCCCACCAGCGACGCGATGGAACGCCTTGGAGCATCATTAGCCCGTGTCGCTAAAGCCGGCGATGTGATTATTCTCACCGGCGAGTTAGGTGCTGGGAAGACAACGTTTGCCCGGGGTTTTGGACGAGCACTTCAGCTAGCGACGCCGATGTCGAGCCCCACGTTTGTTGTGGCGAGAACACACCAGCCGAGTCAGGCTGGTGAACCACCGGTGGTTCACATTGATGCTTACCGAATTGGCTCCCTTGCCGAGATGGCAGAGCTCGATGTTGATTCCGAGTCGAGCATTGTTCTTGCCGAGTGGGCAGCCCCTTACGCGAGCGCGTTGTCTGATTCGTGGCTGGAGATTGTGGTGGAGCGGCCTATGGCCACTGAACTACTCGATGTCGAGTCCGATGAGCCTCGCCAGGTGAGCCTCAGCGCTCATGGCATGAGCCCTGAGCGCTACGACCGTTTTCTTGCGGCGGGGGACGTGTCGTGATCCTCGCGATTGATTCGTCGATGGGCACCTCGGTGGCCATCGTGTCGCCCGAGGGCGAGGTCCTCTCAAGCCTGCAGAGCGATGACCCCCGTGCGCACGCTGAACTGCTCGGGGTGCTGCTCAGGAATGCTCTTGAGCAGGCTGGCGTAACCCCGGGCGACATCACCGGCGTTGCCATGGGCATTGGCCCTGGCGCCTTCACGGGCCTGCGGGTCGGGATGGCAGGCGCTCAGGCCTTCGCTCTCTCCAGAAATCTGCCGCTCTATCCCGTGGTGAGTCACGATGCTCTGGGGTGGACAGTCGACACCGACACCGTGGTCGTCACGGACGCCCGACGCGGCGAGGTCGCTTTTTCGGTGTATTCGCCAAGCGCTCCACTGCGCCGTGTGAGGGGGCCCGAACTATCGACGCCAGCCCTGGTTGATGAAGCCCTGGGTTATGCCGCTGCCCTGCCACGCGTTGAGGGCGTGAGTATTGACGCCTCAGTTTTGGCTCTGGTCGCACTCCACGCACTATCGACGGGGCTGCCTCTGCCGGAAGCGCAGCCGATGTATTTGCGAGCACCCGATGTGACGGTGAAGCAATGACCTATCTGCTCTCCCGCGCAGTGTTGGAAGATCTCCCCGAGATGATTACGTGGGAGGGGGCTCTTTTTGGCACCGACGCGTGGTCACCCGAGGTCATGGTCGCCGAGCTTTCCCATCCAGCCAGTTACTACCTGGTCGCCAGACCAGATGGGGATCAGGCGATTGTTGGCTATGCCGGGCTGCGAGCAGACAATCGGGGCGGCGATGGCGACATTCAGACTGTCGCTGTGGCACCCGAACACCGAGGCAAAGGCCTTGGAAGACTGCTTGTCGAAGCCCTTCTTGGCGAAGCGCGCCAGCGCTTAGTGAGCTCGGTCTTCTTAGAGGTGCGCGCCGACAATGATGCGGCCCGTGGCCTCTATGCGAGCTTGGGATTCCAAGAAATCGACCGTCGCGCCGGGTACTACCAACCCGATGGCGTTGACGCCATCGTGATGACCCTTGTACTTCGCACCCCAGAGCCTGGATGGGCGGTGGGGAATGACTGAGCCACTGGTGCTCGGCATCGAAACTAGTTGCGACGAAACAGGTGTGGGAATTGTTCGCGGCAACACCCTGTTGGCCAACATCGTTGCTTCTTCCATGGATGAGCACGCCAGATACGGGGGCGTTGTGCCAGAGGTCGCAGCACGAGCACACCTTGAGGCGCTGCCCTCGGTCCTGACCGAGGCCCTAGAGAAGGCCGGTGTCAGCTTCGCCGAGCTCGACGCGATTGCGGTCACCACGGGCCCAGGTCTTGCGGGAGCATTGATGGTGGGAGTCGGGGCAGCCAAGGCTTTGGCTGTGAGCCTCGGTATTCCCCTCTATGCGGTCAACCATCTGGTCGGTCACGTCGGTGTTGAGGTTCTTCGGGACACCGAGGACACTCTCGTGACGCCCACCATCGCCCTGTTGGTCTCGGGAGGTCACACCTCGCTCCTCCTGGTCAACGATTTAGTCTCTGACGTCGTAATGCTCGGTGAAACCATCGATGATGCCGCCGGCGAAGCCTTCGACAAGGTCGCCCGCGTCCTTGGCCTGCCCTACCCCGGGGGTCCTCACATCGATCGAGTTGCCAAAGACGGTGACCCCACCTACTTTCACTTCCCTCGTGCTCTGACCCAACACAAGGATCAGGAACACCACCGCTATAACTTCTCTTTTTCTGGGCTCAAGACTGCGGTCGCACGCTTTGTCGAGGCAAAAAATCACGCGGGGGAGCCCCTAGAGGTCGCGTCCATCGCCGCATCCTTCCAGGAGGCGGTGGCCGACGTGTTGGTCTCCAAGGCCTTAGCCGCGTGCAAGGAACGCGGGGTTCCCCGGCTGCTTCTTGGTGGCGGTGTCGCTGCGAACTCGAGAGTCCGGGCGCTTGCCGAAGACCGTTGCGCCGAAGCGGGAGTGGAGCTTCGCATTCCTCCGCTGTCGCTCTGCACCGACAACGGCGCCATGATCGCTGCAATTGGCGCCGAGCGGATTATGAAAGGGTTTGCCTCCTCTGCTTTGGATAGCGCTGTGGATTCGACCATGCCAGCGTCACTGGTCCAAATGTGACCACATTGTTCTGGAACCTGTCACAGTAGGAGACGACATTATGGGCCACGTTTCACGGGAGGGTTAGGTCAATGGACGAGCAGAGAGACACCGAGCTACCTAGCCAATCTCCGATTGGTGGGCTGCAGGTTCGTGAGGTGTCCCGCGAGACCAAGGGACCGCTGCGAGCACGCCGAACGGCCGCACCGGGGCTCTGCTGGAGCAAAGCCTCGCTGTGGATGGGCATCGTCAGTCTCGCCCTTGCCCCGGCGTTTGGAATCGGGGTAATTCCTGCAATTCTGTCGATTGTGGTTGGCCACATTGCTAAGCACCGCGAGCCCCAGGGGATCCCTCGCTCCCGGGTGGGCTTGGCGCTCAGCTACGTCGCGCTGGTCGTTGGCACAGCGGTTCTAGTCTTCGTCGCCTTGCCCATCGTCTTCGCGTTCCTCGTCAGCGCCGGCTATATCCTGGCCGACTGAGCCCAGTCGCTTCGCGAGAAGCGCAGTCTTCTGACCTTTGATTCGGGTGAGGATCAGCGTTGCGCTGCCGGAGCCGGTGAGTGGCAGTGTCTTACGCAGCTGGGCGGGATCGACATCGATCCCTCGTTTTTTGATTTCTATGTGCGCAAGCTTTGCTCCGGCAATCAGGGCGTTGACGTTCTTCGGGCTGTAGGGGGCGTGCTCGATGATCTGGAATCCCTGCATCAGGGGACTCTGATGTGGTGTGACAGAGCTGAAATACGCGATGCTCTCATCGATCATGGTCGCATCTAGTGAGCGCGCAAGATCTCCGATCAAGCGAGCCCTGATGATGGCGCCATCGGGTTCGTAGAGATACTCCTCAAGATTGCCTAGTTCTGCATCTGGAGAATCAGCGCCAGCGACCATTTCGGCGGTGCCGCCACGGGAAATCACCAAAGCGCTTCTGGTCACACCCTCGCGCTTCAGCGCACCGCTCCAGAGGACCATCTCGACAACGGTCCCGTGGTGTGAGACCCACTGGGCTTCGACCCCGCCTGGAATAAGGCCGCGGTCCATCCCGGGTGCGAGTTTGATTCCCGTCGGCCGTTGGGCTGCCATCTCAAAGACCCAATCCAGTGAGGGCGACCAGTCCTCGGGGTTGTGAAGCCTTTTGGCGCCCTCTCTGCGGGCTGGATCAATCCACAGCGCTTGTCCACCAGAGAGATCAGATTCTCGAACATCAGCGTTGATGACCGTGACGTCTGGAAATGGTGCCAGGTTATAGCTCGCGAGTGCCGCCGTTGCGGTGTCGCGCTCGATGGCCGTGACCTGGATTCCCAATCCCGCAAACGCCAGAGAATCAGCACCGATGCCGCATCCTGCATCGATGAGCGAGCTTATGCCAGCGGCACGGAATCGCCCCGCATGGTGGCTTGCAACATCGAGGCGAGTTGCTTGTTCCAGGCCTTCCTTGGTGAACAGCATCCGTGGGGCAAAATCCCCCAACTTTTCCTGCGCTTTCGTGCGCAGGGAGAGTTGATTCATCACCGCGTGAACCCGCTCAATAGGGTGTGAGGCCTTCCGCAGACGGCTTACCGTTGCCAAGACATCGCTCTTGCTGGTGGGGGTGGGTGTCTCCTCCAGAAGACGCAAGGTCTCTGGCGTGAGTAGCGCCTCTACTTCGGGGTAATCCACGGGCTCATTCTCTCAGTCCGACACGACCTGGCACTCGTATTGCGCGAGTGCTAATGGGTTCGCTACAGTTGGGTTAGCACTCGGATAGTGAGTGTGCTAACGAATAGTCTCAGAAAGAGGTCAACCGTGTCGGTCTCCATCAAGCCGCTCGAAGATCGCATCGTGATCAAGCAGGTTGAAGCAGAGCAGACCACTGCTTCTGGCCTGGTCATTCCTGACACCGCGAAAGAAAAGCCTCAGGAAGGCGAAGTAGTCGCAGTGGGCCCAGGTCGCTTTGACGACAATGGCAACCGCGTCCCTATGGACGTTGCTGTGGGCAATCGTGTTCTGTACTCCAAGTACGGCGGAACCGAAGTGAAGCTTGGCGCAGACGAGTACCTCGTCTTGTCAGCTCGCGACGTTCTTGCCATCGTGGAGCGCTAACCGCGATTTACTAGTCATTACAAGAAGGCCCACACATCGTGTGGGCCTTCTTAGTTGTGTGGCCGGGTATAGCCTTGCCCGGTGGGTGAGTCGAAGCTAAGACGGGACGGGTTACTGTCCGCGGCCGCCGCCTATGGTCTCTGGGGTTTCCTCCCCGTCTACTTTGTTGCGTTGCAGCCAAGCGGTGCGCTGGAAATTGTCGGATGGCGGATCGCCCTGTCCTTGATCTTCTGTGTCGTCATTCTGGTGGTGATGCGCAGGGCCAGAACGACGTTTGGCCTTCTGGCGGGGCGTGCCATGGTGGGCTGGAGCGCCTTGGCGGCAGTGTTTATCCTCATCAACTGGGGCGTCTATGTCTATGCGTCGCTGAACGCGTTCATCGTGGAAGCAGCCCTTGGCTACTTCATCAACCCGTTGGTCACCGTCGGCCTTGGCGTCATCGTGTTGAAAGAGACCCTGCGTCCGCTGCAGTGGGTAGCGCTTGGCCTCGCAGTGGTGGCCGTGGTCGTGTTGGCCATTGGGTATGGAGCGTTTCCCTTTATCGCGCTGACTTTGGCGTTTTCCTTTGGTTTCTATGGTTTTGTGAAGAACCGCATGGGCCCGGGTGTCAAGGCAATCGATAGTTTGACCTTGGAAACACTCTGGCTGGCACCGCTAGCGATCGGCCTACTTATCTGGGTGGCACTGGGGTCTGGGATCACGCTCGGGACCCTCGGGCCCTGGCACACCCTGCTGCTGTTGTCAGCGGGCGCCGTCACATCGATTCCACTGCTGTTCTTTGGCGCTGCAGTGCGACGTTTGCCATTGTCTGTGCTCGGGCTCATGCAGTATTTGGCGCCGGTTTTGCAGTTTCTGTTCGGTGCCGTCGTGATGGGCGAAGATATGCCCTTCGAGCGCTGGGTTGGCTTTGGAATTGTCTGGTTTGCTTTGATTCTGCTGAGTGCGGATGCCCTGCGAAATCGGCGGAATCGGTTTCACATTCCGCCAAGTTAGGCGGTTTTCCGCTCTGGGGCGCTATTTTTATGTTTCGCCACGTTACACGGATGTAATCAAACTGGCTTGTCCCAGCCGCAATCTAGGCCTAAGTTAGTTACTTGTGGCTGTGTTCCGCATGGCCACTTTCTTTACACCAAGTAACTATAAGGAGCATCATGAGCGTATTTTCGAAGGTTGGTAGTGGCATTGCCATTCTCGCAGCCTCCGCGCTAGTGCTCAGCGGCTGTGCCGCTGATGGAGCAACCGACGAGGCAGCAACGACCGAAGAGGCCGCTGTTGTTGGGGACTTGACCCTCAAGATCGGTACCGCACTTCCGCAGACCGGAAACCTTGCATTCCTCGGACCACCCGAAGAAGCCGGTGTTTCACTCGCCATCAAGGACATCAACGAGGCTGCCGCAGGCATCACCGTTGAGGTTGAGTGGGGCGACTCTGGAGACACCGACAACAAGGCCTACGAGACTGAGGTCCCCCGTCTGCTTAACGCAGGTGTGTCCGCAATCATCGGTGCCGCATCTTCCGGTACCTCCCTTCAGTTCATCGACCAGGTCATCGCAGCGAACGTAATTCAGTTCTCTCCTGCTAACACCTCGGCCGCATTCACCACCTACGAGGACAACGGTCTGTACTGGCGTACCGCGCCTTCTGACGTCCTCCAGGGTGAGGTGCTCGGAAACTGGCTCGCTGAAGACGGTCACCAGAACATCGCAATGATGGTTCTGAACGACTCTTACGGCACCGGTCTTGCTCAGTTCACCACGGAGGCCTTCGAGGCTGCCGGTGGTTCTGTGCTCGCAGCACCGACCTACAACACGGGAGACACCAACTTCACCTCGCAGATTAACGAGTTGCTTGCTGTTGACCCCGACGCCATTGTCCTCATCACCTTCGAAGAGGCCAAGACCATCATTCCTGAGCTGTTGAGCCAGTACCCCTCCGACCAGATCTACATGGTCGACGGTAACCTCGCCAACTTCAGCGAAGACTTCGACGCTGGCACCATGACCGGCGCGAAGGGAACCCTTCCTGGTCTCGACACCAACGCGATCGGTGACTTCACCACTCGCATGAACGAGCACTGGGTTGCCGAAGGCAACGCAGACCTCGAGGGTGTCTTCGCCTACGGTGCTGAGGCATACGACGCAGTCGTACTCCTCGCTCTTGCAGCTCTTGCTGCAGGTGCAACCGATGGTCCTACTGTCGCTGGCAAGCTCCAGGAAGTTTCTGGTGGCTCCGGTGGTGGCGAGAAGTGC
>JBIILX010000078.1:0-6178 GCA_044338275.1 Pontimonas sp.
TCTACAGTGTAGGACATTTGCCAGGGCACGCCTAGTGACCGCGTTCAGGGCGTGGCCACTCCGGAGCACTAATCTTCATCTGTGCCTCCCCGATTCCGCGCTTTAGCTGTTGTGCTCGTCGGAGTCAGCCTTCTCGGCTCCTGTTCGATTCCTCTAACACCCGAGCCACTGCCACCGGAGTCTGTGGTGGTCGAACAAATTCCTCGACCAGCACCCTTCGCCCCCGCGCCCGAGCCTGAACCGATTGACCCGATTCAGGAGCGCATTGATGACGAGCTTGCCAGTACTGAGCTTCGTGAGAAGCTCGCAGGTTTGCTGGTGGTCACTATTGCCGGCATGGATTCCGATCGCCAGCTCGAGTTTCTGCAGCGTGTGCCAGCTGCTGGCTTCCTCATGTTGAAGGGGAACCTGCAAGGCGAGCCTGAGGCGATCAGTGTCTTTATGGCTGAGCTTCAGGCCGACCAAGAATTTCCGCTACTGATTACGGTGGACCAAGAGGGCTCACCCATTGCCCGTATTGGCGGTGATGAGTTTCCTGGGGCCAGGGTGTTGGGTGGTGGCCCCCTAGAAGCAACTGCCGAAGCCTTCTTGGCCAGGCAAGAACTTGTTGCTAGCACGGGTTCGAACGTGAACTTCGGTGTGGTCGCCGATGTGAGCCAGGGCTCCGGTGCTTATATTCATAATCGCGCTTTTTCGACGGAGCCCGCTGTGGTGAGCGAACACGTGCGCGCGGCCGTGGAGGCGCGAGTGCCGGGCGTTGCTCAGACACTGAAGCATTTCCCCGGCCACGGCATGGTTTTTGCTGACACCCACAAGGTTGTTCCAAGCGTCAGTATCCCCTTCGACCAGTGGCGCACTACCCATGGTGAGCCTTTTCAGGCGGGCATTGAGGCCGGAGCGGAATTGGTCATGATGGCCCATATTCGAGTCACGACAATTAGTAAGGACCCGGCCTCACTCTCCAATGAGTGGGTCGACATCCTGCGCAGCGACCTCGGATTTGACGGAGTGATCATCACCGATGATCTTCGGATGCTCAAACGCTCCGGTGAAGGCGCTTACCAGGATCCGGCCGCGGTGATGGTTAAGGCCTTGATAGCTGGCAACGATCTGTTGATGTGGGCGGTGGACCCCGCCTCAGACCCCGGCTATGAAACCTACGACCGCATCCTCGATGCGCTCGTCGACGCTGTCGAGACGGGCGTGGTGAGCGAAGAGCAGGTTGATGCGTCCCTGGAGAGGGTTCTGCGTCTGAGAGTGTCGTTCGAGGGGGACTAGCTCTTGTTGCGAGCTGAGCGAATCCGAGCAATTACAAGGCCGACAGCAACCACAGCAATCACCAGTCCGAGCCACGGCACCAAGATGCCAGCCCAGACGATGGTGCCCGCAAAGAATGCGAGCACGCCCTCCCAGCCTCGGATGAGCCCATCGAGGAAGCCATCGGGGTCACTCGGTGTGGCATCCGCTGGAGTAATCACATTGATCGACAAGGTGGCAAAAAGAGTTTGGTCGCTCAAGTAGTCCCTCTGGGACTGGAGCGAATCGAGTTCTGCCTGGCGCTCTGCCAAGGCCGATTCAATGGTGATGAGGTCAGCCGTTGTCTCGGCGCTGGCCAGAAGAGTGGTCAGCCTCTCGATAGCTGCGTCAAGGACCTCGATGCGCGCATCGAGGTCGACCTTCTGCAAAGACACGTCAACGGTGTTGACGGAGATTTCTTGAACTTCCCCTAGGGCAGTGATGGAGGCAACAGTCCCATCGAGGTCTGAGGACGGGATGCGCACGTCCAGGTAGGCACTCGGTTGACCGTAATCCACGGGGCTGTAGTCAGAGCGGGACGCGACGCGTCCCCCCGAGGCGATGACCACCTCAGTGATTTCGTCGGCAACGCTGCTGGGGTTCTCCACGGTCATCGAGAGGTAGCCGGTGGTGATGACATCGGGTTCACTCGTATAGCCGGCTTTGCCCTCTGACTCCACGGCAGCCATCTCGGTGCTCTCGCCGATGGCCATGTCTGGTGCCGAGACTGCCATGTCCTCGTAGCTGTCTGTGGTGCCAGCGGAACAACCGCCAAGGGTGAGGAGGGCGGCAAGGCCGAGAGCGAGAGCGAGGCGAGGTGTGGTCATGCCACAATCCTACAACTACCGATGCCTAGAAACATCGTGACCAAGGTCACAATTGGGGCGTCGTTGTGATTGTCGGTGGTATTACTGAGTACATGGGCTTTCTTGATTTCTTGGGACTTTCGCGTGCGCCGCTGTTGCACGTTGCAGTTGATGAGGGACGGGGCCCAGCCGTGGTGTTGCTCCACGGCATCGCGTCCTCCTCGGTGACCTTTGACAATGTCGTTCCCTTGATTCGCGACCACCACCGCGTGATTGCTATTGATTTGCTGGGGTTTGGTGAATCACCTAAACCTGTCACCTCCAACTACACACTGGAAGAGCACGTCGCAGCGCTCAAGCGGACCATAAGGAGCCTCGGCATTCGCGGCCGGGCCACTCTGGTGGGGCATTCCTTGGGCGCACTGATTTCTGCACGCTTTGCCGCGCAGAACCCCCACGTTCTGTCTCACCTCATCTTGGTGGCACCCCCGGTCTATTTGCCTGGTGCTACCGTGCTTGATCCGATTGAGCGCTTACAGATGGACGCCTACCGCAGGCTCTATGACTACATGCGCTCTAACCGGGCCTTCACTCAAGCCAGTGCCAGGGCGCTGTCCAAGCTGTTGCCCATCAAGAACGCTATTGAGGTCAACAGCGGAAATTGGAGGGCTATTGCGCTCTCCATGGAAAAGTGCATCGAGTCCCAAACGACAGTCACCGACATCGCCCAGGTGAAGGTTCAAGTCGACTTGGTCTATGGAACGAGGGATCCGTTCCTTGCGCCCGCGGGGCTTCGCGTGATTGAGCGTATGCGTGGCGTTGCCACCACCAGGGTTGATGGCCAAGACCACTTGATTCGCCCGGGCCTTGCTGCAGAGATTGTGCGGCTGATTGACAACCCCAGCCCGCCCACGAGGCCAATCAGGCTGGTCAACGCCTAGGACGCGAGGAACGCCCGCAGCGCCGCCATCGTCTCGGCTGGTTTGTCACGGTGGACGCTGTGGCCAGCTCCCTCGATGACCTCGTAGCTGAAGTTCTCATTTGCTGCCAACATGTCGGCGGCGTAGTCGCCATAGAACATGCTGCCAAGCCCCTGCTCACCGCCGAGGACGTGGGTGGGAACACTGACTGACCTGGCGTACTCGGTGACATCCCAGGGGTCGTTGTCATAGACAGCGTGCTCTAGTGCGAACAGGCTGGCAGCCCGGTTCGCTTGGATTTTGAGTTCCCAATCCAGCGGGTGCCACTGGGGGTTGAGTGCGCTGGCTTCGTCGACGCTCTGGTGGAGATGCCCCAGTCTTTGGTTCTCGAGTATTTGCATACGGACGGAATCATCCAGCGAGAGTGCTGGGTCGATCAACAGCAGTCGCTTGGCCCAGGCGGGTTTCCTGCTGCTGGCCACCACAGCGCTCGCGGCACCAATCGAGTGGCCAATGACTAGGTCCCAGCTTGTGGCACCGTCGGGAGTTGTTGCTTCTAGGTCGGAGGCAAAATCGGTTATGGCGTACGTGCTGGCCCGGGGTGCGTTGCCGTGACCACGCAGATCAACGGCGGTCGCTGACCAGCCGTCGCTGGCGAGAGCTTCCATGACCTGCCAGCAGGTGGCAGCGGAGGAACCCAAACCATGAACCATTAAGGCTGTCTTCAGGGCGCTCTTACTGCCCCAGTGCAGACGGGGGAGAGTGAGGGTGTGCATAGCTTCAGCCTAATCGGCCGGGAACGAGAACATTCAGCGTTGGAGCCTGCGCTTGCGGTCCTGTGGATAATGCCTGCATAATCCAGGCATAGTCACTACCGTGGAGGCCATGTTGGTAAACATCACGATTCGCAACATTCCCCTCCATGTTCGGGATGAGCTTTCTCGCCGGGCCCGTGTGAGGGGTCAATCGCAACAGGAGTTCTTGACCGAGGTGCTGACCGGCCTCACCGAGCGCCCCGATCGTGCCGAGTTGCTTCGACGCATCGACGAGCGTCGAGCACGGCTTCCCCAGATTGATGTGACCGAGTTCCTATCGAGGGATGCTAGCTAAGCCTCTTGGCCATAAAGACGCTCATCGGGTCTTCGGTGTAGTTGCCAAAGGGTGGGATGGTGACGTAGCCACGTCCGCGATACAGCCCGAGCGATTCCTCTTGGTAAATGCCAGTTTCTAAGCGGAGTTCGCCAATGCCTCTCTCGGCGGCCTCGGCTTCGAGGTGGTCCATAAGCGCTTGTGCCACACCCACACCGCGTGATGCGCTCTCCACAAAGAGTCGCTTGATTTCGGCGGTGCCGGGCTCTTGCCCCGCGACAAGAAGCCCGACGCACCCGATGGGTCTGCTCGGGGACTCCTGTGTGAAGGCGCCAAGAAGCAGGTTGGGGGCGGTGGAGAGGTCCTCGGCGGACACGAGATGGTTGCTCTCCGCTGGATAGAGAGCTGCCACATAGGCATCCGAGCTCGCGAAGAGATCGTGCGCTTGGTTTGAGACGATTGGCGCAACGGTGATGATCACGCCCTCTATTATCCGCAAAAGGTGCCCCCGAGTGTGGTGCGAGCCGTGGCTGATTGCCAGCGATGGCGATCAGACGGGGAACTGCTGCCTGGCGACCACTCTGGGTACTATGGGATTTATTCGCCCGCACTCTTCGTCGCCCAAGGAGCCCCACGATGATCACTCTTGGAGTTCCCCACTGCCAAGCGCGTGATGCCGCGACTGTGACTGCAGAGACGTTCTTGCTTTTGAGCCGGGCTCTAAACCCCGAGCACCTCGGGAGTTAGAGCGATGGCGAAGGAGTCGCTACCGGGGATCCTGAGAGATCTCGAATCACTCCAGAGGGTGTCGAGCGACCGCTCCGGCTATGTTCCCTCCTCACTGCCCGATGGCGTAGTGGTTGCCAGCACTATCGACGATGTTGTTGCCACCCTGCGCTACGCCTCGCAGCACGGCATTCCCGTGGTGACCAGGGGGGCGGGCTCAGGTTTGGCTGGGGCCGCGTCAGCGAGTGCCGGTGAAATCGTGCTAGATCTTGGGTCAATGGACGCGATTCTCGAACTTGATCCGCTGGAGCAGATAGCTATCGTGCAGCCCGGGGTGTTGAACTCTGCCGTGAGCGAGGCAGCGAAACCCCATGGGCTTTTTTATGCGCCAGATCCCGCGAGCATGACCTACTGCTCTATTGGCGGGAACATTGCCACCAACGCCGGGGGCATGCGGTGTGCAAAATACGGTGTGACCAGGGAATCAGTGCTGGGTCTCACGGTCGTGTTGGCCGATGGCAGCATTCTGAAAACTGGTGGTCAGACCATCAAGCGGGTGAGCGGCTATGACCTGAACGCCTTGATGATCGGCTCCGAGGGCACCCTCGGCGTGGTTGTTGAGGCGACACTGCGACTGCGCCCGCTGGCGGAGAACCTCACCACCTTGGTCGCCTACTTTGACAACGTGGTTGCAGCAGCGTCCTGCGCATCCGCTGTGGTGTCCTCTCGTATTCAGCCGACGATTCTCGAACTGATGGATGGCAAGACGCTGGTCGCCGTCGATGAGGCGACTGGCACCGACCATTCCAGCAAGGGCGGAGCCCTGCTGTTGATTCAGACTGATGGCCTGGGGGCCAGCCTGGAAATGGATGTGCTCGAATCCATCGTGCGCCAGCACAGCTCTCACGTTGCGCTGACGGCAGACCAGGACGAAGCAGAGCTTCTTGTCCAGGCCAGACGAGAAGCCATCCCCTCGATATCGAGGCGAGGCTTCGCGTACGTGGGCGACGTGGGGGTTCCCCGCAAACACCTGGCAACTATGGCCGAAGCCTTAGTCACCATTGGCGATGAGACCGGTGTTGACATCTACACGATCGCCCATGCTGGGGACGGGAACTTGCACCCCGTTATTGTGCTGGGCGAAGGCCAGGCCATCCACGAGGGGCCAGCCAAAGAGGCGCTGGACCAAATATTCTGGAGGGCTCATGAGCTTAGCGGCACGCTCACCGGCGAACACGGCATTGGTGTTCTCAAGAGCGACTGGCTTCTGCCAGAACTCGGTGAAGAGTCGCTTCGACTACAGCGCGAGATCAAGAGGGTATTTGACCCTCAGGGAATCTT
>JBIILX010000013.1:0-20799 GCA_044338275.1 Pontimonas sp.
TCGCCATTGCCGACCAGCGTGCGCGGCAGTGCCACAACATCTTCGACGTGCTGTTCCGCGGTGATCGGAATACCGGCGGCGATGCGCCCGACGAGCGGGACGTTTACGACGTTGTCGCTGCGTGGAACCAGAGACAGCACGGGTTGGTCAGGCTCTGGGGTGAGGCGCTTGAGAATCTCCAGTGTCCGCGCTGTGTTGGCGTGGCGTCTGATGAATCCGGCCCGCTCGAGCTGACTCAGCTGGTGCGACACGCTCGAGGTGGAGGAGAGACCGGTGTTGTCACAGATCTCTCGCATGCTCGGCGGCACGCCGCGCGAGTCCAGCGAGTGCTCAATAAAGGCCTGAATTTTTTGCTGCTGTTCGGTCAACATGACCCCAGAGTAACCGATATCGAACACTTTTTCTACACATGCGTTCGAAGATGTCCACAGCGTGTCGGTGGTGGCTGATGAAATACGTAGTGTTCGGTACTTGACACCACGAGTATTCGAACATATATTCGAAACAGAGATTCGGACCCGGTCCTCCCGGCCGAGGATCGGGTCCGGAATCTCAACCACTCAAGGAGGGTAATCATGACCAGCACCACACTACGCATCACCCGCAGAGGACGTTTCGTCCTGGCATCCCTGATTGCGGTTCCCGTTGTCGCCGTCTCACTCTTGGTGACTTCTCCTGGCGCACTCGCTGAGAGCACGCCAGCATCCAATGACTTTGATTACGTGACCGTGATGTCCGGTGACACCCTGTGGAGCATTGCCGAACTGATTGACCCCACCGGAGATCCCCGCGACACGGTTGCCGAACTTATGACTCTGAACCAGCTCACGAGTGCGAGCCTCAGCCCCGGACAAGAGCTGGCTATTCCTCGCTAGGCCCTGAGCCTTCAGCCCGCCCGGCTACGATTATCAGGTGGCCACACTTGATGACTTGCCGGTTCGGGCTGACCTTGTAGGGAAGAAACCCTACGGCGCCCCCATGCTCGCGGTGCCCTATGCACTCAATGTCAACGAGAACACGCACCCTATCCCCGCGGCAGTTCGAGAATCCATCATGACGGCGGTGGCCGAAGCCCTAGGAACCATCAATCGATATCCGGATCGCGAATTCACTGAGCTGCGGAGAGCACTCGCCGACTATGCGAACTCCAGGGGCTCAACAACTTCGGTGAAGCCCGACATGGTGTGGGCCGCCAATGGGTCCAATGAGGTTCTGCAGCACGTGCTTCAGGCTTTTGGTGGGCCAGGACGCAGTCTCTTGGGGTTCCCCCCGACCTACTCGATGCACCCGATCATTGCTGAGGCCACCGGAACGCGGTGGGTTGAGGGTGCTCGCGGCGTGGACTACAACCTGAGCGTGGAATCTGTGGTGACGGACATCCGCACCCACCAGCCGGACCTCGTGTTCTTTTGCGCTCCCAACAATCCGACCGGAACCCCGGTTTCCCTTGAGGTCATTGAAGCCGCGTATGGCGCGACCTCGGGGATGGTGTTGGTGGATGAGGCGTACGTCGAGTTTCTGCCGGAGGGTTCCCCCACTGCCCAGGACTTGTTGCCCGGTCGCGAGCGGCTGATTATCTCGAGGACGATGTCGAAGGCGTTCGCCTTCGCCGGAGCCAGGGTCGGCTACATTCTGGCCGACCCTGCGGTCAACGACGCTCTGCGTCTGGTGCGCCTGCCCTATCACCTCTCGGCACTCACCCAGGCGGCTGCGGTGGCAGCACTTCGGCACGCCGATGTGATGCTCGCGATGGTTGATGACATTCGGTCGCAGCGTGATCGACTTCTCCAGGAGTTGCCTTCGCTTGGCTACACCGTGCACTCTTCGCACGCGAACTTTGTGCTCTTTGGCG
Organism: Pontimonas sp.; assembly: GCA_044338275.1. Taxonomy (GTDB): domain Bacteria; phylum Actinomycetota; class Actinomycetes; order Actinomycetales; family Microbacteriaceae; genus Pontimonas. The sequence goes on from JBIILX010000013.1 coordinate 1,853, forward strand.
GTATTGATAACCCCCAGCAACTCTTTAGCGCGCTGTTGGAGCGAGGAATTCTGGTGCGGGATGTGGGGATTGCCCACCACCTTCGAGTGACCGCGGGAACGAAGGCTGAGACCACAGCCTTCCTCGACGCACTGGTTACACTAAAGGCGTGACCACTCCTCGCACTGCAACGCTCGAGCGCAGCACCTCTGAATCTTCAGTTCGCCTGTCCCTGAACCTTGATGGCACTGGTCGATCCTCTATTTCGACCACGGTCCCTTTTTATGACCACATGCTGACTGCACTCTCGAAGCACTCCCTGATTGACCTGGAAATTGAGGCGAGCGGGGACACCGATATCGATGTTCACCACACCGTGGAGGACACGGCAATCGTCCTGGGGCAGGCAATCTTGCAGGCGCTGGGCGACAAAGCCGGCATTGCACGCTTTGGTGACGCTTTGGTGCCACTCGATGACGCCCTCGCGAGAGCTGTTGTTGATGTTTCCGGGCGACCATATCTCGTGCACACGGGTGAGCCGGAGGGCTTTGAGTATCATGCTATCGGCGGCCACTTCACAGGGTCTTTGGTGCGACACGTATTCGAAGCCATCACCATGCACGCCGATCTGACGGTTCACATCACGGTGCTAGATGGCCGCGACCCCCACCACATTGCCGAGGCCGAGTTCAAAGCCTTTGCCAGAGCGTTGCGCAAGGCAGTGGCCAGAGACTCACGTGTTGAGGGCATCCCTTCAACTAAGGGCGCCCTGTAACAGTGGGCCCTCGTGTTGTTGTCTATGACTACGGCTCAGGCAATGTGCACTCAGCGCTGAAAGCTCTTGAGCATGCTGGTGCAGATGTCACGCTGACCAACGACCGCCAGGAAGCCCTTGAGGCCCACGGCCTTGTGGTTCCAGGCGTTGGCGCCTTTGCCACGGTGATGGCGGGGCTTCGTGAGGTGGGCGGCGAAGAAATGATCGATAAGCGCGTTGCGGGGGGTCGCCCGGTATTGGGGATTTGTGTGGGCCTCCAGATCATGTTTGAGCGGGGAATGGAGCACGGGGTGGATACGCCGGGCCTTGGTCAGTGGCCAGGGAGCATCGAGCAACTCGAGGCAGGGATACTTCCCCACATGGGATGGAACACGGTGGAGGTCGCTGCTGGTAGCACTCTGTTTGCTGGCGTTGAGTCGGAGCGCTTCTATTTCGTCCACTCCTACGCAGCAACGCAGTGGCAGCTGGAGGACACCGGGTCGTTGCCCTCCCCGTTGGTGTCATGGGCCACACACGGGCAGCGATTCGTTGCTGCCGTGGAGAACGGACCGCTTACTGCCACCCAGTTTCACCCTGAGAAATCGGGGGAGGCGGGGCTTGCGCTCTTGCGAAACTGGGTTGAATCTCTGGTCTGAGCCCGGCAAGAACGCCTCGACTTAACGGAGTAGTATTTCTAACTTGTGCACCGTGGCTGATGCGATGCGCTTCCCCCTCTCACAAGGTTTCATGCCCCCTCTGTTATGAACGAATTCTCTCAATCGCCTTCGCTGATTCTTTTGCCCGCTGTTGATGTTGCCGACGGGAAGGCCGTCCGCCTCACCCAGGGCGAAGCTGGAACGGAGACCTCGTACGGGGACCCGGTTGAGGCAGCCGAAGAGTGGATGCGCCAGGGAGCCCAGTGGTTACACCTCGTGGATCTTGATGCGGCTTTTGATCGCGGCAATAACCGCGCGGTGATTCGGCGCGTGGTCAAGGCTGTGGGTAAAAAGGTCAACGTCGAGCTCTCCGGTGGAATTCGGGATGACGAATCCTTGGAGAACGCACTCTCCACCGGCGCTGTCCGAGTGAACCTGGGAACTGCCGCGCTCGAAAACCCCGAGTGGACTGCTCACGTGATTTCGGAATACGGCGAAGCAATTGCCGTCGGACTTGATGTTCGTGGCGAAACACTTGCCGCCAGGGGATGGACCAAGGAAGGCGGCAATCTTTTTGACACCCTCGATCGCCTGAACGAGTGCGGATGTGCTCGCTATGTCGTCACGGACGTCACCAAAGATGGCACCATGCGCGGCCCCAACATCGAGCTGTTGAAGAATGTGCTCTCTCAGACTAATCACCCGGTCATTGCCTCTGGCGGGATTTCCTCACTCGATGATGTCGCGGCACTTCGCGAGTTAGTGCCACTGGGTCTCGAGGGCGCGATCCTTGGCAAAGCTCTCTATGCCGAAGCTTTCACGCTCACCGAGGCCCTGGATGTTGCCGGCCGCTGATTCGGCTGGCCAGCCTTTTGAAGGCCGGTCTTTTTCCTCTAACCCCTTCGCTGGTGATTCGGGCGAGGCTGACCCGACTCTTCGTGCAGCGCTTGCCGCCTTGGGGGAGCTCCTGGATCGAGATCCTGAGCAGCGCACCCAGCTGGAGTTGGCCACCACATGGGGTGACTGCGTCAGGGCGCTTGGCGCAGCACGAGTACTCAGCCCGCTGATTGCTGAGGCCGGTGATTACGGTATGACCGAGACTGGGGCGCTCGTGGAAAAAACACAGGAGCTCTCTGTTCCACACCTGGAGGGTCCGGACGGCCGCGCCGTCGCCCCAGTCTTTAGCGATGTTGCTGCCATGGCCCGGTGGAATTCACAGGCACGACCCATCCCGGTGGAGGGGTCCAGGGCAGCGCTTGCCGCTGCCAGTGAAGGGCTCGCACTGGTTCTCGACCCTGGCTCGCCTGGCACCAGGGTCTTTCGTCGCAGTGCTCTAGAAGCCGCCGCCACCGGGAACACTTATGTGGCGCCCTGGATGGATGAACACGTGCGGTCTGGTTTTTCCGCAGTGCTGGATGAGCACCCAGAGATTGTCGTTCACCGGGTGGTCTGTGGCGACCCGACTCAGAACTTGGCTGGGCCAGAGGTGATGGTCGTTATTGGCCTAGTGGCAGGGCTTGGCCCCGACGCGGTGGCCCGGCTGGTCGCTGAGATATCAATGAGATGGGCTAATGACCCCTTCATCGCCGGGCGTTGCGACGGGGTTGGCGTGAAAGTTTTGCCGGCTTAGTTGACGGGGCCGGTGTATTTCTCGCCTGGTCCCTGACCTGGGGCATCCGGGAAGGTTGATGCTTCTCTAAAGGCCAGCTGAACGCTGCGCAAACCATCGCGCAGGCTTCTGGCGTGGTGATCGCCAATCTCAGGTGCTGCAGCGGTGATGAGGCCAGCGAGTGCTGTGATGAGCTTTCTGGCTTCCGCGAGGTCTGTTTCTTCAGCGGGGTTGTTGGCCAAGCCACATTTCACCGCAGCTGCCGAGAGAAGGTGAACGGACACCGTGGTAATTAGTTCCACCGCTGGAACTTCTGCGATATCGCGTGCTTCTTCATCGATGGAATCACTCACAGTGTCTCAAACCTTCCACTCGCATACCGGCTTAAAGCCTGCTATCGTTGCCCATGCTTCTCGCTCCCAGAGTGGGAAGCATGCGAAAGTGGAGAAACCTCCCACCCGCGTGGGCCTGCAGGACTAAGGCTACCGGGTCGTTGTACTCCGTGAATCTCATCAGATTCACAGCGTCAAGGGTGCGAAATAGTCAACACGGCTATGGGGTTTGTCTGTCTATCGCGTGAAACAAACGCTGACAGAACAGGAGACAGGCATCAGCGATCCCAGGATTAACGACCGCATTCGGGCAAGCGAGGTTCGCCTCGTGGGACCCGAAGGTGAGCAGGTCGGAGTCGTGCGCATTGACGTGGCTCTGCGGTTAGCTCAAGAAGCTGACCTCGACTTGGTCGAAGTGTCACCTAATTCGAACCCACCGGTAGTCAAGGTTATGGACTACGGCAAGTTCAAATATGAGGCAGCACAGAAAGCCAAGGAAGCCCGCAAGAACCAGGCGAACACCATCCTCAAAGAGGTTCGGTTTCGACTGAAAATCGATACGCACGACTACGAGACCAAGCGCAAGCGTGCAGAGAGCTTCTTGCAAGCAGGCGACAAGGTCAAGGCGATGATTTTGTTCCGCGGGCGTGAGCAATCACGACCAGAACAGGGTGTTCGACTTCTGCAGCGTTTTGCCGAGGACGTGGCCGAACACGGAATTGTGGAATTCACCCCGACCATTGATGGTCGCAACATGGTGATGATCATTGCTCCGTTGAAGTCGAAAGCAGATGCCAAAGCAGCCCAGGCCAAAGCGAAGACCGCAAAACCAGCCCGCGAGAGCGAGCCGGAGGTAGTCCTCGAGGAAGCCCCGGCTCCCGCACAAGCACCGGTAGCCGAGAAAGCGCCGGTAGCAGCGAAAGCACCAGCCGCGAAGGCTCCAGTGGCACCAAAAGCTCCAGCAGCGCCAAAGGTAGCCAAGGCCGCCCCCAAGACCACCACAGAAAAGAAGGAAGAGACAGATGCCTAAGCAGAAGAGCCACTCGGGAACGAAGAAGCGCTTCAAACTGACCGGCACCGGCAAGGTCATGAAGCAGGGTGCAGGAATGCGCCACAACCTGGAGAAGAAGTCCAGCAAAGTAACCCGCCGCCTCAACCAGGAACAGGTTGTCGCACCAGCGGACGCCAAAGTCATCAAGAAGTTGCTCTCGAAATAAGCCTGACCACAAAGGACAAGAATCATGGCACGTGTAAAGAATGCGGTAAACGCACACAAGAAGCGTCGGGTAGTTCTCGAGCGCGCTCAGGGTTACCGCGGGCAGCGCTCCAGGCTGTACCGCAAGGCAAAAGAGCAGGTCATCCACTCGCTCGTTTACAGCTACCGCGACCGTCGCGCACGCAAGGGTGACTTCCGTCGCCTCTGGATTCAGCGCATCAACGCTGGTGCTCGCGCGAATGGCATGACCTACAACCGCTTTATCCAGGGCCTCGGTCTTGCCGGTATTGAGGTTGACCGTCGCATGCTCGCCGAGTTGGCGATCCACGAGCCCGGCGCTTTCGCCACGCTCGTTGAGGAAGCCAAGAAGGCTCTGCCCAAGGACACCTCGGCACCAGTCATCAAGTAGTTTCTGGTTCCGCTACAAACGCCACGCGCTTCCTGCGCGTGGCGTTTGTTGTTATCGGCCGTTAAGCGAGCCTTCAGCTGGCGTTTGGCCCAGACACATACTCTGGTCACGTGCTAGAAAACCCCAGGTCACCCGCTGTTCGTGCTGTGGCGAAGCTTGCGAAGAAGCAGCGTCGCATGGAAGCGCGCCTGTTCTTGGTGGAAGGCCCGCAGGCAGTGAGGGAAGCTCTGCTCACCAGGCCAGAGCTCATTGTCGATGTGTTCATTACTCAAGCAGCCATGGACCGTCACAAAGACCTAGTGTCCTTGGCCGCCGAGCACCGCCTTCAGTTGACGCTCGCTACCGAAAAGGTGCTCGAGGAGATGGCGGACACCGTCACTCCGCAAGGTGTGGTGGCAGTGTGTGGTTTCAACGATGTGACACTCGGTGATGTGCTGGCGAAGAAGCCAGCGCTGATCGCAGTGCTGCACCAAGTTCAAGATCCCGGCAATGTCGGCAACATCATCCGCACGGCGGACGCCGCTGGTGCTGATGCCGTGGTGGTCACTGCCGAGAGCGTTGATGTTTTCAACCCGAAAGCAGTCCGGGCCAGCACCGGCAGCATTTTTCATGTCCCGGTTGTGGTGGGGGTGGATGTGGGGGAGACGATTGCTGCGCTTCGCGCCGCCGGATTATCCGTTCTGGCCACTGATGCCGGTGGCCAAAGCTTGAGTGAGGTCCGTGATTCGGGCGCCCTCAGCAAACCCGTCGCGTGGCTGCTTGGCAATGAAGCACACGGCTTGAGCGATGAGGATGAGGCGCTGGCCGATGCCGTGGTGTCTGTGCCGATCTTTGGCCAGGCTGAGTCGTTGAGCCTGCAGACTGCTGCTGCCGTGTGTTTATATGAGTCGGCATTTGCCAAACGACGCTAGCCCTTGCGCCTTGTAGACTTGGCCCTCGTGTCCTCGTCTCATGAAATTTCCGCGGAAAGCATCGCTTCGGCTGTTGCTGGAGCGGTGGACGCCTTCTCGCGCGCGACGACACTAGACGAGCTCAAGAGAGAGAAAACGACCCACCTCGGTGAGCGATCAGAGCTGTCGTTACTCAATGCCACCCTGCGCGACGTGCCAGCAGACCGGAAAGCTGAGGCCGGCAAGCTCATGGGTGAGGCCAAGGGAGCGGTTCAAGCCGCTTACCAAAAGGCTGAGGCGCTCCTAGAGGCCGCCGAAGAAGCCACAAGCCTCCAGGAGGAGGCTCTGGACATGACCGCTGTTGGCGCCAGGCGCCATCAGGGAGCCAGGCATCCACTGAGCGTCCTCATGGAAGACATGGCTGATGTCTTTGTCTCCATGGGGTGGGAGATTGCCGAGGGTCCAGAGCTCGAACACGAATGGTTCAACTTTGACGCCCTGAACTTCGATGCCGATCACCCTGCTCGGGCCATGCAGGACACGTTCTTTGTGGAGCCAGTGGATCGCCACGTGGTGCTGCGCACGCACACGAGTCCGGTTCAAATCCGTTCTCTTCTGGAACGGGAATTGCCGGTCTATGTGGTCGCTCCCGGGCGGGTCTATCGAACCGACGAACTCGATGCCACCCACACTCCGGTGTTCCACCAAATTGAGGGCATCGCTATTGATAAAGGCCTCACGATGGCCCACCTGCGCGGAACCCTCGAGCACCTAGCCCGCGCGATGTTTGGCGACGAAGCCAAGATTCGGTTGAGGCCGAACTATTTCCCCTTCACTGAGCCAAGCGCCGAGCTCGATATTTGGCACCCGACCTTTAGCGGGGGAGCGCGGTGGATTGAGTGGGGTGGCTGTGGCATGGTGAACCCCAACGTTTTGCGCGCCGCGGGGATTAACCCCGAGGAATATCAAGGCTTTGCCTTTGGCATGGGCATTGAGCGCACGCTCATGTTCAGAAACAACGTGCAGGACATGCGCGACATGGTCGAAGGCGATGTTCGATTCTCCGGCCAGTTCGGGATGGTGGTCTAGTGCGCGTCCCACTGTCCTGGCTTGGCGAATACGTCGAACTTCCGGCGAAGACCACCCCAGAATCTGTTCACGAGGCACTGGTCTCAGTCGGCCTCGAAGAAGAAGACATCCACCGCTTCGAGGTCACCGGCCCCGTGGTTGTCGGGGAAGTCCTCGATTTCGTCGATGAACCCCAAAGCAATGGAAAGACCATTCGCTGGTGCCAAGTGAAGGTTGCGACCAAAGACGCCCCGGATGCTCCCGCTGTGCGCGGGATTGTCTGTGGAGCCCACAATTTTGTTGTGGGCGACCAGGTTGTTGTTGCTCTGCCGGGCTCCGTGTTGCCGGGGCCGTTTCCCATTTCTGCCCGGAGCACCTATGGGCATACCTCTGATGGCATGATTGCCTCGGCCAAAGAGCTCGGGCTTGGCGATGACCACACCGGGATTCTGCGTTTAGTCACGATGGGCATCTCGGCTGAAGTCGGCACTGATGCCATCAGCCTGCTCGGCCTTGACGATGTCGCAGTGGAGGTCAACGTCACACCGGATCGGGGTTACGCGCTCTCGATTCGGGGAATAGCACGCGAATATCACCACGCCACGGGTGCCAAGTTCCAGGACCCCGCTCTTAGCGTCACTCCCCTTCCTGGTTCCGGTTTTGAGATCGCTCTCTCGGATGGGGCACCCATTCGCGGGACCCAGGGGTGCCACGCTTTTGTCGCTCGCACGGTGCGCGGTATTGACCCGACCCTGCCCACCCCGCCGTTCATGGTCGCCAGACTCGTGCTATCTGGCATTCGCTCGATTTCCCTGCCAGTAGACATCACCAACTACGTGATGCTCGAGATGGGGCAGCCCTTGCACGGCTACGACCTTGATCGGCTCACCGGTGGAATAACCGTCCGTCGAGCGAAGTCGGGGGAGAAGCTCACCACTCTGGATGGGCTCGAGCGCACTCTAGATCCTGAAGACCTTCTGATTACCGATGGGTCTGGCCCGATTGGCCTTGCCGGAGTGATGGGTGGCCTGTCCACCGAGATTACGGATGCGACCCGCGATGTTCTGATCGAAGCGGCCGGCTTCGATCAGGTCTCCATTGCCCGCACTGCCAGGCGCCACAAGTTGCCAAGCGAAGCATCCAAGCGCTTTGCCCGAGGCGTTGACCCGATGGTGGCAGCGGCCGCCGCCGAGCGCGCGGTGGAACTCTTGGAGCGCTACGCCGGTGGGACCAGAGACACTCTCGGTGCCTCGGTGTTTGAGCCAGGAGCTGGCCAGTACGCTCCTGTTCACCTCGCTCACGATGCCGTGATGGCTCTCACGGGCATGGATGTGGACCCCTCGTCCACCGCCCAAATTCTGCGCTCCATCGGCGCGACCGTGGACGAAAAGGCTGCCGGCCTCACTGTGACCCCACCATCCTGGCGACCCGACATTGTTGATGCGCCTGGCGTAGTCGAAGAAGTAGCGCGGATTGTCGGCTATGACAAGATTCCCTCTGCGCTTCCGCCAGCACCGTCTGGTCGTGGCCTCAGCCACGCCCAGGCAGCCAGGCGCCGCCTGGCCAATGCTCTGGCTGCCAGCGGGATGACCGAAGTTCTTGCCTATCCCTTCGTCTCTCACGAGGACAACGTGCTTTTCGGTCAGACCGAGAACGACGTGGTCCTCGCCAATGCTCTTGACTCCCTGGTGAATCGCATGCGGGTGAGTTTGGTTCCTGGCCTGCTGGAGACTGCGCAGCGCAACCTGTCGAGAGGCTTCACCTCCCTAGCCCTCTATGAGGTTGGTCTTGTTTTTCACCTTGGATCCGGATCTCTTGGCACCACCGACATTCCTGCGGGCGCGAAGAAGCCCGACGCGAAGGTTGCAGCCGAGCTCTATGCCTCAACCGGGCACCAGCCTTGGAATGTGGCAGGTGTGTTCCTCGGCAACGCCCTCGAGAAGACTCCTGGCTCGAAGGCGAGAGCCTTCGAGGTTGGAGACGCTCTAGATGCCGCGCGCACTGCAGCAAGGGCCACCGGCGCGGAGCTCACTGTTGCCCAAGCCACTCATCCCGCTTTCCACCCCGGGCGATATGCCGAACTTCTGGTGGGCGAAACGGCAGTCGGGTTCGTCGGGGAACTCCTGCCTCGCATCGCCAGGACCCGTGATCTTGTCGGCCGGGTGGCGGTGTTCTCTCTCGATGTTGACGCACTGATTGCAGCGCGCGGCCAGGAGCCCCACGTTGCGCACCCACTGTCTATCTATCCCGCTGCGACCCAGGATGTGTCGCTCCTGGCCTCCCTGGATATTCCCGCAGCCGCGGTGCGCGATGTCCTTATTGAGGGCTGTGGGGAGCTACTGGAATCGGCATTCCTGGTGGATGACTATCGCGGGGAGGGGATTGAGCAGGGACAGCGCTCCTTGACCTTTGCGCTGCGTTTCCGGGCTGATGACCGAACGCTTACCCAGGTCGAGGCGACCGAGGCTAAAGAGCGGGGCGTTGCCCTTGCCGCCAAGAAATTTGGCGCAGTACTTCGCGCTTAATTCCCCTGCCCTAGGTTCAATAACTGGTCTAAGGTTGTCGTTATGACTCTGCGGGTTGCAATTGCCGGCGCCAGTGGCTACGCCGGTGGTGAAGTGGCGCGCCTGCTGGCCGATCACCCCGAGGTGGCCGCCCTCACACTGACCGCCCACTCGCACGCGGGGGACTCGGTTGCCTCGGTTCACCCGCATTTGGCCAGTCTTGCTAATCAGAGTTTTGAGGCGACAACACCAGAGGTGTTGGCCGGCCACGACGTTGTAGTCCTTGCGCTTCCTCACGGGGAGTCTGGGTCTCTTGGTGACACGCTCGTCGCATCGGGAAATCCGCGGCTGCTCATTGATCTTGGCGCTGATCGCCGCCTCGTCGATTCCGCCGCATGGGCCAAGTTCTATGGCGGGGTTCACCACACGCCCTTTGTCTATGGCATGCCAGAGCTTCCCCGGCACGAGGGCGCCTCCCAGCGTGAGCGGCTCGCGGAGGCCTCGGCCGTCGTTGCCCCTGGGTGCAATGCCACCGCGGTGACGCTCGCGATGGCCCCGCTGCTGGCGGCGGGAGTCATTCAGGCCGATGACATTTCGGCCGTGCTTGCGGTGGGTTCATCCGGGGCTGGTCGCTCATTGCGGGCGGATCTTTTGGGGGCGGAGCTCCTGGGCTCAGCCAAGCCCTATGCGGTCGGTGGCACGCACCGGCATCTGCCAGAAATTGCTCAGAATCTTCAGATTGCCAGTGGTTCTGCGGTCAGTGTGTCCATGACCCCGGTCCTTGTGCCGATGTCGCGGGGCATCCTCGCCACCGTGAGTGCACAGCTTGCCTCGCCTCAGAGCGCGAAGAAACTCCACGACGCGCTCTCTTCGGCATATGCCAACGAACCCTTCGTCCGGGTCATGGAACTTGGCGCTTTCCCGGCGACAGCCGATGTGCTGGGCAGTAACACAATCGCACTCGGTGTCGCTCTCGATGAGGCGGTTAATCGGGTGATTGTGGTTGCAGCAATTGACAACTTGGTCAAGGGCACCGCGGGTGCTGCGGTGCAGAGCATGAATATCGCACTGGGTTTTCCTGAGGCCGCTGGATTTAGTGCTGGGACCGTTGCCGCTGGACTCAAATCTCAGGGCGGCCCCGACCTCACCGTCGTCGTGAATGAGGGACCCTCTTTCAGCGCTGCGGCAGTCTTCACCAGTAACCGAGCCAAAGCGCACCCCATTCTGTGGTCCGAGCAGGCGATCGCCGATGGCCAGGTGAAGGCCATCGTGTTGAACTCCGGTGGCGCCAACTGTTTCACCGGCCCCGAGGGCTTTGCTCTCACCCATCAGAGTGCTGAGAAGCTTGCCGAGGAACTCGGGGACACGAGCGCTTCGGACATCTTGGTCTGCTCCACCGGATTGATTGGCGAGTTGTTGCCAGCCGGTGCGCTCATCAACGGTATTTCGCAGGCGGTTGCCCGCCGTGATTCGTCCGAGGGTTCTGGTCAAGAATCCGCTCGGGCCATTATGACCACAGACTCCAAGCCCAAAATGGCTCAGTTCACGTTGACTACAGCTTTTGGTGTTGTCACGCTCGGGGGAATGGCCAAGGGCGCTGGGATGCTGGCGCCTGGACTTGCCACGATGCTCGTAGTCATCACGACGGATGCCCTGATGGAAGCCGAACAGCTTGATCGCGCGTTACGCCGCGCGAGCGAGGTCACCTTCAATCGGCTTGATTCCGATGGCTGCATGTCCACCAATGATCAGGTCAGCTTGCTGGCCTCTGGCGCGAGTGGAATAACGCCTGATGTTGACGAGTTCGAGAGCGCTTTGAGGGCGCTCTGTCGTGATCTTGCCCTGCAGTTGCATGCCGATGCCGAGGGCGCCAGCCACGAGATTGCCATCGAAGTAACGGGGGCGCTGAGCGAGAGCGAAGCCGTTGCGGTGGGTCGCTCGGTCGCCAGGAACAACCTTTTCAAAGCCGCCATTTTTGGCAACGACCCCAACTGGGGCAGAGTACTGGCCGCGATCGGCACCGCGGATGCCAGCTTTGATGTGTATGGGGTTGATGTGTCGATGAACGGTGTCCGGGTCTGTCACCAGGGCGCTCCAGATCGGCCTCGCACCGAGGTTGACTTGACCCCCCGCAAAACCCACGTCCTCATTGAATTGCACGCCGGTGGCGCGAGCGCGACCGTGTGGACGAATGATCTGACCACCGACTACGTCCACGAGAACAGCGCGTACTCGAGCTAGCCATGGAAGCGATGACGAATTCGTCCCTTGAGGCGTTGCGCAAAGCGGCAACGCTCACCGAAGCATTGCCCTGGATGCGCAGGTTCCAGGGCAGCATCTTTGTGATCAAACTCGGCGGCAACGCGATGGGTGATGGCGAGCTGATGCAGTCTTTCGCCGATGACATGGTCTTTCTTGCCACTGTGGGAGTGAAGCCCGTCGTCGTTCACGGCGGCGGCCCCCAAATCACGCAGGCGCTCGAGGCCAAAGGCATACCGAGCGAGTTCCGGGGCGGATATCGCGTCACCAGCACCCAAGCAATTCCTGTGGTTCGCGATGTGTTGCGCAACACCATCAGCGCTGATGTGGCACAGCGGATTAATCGCCACAGCGATTTAGCCGTCGTGCTCTCCGGAGAGGACGAGAACCTTTTGGTCGCACGCAAGCGCGGCGCTCTAGTGGATGGCGTGCCGGTGGATCTGGGTTATGTGGGCGACGTGGTGCAGGTGAACCCCGGTGTTATCCACGATTTGCTCGATGCCGGGAAGATTCCTGTGGTGTCGTCCCTCGCTCCAGGCGATGATGGGACATCGTTACTCAATGTGAATGCGGATTCGGCCGCGGCGGCCCTCGCCATTGCTTTGGGTGCTGAGAAAATGGTGCTGCTGACTGATGTGCAGGGCCTGTATCGACACTGGCCAGACGCCGAATCACTGATTTCCAGCCTGAGCGCTACCGAGTTGGAAGGCTTGCTTCCGGGGCTGGAGAGCGGAATGATTCCGAAGATGACCGCGTGTCTGGATGCAGTGCGAGGCGGTGTTGCCAAAGCCGCCATCATTGATGGACGCCTCGCGCACTCGGTGCTGTTGGAAGCTTTCACCGCTGAGGGAATAGGGACTGAGGTAGTGGCATCATGACCAGACACTTCTTGCGTGATGATGACATCACCCCGGCAGAGCAAACGGAGATTCTCGATCTTGCTATAGCCATGAAGGCTGACCGCTACGGGAAGCGCCCTCTGGCAGGTGCACAAACAGTGGCGGTCATCTTTGACAAGTCATCCACCAGGACCCGGGTGTCCTTCGCGGTGGGCATTGCCGACTTGGGCGGCCAGCCACTGATCATTTCCACCGCCAACTCGCAGCTTGGTGGAAAAGAAACCCCCTCTGACACAGCCCGCGTGCTGGAGCGGATGGTGGCAGCAATTGTGTGGCGCACGTATGCCCAGGCAGGCCTTGAAGAAATGGCCGCGGGAACCACGGTGCCCGTAGTGAACGCTCTGAGTGATGATTTTCACCCCTGCCAGCTCTTGGCTGACCTCCTCACCATCCGTGAGCACAAGGGTTCCCTTCAGGGAACCACGGTGGCTTTCCTCGGAGATGGTCGCTCGAATATGGCCCAGAGCTATCTGTTGGCTGGCGCTAACGCCGGTATGAACGTACGACTCGCCTGCCCGGCTGGGTTCTCCCCGGACCCTGCAGTCCTCGTCGATGCCACCGCTTTGGCAGGAAAGACTGGTGGGTCAATCACGGTTTTGGATGATCCCGAGGCCGCTGTTGCCGGAGTGGACGTTGTCGTCACCGACACCTGGGTGTCTATGGGTAAAGAGGATGAGAAAGCCCAGCGACTTTCCACCTTCGCCGGATATCAGGTGGATGAGTCACTGATGGCGAAGGCTGCCAGTGACGCGATCTTCCTGCACTGTTTGCCAGCCGACCGTGGGTATGAAGTGGCAGCGGAGGTCATCGATGGCCCGCAGAGCGTGATTTGGGATGAATCAGAGAACAGGCTTCATGCTCAAAAAGCCCTGATGGTGTGGCTCTTGGAGCGCGCAGAGCGACGACAGGCTGGCCAGTAGACTTAGGTTTCACCCCCTGTTGGTGTGCACATTTGAGAGAAAGCAGTGGCGTCAGTGTCCAAACGAGTCGTTTTAGCGTATTCCGGTGGCCTCGACACATCCGTAGGTATTGGCTGGTTGAAGGACGCGACCGGTAAAGAGGTTGTCGCGCTTGCCGTTGATGTCGGCCAGGGCGGCGAAGACATGGAAGACATCCGCCAGAGGGCGCTCGATTGCGGCGCTGTTGAGGCAATTGTCGTCGATGCCAAGGACGAGTTCGCTACTGACTTTGTCATGCCTGCGCTTCGCGCCAATGCCCTCTACCAAAAGCGTTATCCCTTGGTGTCTGCGCTGTCGAGGCCATTAATTTCCAAGCACCTAGCCCGGGTTGCCCGCGAGCTTGGCGCCGACAGCGTGGCTCACGGCTGCACCGGTAAAGGAAACGACCAGGTTCGTTTCGAAGCGGCTGTTGCTGCCCTGGCGCCAGAGCTCACTAGCATCGCCCCGATTCGTGACTTGGCTTTGACCAGAGACAAAGCAATTGCCTACGCAGAAGAACACGGACTTCCCATCAAGCAGAGCAAGAAGAACCCCTATTCCGTGGACAAGAACGTCTGGGGCCGCGCTGTTGAGACCGGATTGCTCGAGGATCCCTGGAATGCTCCAGGCGATGGAGTCTGGGAATACACGGACGACCCGGCCAAGGGCCTCCCAGCAGAAGATGTCGTCATCCGCTTCGCGGAGGGCATCCCTGTCGCGATTGATGGCAAAGCTGTTACACCACTGCAGGCCATAGAGATCATGAACACCGTGGCAGGCCGCCACGGTGTTGGCCGAATTGACATCATCGAAGACCGACTGGTGGGCATCAAGAGCCGTGAGGTGTACGAAGCACCCGCCGGTATCGCCTTGATTACGGCGCACGAGGAGCTTGAGAACCTAGTCCTGGAGCGCGATTTGGGCCGTTACAAGCGCAAGATTGAGGCTGACTGGGCGAATCTGGTCTATGACGGACTGTGGTTCTCCGACCTCAAGCGCAGCCTCGATGCGTTCATCGCACACACGCAGCGCCACGTCTCTGGAGACATTCGCCTGAAGCTGCAGTCCGGCGTTGCCATGGTCACAGGTCGGATGTCGGATCAGAGCCTTTACGACTTTGACCTTGCCACTTACGACACGGGAGACACCTTCGATCAGTCTCACGCGAAGGGTTTCATCGAGCTGTGGTCTCTGCCGAGCAAGATTTCCGCCAAGCGGCACGCAAAGAACGAGGGATAGCTGCCATGTCCGGCCAAACACACGAGGGCGCCCTGTGGGGCGGCCGGTTTGGCTCGGGCCCAAGCTTCGAGATGCAGCGCTTGAGCAAGTCCACGCATTTTGACTGGCGCCTGGTGCCCTATGACTTGGATGCCACCAAGGCTCACGCCAAGGCGCTGAAGGACCGCGGTCTGTTGACTGCAGCTTCCCTGAAGGCGCTTGAATCAGCGTTGGCCAAGATTGGTAAAGACTTTGCCGCTGGCACCATCGCGCCGGGGGAGCACGACGAGGATGTTCACGGCTGGCTCGAGCGCGTCCTGATTGAGGCGGTTGGGCCTGAAGTTGGCGGAAGTTTGCGCGCTGGTCGCAGTAGAAATGACCAGATTGCCACCTTCATTCGGCTCTATATGCGAGACACGTCGCGGGCGATTCGCCACATCCTCAGTGAGCTGGTGAGAATCCTGATCTCCCGTTCTGAGGAAGCGGGGGAGCGGGTTATGCCAGGGCGCACACACTTCCAGCACGCTCAGCCTGTTCTGGTCGCTCACTACCTGCTGGCTCACGCCTGGCCTCTGGTGCGCGATATTTCGCGCATCGATGATTGGGCCAAGCGCAACAATGTTTCCCCCTATGGCGGCGGTGCGTTGGCCGGTGGTGGGCTCGGCTTAGACGCTGAGGGAATCGCTCGTGAGATGGGTTTCCAGGGCGTCATGGACAACTCTCTCGATGGGACCTCGTCGAGGGATTCGGTTGCGGAGTTCCTATACATCACCACCCAGATTGGGATTGATCTTTCGCGCCTGGCTGAGGAAATCGTGATCCTCACTTCGGCCGAGTTTGGCTACATGTCACTCCACGACTCCTATGCGACTGGATCCTCGATGATGCCGCAAAAGAAGAATCCTGACATCGCGGAACTCACTCGCGGAAAAACTGGCCGCCTTATTGGCAATCTGACCGGGTTGCTCGCCACGCTGAAGGCGTTGCCGCTTGCCTATAACCGCGACCTGCAAGAGGACAAAGAGGCAGTGTTCGACTCTGTCGACACTCTGCTGCTCGTAATGCCGGCAATGGCCGGCATGATCGCCTCGATGACCCTCAACTATGACCGGATGGAAGAACAAGCGACCAAGGGTTTCGCCTTGGCTACTGATGTTGCCGACTTCTTGGTCGAGCAGGGCGTGCCCTTCCGTGACGCCCACGAAATTGTGGGCCAGCTAGTTGCGCACTGTGAATCCAAGGGCCTTGAGCTTCATGACGTATCCGATGCCGATTTGACCGCACTCTCGCCTCACCTCACTCCCGCGGCGCGCAGCGTCATGACTGCTGGGGCCTCCGTGGCCCGCAAAGCGGGCGCCGGGGGAACAGCACCGGCTCAAGTTGCCAAGCAGCGCGCTCGCTTGGCGAAGCTGATCGAGTCGCTCGATATCGACTAGAGAGCCTCAGGGTTTCTAAAAACTCCCGGTGATGTCTCTACATGACCCTGTGTTACGGCGCTGATAGCCTGGGGCGCGTGTCCGGGCCAGATAATCGTGTCGTGAGCGAGCAGACCAACGACAAAGCTTTCCCTTCTTTGTGGGAAGAGTTGACGTGGCGTGGGCTGATTCACGTCTCCACTGATGAGAAGGCCCTCGCCCAGGCGCTCGCAGGCGAGCCCATCACCTACTACTGCGGCTTTGACCCCACAGCCCCAAGCCTTCACTTGGGTAACTTGGTCCAGCTGTTGGTGATGCGCAGGCTTCAGCTTGCTGGCCACAAGCCCCTGGCCCTGGTAGGAGGCTCCACTGGCCTCATCGGTGACCCGAAGCCCACGGCAGAGCGAGTGCTCAATGAACCCGACGTTGTTGCCGCGTGGGTGGGCCGCCTAGGAGACCAGATTTCGCGGTTCTTGGACTTTGGCGGAAGCGCTGCCGCGCAATTGGTGAACAACCTGGACTGGACCAAGGATCTCTCGGCGATTGACTTCTTGCGCGATGTGGGCAAGTACTACCGGGTGGGCACCATGCTCAAGAAAGATGCCGTTGCTGCGCGGTTGAACTCCGATGCTGGCATCTCGTACACCGAGTTCTCGTACCAGATTCTGCAGGGAATGGACTTTCTAAAGCTGCACGAGAACTACGGGTGCGTGCTTCAGACCGGTGGGTCTGATCAGTGGGGCAACCTCACCAGCGGCACAGATCTCATCCACAAGGCTTTAGGAATCAGCGTCCATGCTCTTGGCACGCCGCTGATTACCAATGCCGATGGCACCAAGTTTGGCAAGTCTGAAGGCAACGCCATTTGGCTTGATGCCGAATTGACCAGCCCTTGGGCGATGTATCAGTTCTGGCTCAACACAGATGACCGCGACGTGATCGACCGCCTCAAGATTTTCACCTTCCTCACACGGGCGGAGATTGAGGCTCTCGCCACCGAAGTGGCGGAGGAGCCTCATCGTCGCAGCGCCCAGAAGCGCCTCGCCCACGAGGTCACAGCGCTTGTTCACGGCGCAGCCATCACGCAGAGCGTCCACGAAGCGTCAGAGGCGCTCTTTGGAAAAGACTCTCTCGAGACTCTCGATCCTGACGTGTTCGCCCAGGCGCTTGCCGAACTACCCGGCGCCTCGGTAACGGCCTCAATGACGGTGGCGGAGGCCTTGGTTGCAACAGGGCTGTGTCAGAGCGTCTCCGAGGCCAGGCGGGCGATTAGCCAGGGCGGTGTAAGCATCAACAACGTTGCCGTCACCGAAGAAACAGCGGAAATCGGGGGAGCCAGGCCGCCTCACCCCACTGCCGTGCTTCTCAAGAGAGGCAAGAAGACTCTCGCAGCCCTGAATTATGCCTAGTCCTGCCTCTTTCGAAGCCAGGCTGAGTGGCGGCCATCCAAACTCGCTGGGAAACACCGTCTCGGTTGCACAGGACGTCATTGCTGATCGGTCTCTCCTCCCGGCGCTCATCGCTAGCTATGCCAGTGACGATGAGGTAGTGCGACTCCGGGTTTCCAGTGCGCTCAAGAGAGTGGCCTGGGCCGAACCAGAATGGGTTCACCACGAGTTGGACGCGGTAATCGATTGGGTCGTCGCACTCCGGCAACCTTCGGCTCAGTGGACCATCGCTGAGATTCTTCTGACGCTCGGCCCTATGCTCTCGTCGGTCCAGCGCAGCAGAGCCACGGACGTAATGAAAGAGCACCTGAATACCTCCGGGGACTGGATTGTCCTGATCAAGACCATGGAAACCTTGGTGGAGTGGGCGAAAACAGATGCCGAGCTGAGGGCTTGGTTACCCTCACGACTGGAGCAACTTGGCCGAGAATCGCGAAAATCTGTTGCTCAGAAAGCTCTGCGACTTCACGAAGTGTTGTCACGGTACTAGGTTCGACACGCCCGAGATGACAGTGATTTGTCAACATCCGAGGGCGCCCCTATAGTTGGAAAGTTGTCACCCCAAAGGTCGACGTCGAGCAGCAGCTCAGTTGGCCTCAAGCGGGACTTCATCTAGTCGGACCATTCACCACTTGCAGTGGGGGATTCATCTCACTAGACTTGCGAATCCAGCGTTTCACAGCGCCGGGCCAAAACACCCCCAGTCGGGGCGGGTTGGTTCCAGGCTCAGAAAGCTGCGCTGGAGACAAGCAAGACGGACAGACGTCCGACGCCTCATCGGGAAACTGGTGGTGGAGTCAGCGACGCCCGATCCTTGAGAACTCAACAGTGTGCACTAAGTCAATGCCAAATAACCTCGTTGGCAGGAGCAATCCTGTCAAAGAGATTCCTTTGGATTAAATTGGACAAGTCAGTAGACAAGTCATTTAGTCAGAACAAACTCGCCTGAATGCCTAGCATTCGGCAGCAAGTCTGTCGGTGGAAACACCGGCTAACAAGCTAATTACGGAGAGTTTGATCCTGGCTCAGGACGAACGCTGGCGGCGTGCTTAACACATGCAAGTCGAACGATGAAAGTGGGAGCTTGCTCCTACTGGATTAGTGGCGAACGGGTGAGTAACACGTGAGCAATCTGCCCCTGACTCTGGGATAACTCCGAGAAATCGGTGCTAATACCGGATACGAACTGAGATCGCATGGTCATCAGTTGGAAAGAACTTCGGTCAGGGATGAGCTCGCGGCCTATCAGCTAGTTGGTGAGGTAATGGCTCACCAAGGCGACGACGGGTAGCCGGCCTGAGAGGGTGACCGGCCACACTGGGACTGAGACACGGCCCAGACTCCTACGGGAGG
>JBIILX010000120.1:0-6041 GCA_044338275.1 Pontimonas sp.
CGGGAAGAAAAGCTCGGGGTCAACGGTGAGGCAGGCTGCTCTATCGCGCCAGTCCATGGGTGCTCCTTGATATGTAGAGGGTTTCGTGACAACCGGGGGACTCAACAAGAAGTGCTGTGAAGAGTGCGGTTCCGGGAGGTCATGCAGGTGGCCCACTCCGGTGTGAACGCCACGACAACTCGGGATAGACTCCCACAAAACAGCCGGGTAATCAAGGATTTTCTAGAAAACTGTCATGAATCCATCAGCTTTCAGAGCTCCCGCAGTGGCGATCGTCGCCCTGGTGCTCATGGTTGAAACCCTGGTTTTACTAGGTCTCTCAGGTTTACTCGTGTACCAGCTGGTGGTCAAAACTCCGGATTCTTTTTCCTCGGCGGCGGGCCTAGTGATGATTACAATCGCCGCCACTGCCTGGATTGGGCTCACCACTCTTGGGTTCGCCCAGGGAAAGGCTTTTGCCAGAGGGTCGGCTCTGGTCTGGCAGGTTCTTCAAGGTGCAGTTGGTGTAGCGAGTAACCAAGGGCTGTTCGCCAGACCTGACATCGGGAGCGGCCTTTTGGTGCCAGCGCTAGTGGTTCTGGCGTTGCTTCTGTTCTCACCCTCGGTGAGCAAGCACCTCGGGTCATCGAACAAGGACTTCTAGACCCCCAGCTTGTCTTTCAGGCTTGCCACGTGGCCGGTTGCCTTGACGTTATAGAGGGCGTGAGCGAGGACGCCGTTTTCGTCGATGACAAATGTTGAACGGATCACACCCATCACCGTCTTCCCGTACATCGATTTCTCGCCGTAGGTCCCATATGCGTTGTGGACGGCAAGATCTGGGTCGCTCAGCAAGGGGAAGGGCAGGTTCTCCTCTGTGGCGAACTTCTGCAGAGCCCCACCCTTGTCCTTGGAGACGCCGAGCACCACATACCCTGCGCTCTGGAGCGATGCCATGTTGTCTCTGAAATCACACGCCTGGGTAGTGCACCCCGGCGTGCTGGCTGCCGGGTAGAAGTAGAGAATGACCTTTTTCCCGCGGAATTCAGACAGGGCAGTAGTCTTGCCGTCTTTGTCTGCGAGGGTGAATTGGGGCGCTGCGCTCCCGGGGCTTAGTCGGGTATCAGTCATGGTCTGGTCCTTTTGGCAAGAAACTATTGTCGGCACTAGCGTAAAGCACTTTGTGGCGTGCGGCCTTGGGCCCCAGCCGAGAGAGGGTCTGGCGCGCACTGCACAAGCTGATAATGTTTACACGCCGTTACACGCACCTCTAGCTCAATTGGCAGAGCAACTGACTCTTAATCAGTGGGTTCCGGGTTCGAGTCCCGGGGGGTGTACAAGTCACATCATCGTTCTATTTGACACACTGTATGGGTGCACATCAATTTAAGAACAGATTACGCGTTGAGAGCAGTGCTTGAAGTTGCTGCCCGGATAGAGCGCTCCACCCCCGCCACGCGGGACGAGGTCTCGGAGGCGCAGAATATTCCTCGCAGGTACCTCGCGACAATCTTGAACGATCTCCGCCGGGCGGGTTTGGTGACGGCGTCAAGAGGCCCGGAGGGCGGTTATCGCCTCGCAAAAACCCCGGAGCTAATTTCTCTTGCTGATGTGATTCGAGCCGTGGATGGCCCGCTCACCCAGGTCGGGGGAGTTCGCCCCGAGAACCTCGACTACACCGGCTCCGCAGTGAACCTAGGGGAGGTCTGGCTGAAGCTTCGAGCGGCGGAGCGTGAGCTTCTGGAAACAACCACTCTCCGCGAGATTCTTCCTTAGGAAGGCAACCTGGGGTCGACCTTCAATGGACCTCTCGGCCCACAGCGAAATTTATTGCATAAACGATGGTAAATATGTAAAGTATTGGCATGTGGGTTTTGCTCCTTGTTTCGGTCTCGGGGTTTTTGGCTCAACTCATCGACGGATCGATGGGAATGGCCTTCGGGGTTTCCGCCACAAGCTTGCTTCTCCTCCTTGCGTATAGTCCGGCGGCTGCTTCCGCAATCGTTCATCTGGCAGAGGTCGCCACTACAGCTGTCTCCGGTTTATCGCACATCAAGTTCGGGAATGTCCACTGGCCAACACTTCTCAAAATTGCAGTTCCAGGGTCTCTTGGCGCGTTCGTGGGGGCAATGTTATTGAGCAACCTCGACCTGAGCGCTGCTCGCCCGTGGACCTCGGGGATCTTGCTGGCGTTGGGGTTAGTGATCATCGTGAGGTTCATCGAGAAGAGAATCGAAAGAGCTCCCAGGGTTGGCCGCAAGCGATGGTTGATTCCTCTGGGTCTAGTCGGCGGTTTTGTTGACTCGACGGGAGGGGGAGGATGGGGCCCAGTAGTCACGACGTCACTGACCGTGTCAAGTGTGTTGGAACCGCGAAAAGCCATTGGGACCACTAACACAGCCGAGTTTGTCGTCGCTTTGAGCGCGAGTATTGGGTTCCTTTTTGGCCTGGGAGCTAGCGCTATTCCCTGGGATGCAGTCGTCGCTTTACTCATCGGTGGAGTTTTCGCGGCACCCATTGCAGCGTGGTTGTTGACGAAAGTGCCCCAGCAAATATTGGGACTCCTTGTTGGCTTCTTGATTGTTTTCCTCAACACCCGTCAACTGTCGATGGCTTTTGAGTTGTCAGGCACACTTCGCTGGACGCTTCTGGGTCTCATCGTGCTGGCCGGGGTGATAGCCGTCTCGAACAACGTCAGACAGCGTGGAATGCGGCGGTAGATTCTCGCCCCTCCCGAGGCACTCTGGCACTCCTAGCTCCTGAGGCTTCGCAGGAAAAAAATGTAAGGAGAAAAGTCAGGAACCCATCCGGATAACCTGACATTTCCTGACACACTCTGTCTCCCCAGATGCTTGTAAACCGCGGAAAAACCGCCTCGTTAGTGGGGTCGTTTTCTGTCACTTAAACAGTTGGTTCCGGGTTCGAGTCCATGGGGTAGTCTGCAAGAATGAATGCGTTTTTGGAGCCCGCCCGACGGGTGCATCGGAAAATCCGGAAGCATTTCAAGCAGATACGCGAGGGAATAGCGGCGCCGATTCGTTGCCAGATATCTCAGACCCATGTCGGCTATCTAGCTGTAGTCGCTATCTTTAGAGACGAGGGGCCCTATCTACAGGAGTGGCTAGAGTTCCACCGCAAAGCTGGTGTCGACCATTTTTTTCTCTTCGATAATGGGTCAGTCGATAACGGGCGGGACATACTCGCCGACTATCCGGCCAGCGTGACGGTTAGGGATTGAGATGGAAGCCAACCGGGGGCTTATCAACGAGCCGTGATTGATTGGGGATTCGGTTATCGCTGGATGATGTTTATTTACCTAGACGAATTTGTGTTTCCTAGCAAGGCAGCGACCATTCCAGAAGTCCTTCGGGGCATGGAGACGGAGGATCTGGTTTTGCTGCCATGGCGGGTGTTCGGCACTGGTGGTCTTGATGATCGAGATCGGACATCTTCGGTTGTTGGAACATTCCGTCGCTGTATCGACTATCGCTCTGGGAATCTGCTGCCCTCTAGAGCCATGAAGACAAAGGCAATCGCGAACCCTCGCGCTATGCGGCGGGCTTCCACACATTGGCCAGAGATGCGGCGAGGAAGCGCTCCGGCAGTATGGTCCAACGGGGGAGCAACGACCGACAAGGAAGACGCGTATCGGGAATCTAATCGGTTATTCCTGCACCATTACATGTCGAAGTCACGAAAGGAATTTGAGGAAAGAAAATCCAGAAATCGCGAGTTCCGGCTGGGCCGGTATAGCTTGTCTTTGAACGACGAGGTCGTCGCCATGGCCGATTCCGAAGGAAGTGGGGTCGAGAACATCTCTGCCCTTCAGTTTCTCGGTCGTCACTCCCGAGCAGAGCAGGCTCGGAGCTGAGGCTTTCCGGGGTTACCCAGCGGTACCAACAGAAAACCCGGGCGGCCAGGCGTTGGCTTGGGGGTTTTCTTCATCGAGGAAAAACGACTTTGTAGCATCAATCCTGGCAATCGCCTTTTTGCTTCGGGCTAGTTCTAACAGGGCAACCGAGCAGTTGCTAGGGAAGCCCGCACTATGTTCTAAATGAAGAGTTCAACCGTTGACGCTGGCCCGCGATGACACCCGGTGTTTCCGGAGAAAAAAAGATTTATCCTCAAAATACCGGGAGGGAGATTCCGAAGAATCCAACCTCACAGGTTCAAATAATCATAAAGCGCAGGTAGGTTTTTTGAGTATTTTTCGACTAGAGTGGGTTCAGATTACAGCTACCGCATAAATCGCGCCCAAAAAAATTGGCGTGCCCTCTCTCAGATTGCGGCCCCAAAATGTCAAGGTCACGCGCGACCCATGTACCCGCGATTGTCATGACAAAGGATAGTTACCGCCCGTTTACGGCGAACATGATTGCGTCGTATGAAGAGTTGTGGCCAGGGCATCCCTTGGAATTCTTCGTTCCCTATCAACAGGACAGGTCGATAGGTTCGAAAACTGGGCGTAGTCGGATTAAGTTCATCAAGACAGCCCCAGGGTTTCACGATACGGTCTTGACACTCTTAGAAGGGCTGCGGGGCGATGACTGGGTCTACTTTTGCATCGATGACAAGTTTCCTACGTGGGTCAACGTACCCCTGATGTCCGGAGTTTTCGATCGGGTTCTTTCTGGAGTGGATAATCCCCCGGAAGTGGCCGGCCTGGCGTTCACAAGGTCGCGAGCCGCAGTCTCTTGGCCGGGCATTTCACTCGAGGAGCGGGTCGGTTTCGGAGTTCGCGCATATCAAAGGCGCAGTATGACGACTTTCTGGTTCCACCGGCTTGTTAGGGTGCAGGTGCTTTTGGATTTTTTCACGACGTTGCCACCCGTTTCCTCGGCCAAGGAGATGGATTTTTACAGTCGACAATTCAAGTACGACGCCGTGTTTCTCACGACTCGGTCGCACGCGCTGTCGCTTTCTGAGTCAACTTCCCGAGGACGCGTCACCGCGTCCGCGTTGAAGTCTCTGCAGACACGGCAGATTGATGTAGGTTCGTCATTTCTTGAAACTGGTGTTGCAGATGTTGGCGACATGGAACCTACCGGAATGAAGGACCACGCGAAAATCAAGCTCCACGACCTAAGCAGCGCCCTCGTAAGCCGGAAATTTTGGCCCGGTGCGAGACGGTTCTAAATACAGGTTTCTCCTTCCAACCCTTGCCCCGAAACCCCTCGGCCACTGCACCAAAGCTTCGGGCAAGAAATTCTAGATTTGCCTCGCGGTACTGGCGATGGCGTTAGTTTCATCGGTCGCAAATTGGCATCGGGCGCCGGAGCAGTTTGAGCGAAACGCGTTTCAATTGTCTGAGGAAAACTATCTTCACGGCGAGGAGATGGACCTGACTGAGCCGGATGAAATCAACGTAGAGAGTTTCGAGCTGGCAGACGAGCGTAATGGAGTGTGATCCCCTGGAGCCACCGCTTTGCCGACTAAGGAAAGAAGTGCGGCGCCGAACGTTCCTGGATTGAACTCGTGAAACCCTTGGATTTCTCGGGAGCTTGTTTGCAATTCGCAATTTCGAGACAGGTAAAAGCTAAATGGGCCACTCTTGCTCGAGAAGGGCACGATGGGCGTAAATTGCGCAGGGAGGATGAAGAACGGATGTTTCCGGAACCAGATAGGTGTCCCCTACGTCAAAAGTGAAAACCGAAGAATTCAATTTCTTCCCCGTAGATGTCTCGAATAAGCCTTTCTTCGTTCTGCCCAATGAGGTTCATCCAATCCTCCTGACTTTTTCTGGAGTTTGCGTTGGCAGGTTTGCTTAGGTGGGGGAAGGAAGTTTGCGCTCTAGATCTGAGGAAATTTTCCATGCCGTTTTCGAGCCGGTCAAACCTTAGGAACCGATCAATAACTACCTTGCCATCGATTGAGTAGCTGTTCCAGGTATCGTGCTGGGGGTGGATGAGTCCTCCGAAACTGTGCCCAGCTTTGATCGCCTTGAGATACGTCGATAGGGAAGGCTTTCTCCAGGAAGACTTTGATAGTCGCCAACGGTAGTCCGAGACCACCCTCTCAAAAGTGTTTCGGACGATGGCAACCTTTTCGAGGGCGTCCCACTT
>JBIILX010000119.1:0-20405 GCA_044338275.1 Pontimonas sp.
TGGGGGCAATATCCGATTCTTCGGCCGCAAACACAGTGAAAGACAAGACAGCGAAGATTAAGCCGATCAGAAGCGTCGCCCACGAGGTTTTGGGGCCAGTGATAAACCGCACGAGGGAATTCATAGACTAGAACTTACTCCCAAATTGCAGGGCGACGTTCTGCGACCAGCCTGCAATCGAGGGGTTGTTAGGGTGCCGGGTTCCCTGCCTACTCTTCGATGTAGGGCTCTGGCATCGGCATGACATCGATCGGCATCGGCATGACATCGATCGGCATCGGCTCTGGAATCTCGATGATTCCCTCAATCAGAGAAATCACGCTTGACCAGCTCCAGTCATCGTCACCATGGCGCATGACGTAACCGGGGACCAACCACGCAGTCCCTTTGGCGTCCCACACAAGCAACAGGGTGGACTCAGCGTCCGTCACGGTGACCCTAATGACTTCAGGCTCCTCGGGAAACACCGGTTCTGGCAGGGGTTCAGGCAATGGCTCTGGCAAGATCTCCGACTCATCACCTGGCATCTCGCCAGTCCCGCCATCGCTCGGAACATCGGGCTCCGTTACGACCTCGGGTTCTACTGCGTCCGTCGAACCGTCCTCAACAGCGGCTTCGCTGGCATCGACACTCCGCGCTGTCACTGATGGTACGCCGTTCGCTCCGTAGTAATAGGACATGCCCGGTGAGCCCCACCAGGCACCAGAAGCCATACGGTCAACAGCGTCGACCGGGCTGATGGTGTCGAACTCCCCGCGCTCGCGGACGACCACTGAGTGGCCTGAGGCAGAGGACAGCAGGGGACCAGGCGACCAATAGGCGGTCCACTCCAGGGCGGTTTCGGTGCTATCGACTCGGAGCGATGCCTGAACACCAATGCCCCACGCATCGTTGGTGACGACTCGAACATCAGCGGCACTCACCTCAAGGCCAGTCGCCCGGAATAGTTCCACCGCCTCGGCAGTGGCTTCCTCCACAGAGGGAAGATCTCCGGTGGGCTCAGGAGTCACACAATCTTGATAGCCGCCCTCGGTGCCATCCTCGGAGAGTGGCACGTCGGTGCAGATGGGCTCTGGGTAGCCGGCAGGGTTGTTGTAGTACCAGTTACCGGTCCCAGTCCACGTCGTTCCAATCGAGGCCGCAGTCCAGTCCTCAGAACCGACGAAGTAACTGGGCCACTGGGGATCAAAGTACTGGCTCTTCTGCGCGGTGCCTGGGACACCAAAGGTTTCTCCTAGCTTCTGGAGGAGAGCTTCAGGGGTGCCATCGAGTTCCAGTTGGTACACAGCACCACTGCCAGGATCAGTACTGAGGCCTTCGCCGGCCTCGTATTCGTACTGGACCCACATCCCAATCCTCGCGTCCGAGCTCGACATCTCGGCACTCGCAGCGCCCTGGCCAGAGGCCGCCATCGTGAACAGCGGGCCTTGGGGTGGAAGAACAAAGGATGTGACCACAACGCCGACTACCGCAAGGGCTCCAACACCCAACAGCGAGGTGGAAGCAATCCTCCTGGTGGCATGGGAATCACGAGCGCTCGGTTTACGACCAGCGAGGGACGATTCGCTAAGAATCCCGTCATCGGTGGATGGGGAAGACGTGGCCGGGAAGGCCCGACGAAGTCGGTCGTCAAAATCTTTATCGATGTTGTTCATAGTGGGTTTATGTCCCCTCGCCACTTAATCTTTCACCCTGAGATTTCTCTAGGCCTTCTGCCAACTGCTTCTTTGCGCGGTGGAGGCGAATGCTGACGGCGTTGGGAGTAGTACCCATCACGGCGGCGACATCCTGGACGGCAAGACCCTCAACAACCACCAGTGCCAATAGTTCCTGTTGCGCACTGGTGAGCCGCTTCCAGGCATTAGCCAAGTCCGGATCAGTCTCGAGAAAGCTATCGGCGGCGGGAGCGCTGTCTGGCTCGTGAAGAAGCCACAACACATCCAGACGGTGCTGTTCTTTTCTGCGGTAGTTGGCGACCACGAAGGAGGCAATTCGATAGAGCCACGGCAATTCTTCGCCAGGGGTTACCGAGGCGCGCTTCTTCCACGCAACGGCGAAAACATCGGCGGCCAGGTCTTCGACGTCACCAAAGGGCACACGCCTAGCCAAATAGGCGCGGATTGGCCCCAGATACTCGCGATAGACCTCGCGAAAAGAGGAGTGGTCTCTATCCATGGCCTGCCTTCCATTGCTGAGTTTATGTCTCCAGTGAGAAAAATCTTTCGCCACACCCCCAAAGACTGGGTGAACCGGGTCGCCCAATGGCGTGAGTAGGCTGTGGGGGTGTCAGACATCCACGGCCCAGAGCCACATCGTGTGACGTTTTCAGCCCACCTCAATCGGTTGCGAGCCGGAGTACTCGGCGCCAACGACGGGATTGTGTCTATTGCCGCTCTCGTGATCGGCGTTGCGGCTGCGACCTCTGATATTCGAGCGATTCTGATCGCGGGTGTGGCGGGAATTATCGCCGGATCGTTGTCGATGGCGATAGGCGAATACGTGTCGGTGAGTTCGCAACGAGACAGCGAAGCGTCCCTTATCGCCCGAGAGCGTCAGGAACTCATCGACCAGCCTGAAGCCGAACTTCAAGAACTGGCTGATATCTACCAAGGGAAGGGTCTCAGCAAAGCGACCGCTCAGCTCGTCGCACAGGAGCTCACCGATCACGATGCCTTCCGCGCACACCTAGACGCTGAGTTAGGAATCGACGAGCGCCAACTCACAAACCCTTGGCACGCAGCCTTTTCATCCGGGTTGTCTTTCTTGGCAGGAGCTGCACTCCCGATGGCCGCCATCGCGTTCACACCCGGTGACGCTCGCCTCCCGGTTACCTTCCTGGCCTCACTCGTGGCGCTCGCCATCACCGGTGGAGCTGGCGCTTACCTGGGCAACAGCAAGATCTTGCGTCCCATCGCCCGCGTTACCGTGGGAGGCGGACTCGCCCTCGCCCTGACATGGGGCATCGGACACCTGCTGGGTGTTGGTGTATCCCTCTAGTTCCGGAGCTCAGAGTTTGCGGTGAGGTCCTCAGCAGTAGTCTCTCCCTAAAAGGGGTGGCTGATGAGAAAAACACTCTCCCTGATCAAGTCCACGCATCCCCTACCCTCGTTTTCGGTTGCCCTGTTTACTCTGATGTTCAGTCTGGGGCTGGGTGTGGATCTGGGAAGAAGCTTCGCCATGGGGTTAGCGATGTTACTGCAGCAGTTTTCCATTGGCCTGTCTAATGATTGGCAAGATTATGGGCGCGATTTAGCCAGCGGCAGAAAAGATAAGGCTTCGGTAACCGGGTTAGTGACAGTATTCGAACTGCAGATTAGTTCTGTGGCCTCGGCGCTTCTCGCTCTGGTTGTTGCTTTCCTTCTCAACCCAGCAGCCGGGTTACTGATGGTCTTGATGTTGGCAATTGGCTGGGCATACAACCTGGGCATGAAACTAAATTGGAGTTCTGCGGTTCCGTATGCGCTTGGCTTTGGAACCATTCCAGTTTTTGTTGGACTTTCCGCTGGGTTTCCCTCGGAGATTCAGCTCTGGGTCGTAGCAACAGCGATGCTCTTAGGGGTTTCGGCTCATTTTGCCAATGCATTGCCTGATTTGGTCGAAGACAAAGCGAACGGAGTGAACGCCCTGCCGCACATTCTGGGTCGACGTAGTTCAGCTGTGGTTATTTCAGTCACCGCACTTGCAGCCAATTTCTTGGTGGTCACACAGTCGGCTAATTTATCGGTGCTGACCTCAGTAAGTGGCGTTGTCCTGGCCACGACGTTTGTTGGTCTGGCTAGTGTGTTGTCGCTTCGGCCACAACCGCCGCGAATTGTCTTTCCACTTCTCATCCTGGCGTCGTTTGTAAACGTAGTTTTACTGGTTCTCGGTGCCTAATCCGTTAGAGCACTAGGCGCCACTGGCGGACTGACATTTCTCAACCTACATTTAGCTCTCTTCTGGTAACCAAAACCGGAGGGTGCGCTGAGGGGGTTCGAGTCCCCCAACCTTCTGGCACAAGTGCCAGTGACAGCTGGCTTTCTAGACAATCTTCGAAAAATGCGTATCGCGAATCGCACGGACAGCGTTACGCCGCCGCTTCACCAGCAGGTGCGGGGCTCTCGCCCTCTACTTGGTGGTTACATAGCGCCCAACCCAAAGAACGATGAGTGGCTGAGATAGTCCGCCAGGATTTCGCCGCGGACATCACGCCGTTTCCCTAACAATTAGCTCCGGCGAAAGAACTACGTGGCGTGGAGATGCTCGGTGAGTCGGATTATCCAATAGCTCCATGATCATTTCAACAGCTTTCCGCCCGAGGAGATGGCGAGGCTGGCGAATGGTGGTCAACGGGATCATAGAGATCCCAGCCCACACAACATCGTCGTATCCCACTAGAGCAATATCTCTTGGAACCTCAATTCCTAAATGATCAAATACCTGGAGCATGCCTAGGGCCATCAAATCATTCGCGGAGATGATGGCAGTGGGCCTAGCTGCGGGGGGCCTCTGGCTTATTTCTTTTGCAACCCTGCGCCCTTCATCGACAGTCCATGAGGAAACATCGATGGTTTCGGGTCGGGAATAGTCTGGCTTTCTCGCGGTGAAAGCCTCAATGGCGCCGGTGAAACGGGCCCTCACTTTGGGAGAAAACTCAGGGTGCCCCACCAAAGCGATGGACTCATGTCCTTTGTCGAGCAGGTGGTTCATCGCTAGCCGACCGCCTTCTGAATCATTGACAATGACCGACCAACAGTCCGGCAAGTTGCTCACCCGATCGACAAAAACCATAGGCACTCCCCGGTCTCGGAGCTGCTGAATTCGGGAACTATTTTCGTCAACTGGGGAAATGATGAGGCCCTGAACACGCTGTTGGACCAAGAGATCCAAGTTCTGGTCTTCCCGAACAGGGTCGTCCCCGCTGTTGCAAATAACTACACCGGCGTCACATTCTCTTGCAAATTCTTCGGCACCCAGAGCGACGTCGACGAAAAAAGGATTGTCAAGATTGGCTACCGCGATTCCAAGATTTCTCACCCGGCCAGGACGATACTGTCGGGCGTGAGGACGAGGCGAATAGCCAAGCTGCTGGATTGCGTCCTGGACCTTCTGCCTAGTTTCTTGATTAACGTAGGAGGGGCGATTCAAAACGTTGCTGACCGTGCCCGCAGCAACCCCAGCAAGAGCGGCGACATCCTTGATTGTGGGCATAAGGGTGAATCGGTTTCTAGGAAAAGCGGTCGACTACGGTCACCCATGCTAACCCGAAAGACTGTGGCGGGGTCATTGGCTCCTCGGTGGCGAGCGGTCCTAGGACATTGACCCATTCGTTGACAGAAGAAAAGTGCCCTGGTAGGTTCAATGAATCAAATCCGGGTTTGTTGGCCTGATGGAACGCCCAGACAGACTGGCCTGTGGGTCCAGATCGTCGGTACATAGGAAGGTGACAACCATGGCAAATGCAGGCCCTTATCAAGGCGTAACCTCCAACCAGCGTGCGATGGATCGGGCTCTCAACGCTGGGGGTGGCATTGTCCGCCTCGCCCCGATCTGGGTCCCTCGAGCTTTTTGCACCCCTGGGAAGAGAATCAGACTTCACCCCGATGACTACTTCCCTCTAGGCAAAGAGCGGGGCGGCATTGACGAACGTTGGTTGGCCAGCTCCATCCGAGCAGAAAACGGCCCACTGACCGACCCATTTGAGGGCCTCAGCCTTGTTGTCGACCCAAGCGGAGAGTTCATTCCTTTCGATGAGTTTGTCCAGTACTGCAAGGCCGACCTTGTGGGAAAGAACTGGACTTTACACGGCGGTTGGCCTATGTATTCCAAGTTTTTCGACAACCAATTCCCTCTCCCTTTTCACCTCCATCACCGTGATGAACACGCGGCGCTGGTAAAGAAAAAGGGGAAGCCCGAGGCTTACTATTTTCCGCCCCAAATGAACAACCACCCCGGAGAATTCCCGCACACTTTCTTTGGGCTTCACCCAGAGACCACCAAAGATCAGGTCCTAAGCAAGTTCATGGCGTTTTCCGAGGGAGGAGACAACCGAATTACTGAGCTCTCCAAGGCCTATCGGATTGCCTTGGGGACTGGGTGGGATGTCCCTCCGGGAATCCTGCATGCCCCGGCAAGCGTCTGCACCTATGAGCCCCAGGCTGCTTCAGACGTGTTTGCCATGGCTGAATCGTGGTCAAATAACCGAGAAGTCCCGGATGCGCTGATGTGGAAAGACGTCCCACCAGAAAAACACGGAGACTTCGACTTCATCGTTGAGCTCTTGGACTGGGAAAAGAACGTTGACCCGCGGCTCTTTTCCGAGAGATTTACTGCGCCCCTGGAAACCCTGCACTCACGCGAGCTGAGCAAGCCCCTAGTGACAGAGAAATGGATAACTTACAAGGCCAAGGCCTTCAGTGCGAAAGAACTCACAGTTCATCCCGGCGGGTCTGTCACAATTCCCGACCGCGATGCCTACGGTTTGATAGCCATCGGTGGTTTTGGCACCCTCAATAATCACCGCCTAGAGGCAACAAATTCTCTCCGGTTCGGTCAGTTAAGCGCGGACGAGTACTTCGTATCTGAGCCCGCAGCCCTTTCAGGCGTTACCGTGTCAAACCTGTCGCCGACAGAAGACCTGGTGATATTGAAGCACTTCGGCCCCGAGAACGAACAGTTGGGTGAAGAAAGCCCTGTTCTCGGGATTTCCCAAGGGTGACATAGTGGCCTCTGACCAGCGGAGAATTCACGGTGTAGAACGCTCAGACATACCCGCGAGAATCGGAGCGCTGTCGCAGTTAGCCCGAATCGATTCCTACGAAGTAGCGAATGGGGCTGGCGCTGGAACCCGGAGAATCCGAATGGTCACTGGCGGCGGATTAGATCTCGACTTACTGCCAGATCGGGCCCTCGACATTGGCCACGTGACGTTTCGAGGGTTTCCGCTTGCTTGGATTTCCGCGGTCGACTTTGTCTCCCCTCATCAATTTGAAGCTGAGGGAACCGAGTGGTTGCGCACGTTTGGTGGGGGAATGCTAGCCACCTGCGGACTTGATACTTTCGGCCCCCCCTCGGAAGTTGGTGGGCGGTGGTACCCGATGCACGGTCGCATCGGAGCGCTGCCTTCCACAGTGGTCGAGACCAGTCTTGAGAATGACGTTCTCACTGTCCGAGGAGAAACCCGCCAGGCAAAAGTTTTTGGGGAAAACCTTGTACTTCGGCGCACATTTAGTGCAGACCTGGGTGGTTCTATTCTCCGTATCCGCGACACCGTGACAAATGAGTCTCCCCAGGAAAACGGCCACATGATGTTGTACCACTTCAACCTCGGTTGGCCCGTCTTGGACAAGAATGCGGTTTTGGAGATTCCGTCCCGATTGACGACGCCGCGCGATGAAATCGCCAGAACTGGTTTAGATTCATGGTCGACTATCGAAATGCCCCAGCGAGGCTTCCAGGAGCAAGTCTTCTTCCACGAAGCTCACCCCGGGAAGGGGTCGGCAGCGGTCGATAATCCCGATTTGGATCTCCGACTTGAAATCAGATTCGCCACCCAGACGTTACCCGGGCTCTTTCAATGGAAAATGGCCGACTTTGGTCACTATGTGATGGGCTTAGAACCAGCCAACACCCCCCATGTTCATGGTCGTGGTTCTGCGCAGGACGCAGGTGTTTTGCCCACACTACGGCCCGGAGAGTCAGTCGACTATGAGATTGACTTGGTCTTTTCGGGTAGCCACCACAAGGCCTAGCCACTCCACTTTCTCGTGAATCTGTCTCATCGCCCATAAATCAGACCAGTGCAGATCCAGAGGATTCCCCTCGTTTTGTCTACTTCTTGATTGGCGTTAAGGCGGTGCGCATCAACATTGACTTTTTTGTATACACATCTGTATGCTTCAAAGGCCGGAATGAACATGCATTCCTCTGACGGAAAGGTAATCCGTGGATGGGTTGTCGGGGTCCTCGTTTCTAAGAGGACAAGTAGAGCGCGAATTGCACTGGCTAGTAGGTCAAGAAAATGTCGACTCGTCTCACGAAGGGCGCCAAGCGGCGGCGGCTGATTGGTCATGGGCTTCTCGGTTTTTCCAGTTGCGGAAACTCGAACAGCCGGGACCTGATTTTGTAGTTCGTCCGCAAAGTCAAGAACATGTCGAGAAAGTAGTGCAGTGCGCCTATGACTACGGTCTCCCCGTTATCCCAAGAGGTGGTGGAACGGGAACTCAAGGCGGCACGCTTGCCCCCTACGGCGGAATCGCCATTGACCTAACCTCCATGAACAAAATCATCGACATAGACGAAGAAAGTTTGGTCGTCACCGCACAAGCCGGCCTCGCAGGTCCTGATCTTGAGAAAGTGCTTAACGAACACGGGCTTATGCTTGCCCACTACCCCGGTGCATACAACATGGGTGCCACTCTCGGAGGATATGTTGCCGCACGCGGATCAGGAGTCTTGTCAACCAAGTACGGTAAGGCAGAAGAGCTAGTAATGCAGGCCAAGGTGGTGATTCCCCCGGGAAAAACTATTGAGACTCTTCCCGTTCCACTCCACGCGACGGGGCCCGACCTTCTGCAGTTATTCGTGGGATCTGAAGGGACCCTGGGCGTCATGACGGAGTTAACGTTCCGCCTCGACCCGTTGCCTGAGAAGCGGGAGTTCATGTCCTTCACCTTCCCAGATGTCTTCGCAGGAATCGAGGCGGGTCGCCAAATCATGGTGTCTCGTCTTCGCCCTTCCGTGTTGAGGCTCTATGACGACTACGACAGCCAGAAGCTTGCGGACTGGGTTGAAACAGGAGTCACCGGAAACCTGCTCATCGTGATGTGTGACGGCGCTACCGATCTTGTTGACTATGAAGCAGCCGCAATCCGTGACATTTGTCTGCGTGTAGGAGGCATAGATCATGGCGGTAGTGTCGCGGAAACTTGGTGGAATGGCCGCTACGAGCCTTTTGCCCCGGGGAAGCTTCCCCAGCCTCCGATGATTTACGGGACCTTCGACACAGTCGCCCGGTTCCGTGACGTACCGGCAATCTACAGGGCCAAGAAAGAGGTGACGGAGACGCGCTTCAAGGAGTACGGGGCGCGCTATTCGGCGCACTTTTCTCACTGGTTCCCCTGGGGCCTCATGGTTTACGACCGCTTCTATATCGACGACTCGCCCGAGGACGCCGCAGAAGCGATGCGCTTACACGATTCCCTCTGGGATGCTGGTGTCGAAGAGTCACTTCGACATGGCGGAACGGTCAACGAGCACCACGGGATTGGCCTGAAACTGGGTCGGTTCATGCGACCCCAGTTAGGCGAAGCCTTCAACGTGTTGAAGAACATCCGCGAAGCTATCGACCCGCTGGGCCTCATGAATCCTGGAAAGCTTGGATTTGGCCCGCCTAAGTCCCAACCCCTCCCCTAGCCCAAAACCAGAGAAAGGCCCTTAGGAAAATGCCCAGGAAGCACCCGCTCAATGTAGCGCCCATCACGACCGGAGACGAGGCGTTCCGGGCAAAGTTCAGATCATGGAACCTCGCGGAACTCTCCTTCGTGGACATCAAAGAGTACCTGAGAGACAAGGACACCGTAATCGTGCCCATGGCGAGTACCGAACAACACGGTCCTCACCTACCGCTTTATACGGACACCATCACTGCGGTGGAGATTTCTGAGCGAGTCTCCCAGCTCATTGGCGTGTTACACACTCCTCCCGTGTGGTTTGGGTACTCACCTCAACACATGTATGGAGCCGGTGAAGGACGCGGGACAATAACTGTTCGCTCCTCAACCCTGCTTGCGGTTCTATACGACGTCGGTCGTAGCCTCATCCACCACGGTTTCAATCGGATCATATTCATGAATGGTCACGGCTCGAACATCAAGGTGGTCGACCCAGTACTTCGGGAGCTGCGCTACAAGACCGGGGCGCTTATCTCGTTCGTCAAGCCTTACATGGAAAACTACGTCGGAGTTCTGGATGGTCTGCTGGAGAACCCTCCGGAGGAGACCCCCGGTTGGCACTCCAGCGAGCTCGAAACAAGCCAAGATATGGCCTGGAATGAGGACCTTGTGCGAATGGAGCGAGCAGAGAACACTCGTGCGCACTCACCAGAATTCTTGCCCGATGCGTTCCGCAAGAATGACGGCATGCCAGATACTGATTTCGAAGGCTATAAGTACTTCTCGTTCCCCATGGACCACCACGAGTTCATCGAAAACGGCATTATTGGTAATCCAATGCGAGCCACCAAAGAGAAGGGCGAACGTGCGTTCGAGTTACTCTCTGAGCATGTCGCCCGTGGAATTATTGAACTACAGAGAGCCCCTGTTTCCGTTCACTCGCGAGAGTTCATCGACCGCGTGATGTAAGCGGGAGTTGTAACGTGGAAAACCATGGCTAACAAGACCGAACAGTCACTCACTGAAGTCGCATACCTGGATATTCTGGGTCGAATAGTTGAATCACGCTTGCCATTAAGTCGTCCACTCAAAGAGACACAGCTAGCTCAGGAGCTGGGGATTAGTCGCACACCAGTGCGAGAAGCACTCAGGCGGTTGGAGCTGGAAGGCCTGCTCGTCAACTCCGACACCGGCCGGTACACATTGCGGCTTCCTTCGGTGCAAGAAATTGAGGGCGCCGCCGAAATTCTCCGGGTACTCGATGCACTTCTGTTCGAACGGGCAGCTCGGAACTCAACTCATAAACAGCAAGAAAGACTTATCTCGCTGGCCCAGCAGATGGTAAAGGCAGCGGAAATCTCTGATGATGACCAGTGGAACGTGCTCGACGACGAATTCCACGAGGTCATTCGAGCGACTGCGAATAACCAGCAGGCATCTGAAATCGTGAGTCAAATACGTCGGAGAATTCAAAGGTTTTCGCGCAGGCCTGATTTCTCGAAGGCTCGGTTTGTTCCTTGTTCAATGGAGCACTTGGACTTAGCGCGCTCCATTGCAAACCGGGATTACGAAGCGCTGCGAGAAGGCGTTGGCCGCCACATTGACAAGATGGAGAAGAGCGTGATTGCAACCATTGAATCCATATCGCTCTTTTTGGGAGAAACCGTTTAGGCCGACTAAACCGACGCTTTCTAGGGCGCGGTGAGCCTCAGAAACTCGTTGGCAACGGCTGCAGCAAATTCCGGCTCGTTTACGTGACATTCAAACTCGATGACGGAAACATCTGCTGGGGCGTTCTGAATTAGCGCTGTAAATAGTGCAGCGTCACTTGCCGGATTGTGGATTGCCTCGCCTTCAACGCCAATAAGGGATAGGCCCAGCCGAGGAATCATAATGGTAACTGGCGCAGTATGATCAGAAATTCGTTCGCACATCATCCTGCCAAGCGTCTTACTTTCTTCCTCATTAAGCCGCACCAAAGTCGCTACCGGGTTATGACGATAGTGCTGGCGCTTCTTCAACTGGGGGTCAAGATCCTCCACCGCTCCCTGGTTGAAGAAATCGCCAGCACCTGGAACTAGAACAAGTGGCAATCCCTTGAGAATCGCAGCACGTCCTCGATTCTCATCGGTCTCGTGTATCCCCCCGCGCACTGAATTGGCGAACTCCGACACCGTGTATTCGATTACCCCGGTCAAAACACCCTGCTCAATGAGCTTATCCATCGCAGGCCCACCAATTCCGTTCGCGTGGTAGATGATCGGCTCGCAGCCGTGCGCCTCGAGAATGGGAGTCAAGGCCATGACCCCAGGGGTGGTCTGGCCGAGCATCGTGATACCCACCCGGGTTAACGAATCCGTCACTATCGGCCGAACAAAGCGAAGCATCCCAATCATGGCTGAAACCGCTGATTCAAAAACGGTCTTCGACACATAGTTCAATCCCAAAATATCAATCACCGAGTGCATTATCATCATGTCGCTTGTACCCACGAAAGGCCCAAACTCCCGCTTTCCAGAGGCACTAGGTGACACGATGAGCTTCGGCACTCCCAGGGGAAGGTGCTGGGCGGCGTGAGCAGCCATTAGTCCCCCCTCAGCGCCCCCAATACCAAAGACACCGCCGATAATGCCCTGGGAGTGCAAGTTCCTGACGGTTACCGCTAATCCCCTCGCCATAATTTCTACAGCATGACCACGTGAACCAGAATTTTGAATCGAGGCCAGGTCCGTCCCGGCAGCAAATGCCACTTCCTCGCGGGTAATGTCGGCGGTCGCACCTGGAGTTCCAAGAATCCCCGAGTCAATAACCAATGACGGTTGGCCGGCTCTCGTAAAGAGAGCCCTAATGTAGTCAACTTCAGGGCCCTTGGTGTCGAGAGTTCCGATGATCGCTACCGGAAGCGGCCCGCTCAATCTCCATCCTCAACAGGGGTGGACAGTTCTAGATTCCATCCGGCGTTTCGGTACTCGGTCGCCCGATCGTCCATCAGGCACGAATCCGACAGGAGAAGTTCAATTTCCCCTGAATCCGCGAAAGACAGCAGAGCCTGAGAATCAAACTTGCTAGAGTCAACCAAAGCAATGGTGCGATCCGCGCGATTAATTGCTGCGCGTCCCATGTCAGCAATGGCTTTCTGAGTAGTCATTAAACCGCTCGTTGAGCTTAATGCGGCCCCCGAGATGAATGCTAGATCGATATTTATGCCGTGAAGAAATTCTAGAGCCCAACTGCCGACTGTCGCTCGGAGAGACTGATCAACGTCGCCCGGGGTCAGAACAATACCAATGCTTCGATCGTATGGCGATGAGGCCATCGCAATTGAATTCGTGACAATTGTCAGTTGACGAGGCGGAGCTTTATTGATCGCGTTGAACAGGCTCGCACAGGTCGTCGACCCGTCCAAGAAGATCACGGACCGGTCGGGGATGAGCTTGACCGCATACATCCCCAGTTCCCATTTCAAATCTCGATTCTGTGCTTCCCGGAACACATATTCCGTTCGAATTTCATGGGGGCGGAGGTTGAAACTCCTCGCACCCCCACGAACTCGACGAATAGCCCTACGTTCAGCCAAAGCTTCTAGATCGCGATGAACCGTCACGGGGGACACCGCCAACTCTTCTGCCAAATCGAGAACGGTGGCGAAACCCTCGCGCTCAACACGCTCCAGTATTCGCCCTCGTCGATTTTCGCTGTTCAACTAAGCACCACCTATATTTTTGTCCCTACCCAGAAGCCACCCTTGGTTGCATTGAACAACCCAGGGCCGAGTGCCTTGCTCCCGGCAATGTGAACTGACGCGGCTGTCGAGAGATTAGGAACGTCTTCGTCTCTCTCCCAATCAGGGGAGTAAATTACCATGCCAGAAGCTCCAGAAGCGTCTTCAGTGAAACCAACGCCCATCCCGGTCAAGAGGCTCTGATAGTGACCAGCAAGGATCGGGTTCACATCGTAACCAGGTGCGCCAGAATCAGTGACCACAGTAACAGCGCAGCCGTGCTGAGCGGCAAATGCCGCAACATGCAATCCAATCGCGTTTGCACCATAAACCACTAAGGGGCCTTCCGGAATATCCCCGGCCTCCAGAATTTCTAGGGCATCGAGAGACCCTTGCTGGGCGGGTGATGAGCGCTTAGCCCCCGTAGCAAAAACCACGTCATCGGCGTCCGCAAGAGCGGGGTGCCGTGCGTCGACCTTTTCACCGAAGTGCAGGTTCACTCCTAGGTGGACCAGCTCGGCTCTGAAGAAGTTCGCATACGCCTTCATCTCGCGGGCCTTGAAGTCCACTATTCCAGCGGTCAACACCTGCCCTCCCATTGCCTCGCCGGCTTCGTAGAGATGCACTTCGTGGCCGCGGAGGGCAGCCGCACGAGCCACCTCAAATCCAGCTGGTCCTCCTCCAATGACAACGACCTTCTTCTTCCGCCGTTGAATCTGATAGAGGGCAGGTAGTTTCGATTCGTTGCCCAGCTCTGGATTGATGACACAGTGCACTCTCCAGCCTCTAAACAAGAAGCCACCCACACACTCGTTACAAGCGATACAACGACGCACCCGCTCGTGGTCCCCACTAGCAGTCTTGTTGACTAAATTTGCGTCGGTCAGCTGAGTGCGAGCGAGGGCAACGAAGTCCATCGCGCCATCTGAAACCGCCTTGGCCGAATCTTCCAAAGCCCATCCCAGTCGGCTAATGCCAATGACCGGCTTTTTCACCGCCTTCTTAACCTTCTTTATCAACGGGAGCAGCTGACCCGGGTCAACACCTTGCATCATGAAGATTGAGTCCATCGATTCATATGTGGCGACTGTCACATTGAGAACGTCGACGTAGTCCTCGATCATCTGGCAAAACTTGATGCCCTCTTCCGCTTCCATACCGCCCGGAGTCCGCTCCTCGACACTAATTCGGTAACTGACGGGGAAATCAGGACCAACAGCTTCACGAACTGCTTTGACCACCTCAAGAGGGAAGCGGGCGCGGTTCTCGAAGGATCCCCCATACTCATCGGAGCGGATGTTCGACTGAGGTGAAAGGAACTGAGTGAGGATATAGCCATGGGAACCGTGGATTTCAACCATGTCGAAACCGGCGGTTTTCGCCCGACGGGCTCCATCTGCGAACTGCTTCACGATGTCCTTGATTTCCGGAATTGCCAGCTCTCGAGGCATATCGCCAATAGCGGCAGAGGCAATAGGAGAAGGACCGACCGGTCCGACTCCCCCCACAGTGTTGCTAATCGAGTTCTGTCTTCCTGCGTGGTGCAATTGCGCAGCAATAAGGCAACCCTCACTATGCACAGCTTCCGTCAGGTCGCTTAAGCCAGAAATGTAAACATCATCATCGATGCGAATGGGGTTCCCCGCCGCGCGACCGACAAGCCAGTCGACAGCGGTATTTTCGATGATAATCATCGAAACACCGCCGCGGGCGCGCTCCTGGTGATAGCTGATGAATTTCTCTGATGCCTCCCCCGTTTCGCTCGCAAACCGAGTGTGCATGGGAGATTGGATGAACCGGTTTTTCAGGGTCAAGCTGCCGAGTTTGTGTGGAGTGTACAAAATGTCAAGATTTGGTTTACTCACCGTTAGCTCCTTCTTTCTGCGTTGAAATATTGATTATGAGAAAAAGTCGTCAGACTTTTTCTACGGTGGTCCACTGGCGTGATTCAGCCGATTCGGAGACTGCCTCTTCGACAAGGGTTGCTTTCAGGCCATCACGGAACGTGGTCTGCGGAGTTCCTCCATTGACTACAGCCTGGGTGAAGTCCAACAACTGAATCACCTTTGTGTCAGCGTAACCAATCTGGTATCCGGCAATCGGCCAGAACAGATCCCCATAAGGGTGCGGCGGGCCTACCTGGATGTTTTTATAACCCTGCCGGTCCGGCTGGTCAGTACCGAGGTAAAGATCCAGTTCGCCCATGCGCTCCCATGAGAACTTGACAGAGCCGGTTGAGCCCCGAACTTCAAATCCAGCATCAGTCTTGTGGCCGGGAGAAGACCAGGAAGACTCAATGAATCCAGTAGCCCCATTCTCAAACTTGACCAAGAATGCAACAGAGTCGTCCACGTCGACTTCGCCAGTTCCTTTTCCGTCGGGAAGAGGCCGCTTCGTGACAAAGGTGTCCATGACGGCGTTCACCTGGGAAATTTCTCCGACCAGGAAGTGAGCAAAGTCAATCGCGTGGCTTCCGAGGTCTCCCAAAGAACCAGACCCTGCTTCTGCCTTCTTGAACCGCCAGACCAAAGGAATGTCCGGCGCGTTGAAGAACTCGCCGAGCCATTTGCCCCGGAACTCCCGGACTTCTCCGATTGCCCCCTCGTCAATTAATTTTTTTGCCAACTGGACAGCAGGTGTGAGCCGCCAGTTGAATCCAACCTGATTGACAGTTCCGGCCTTGTCGGCCGCCTTGACCATCGCGCGAGCCGTGTGTGAGTCGACAGCCAGAGGTTTCTCGCAAATCACGTGCTTCCCAGCTGCGAGCGCCGCGATGACTACATCGTGATGCATGCTATTCGGTACTAGTACATCCACGACATCAATGGCAGGATCCTTGACCGCTTCCTGCCAGGACGTGCTCGAGCGCTCATAGTCGAAACGGACCCGAGACTCCTCAGCAAGCTGCTCGTTTACCTCGACAATGAGTTCACGCTTGAGTAGCGCCGGAGCAGGCCAGGCATACATTGAAAAAGTTGCCAGGGCAATGCTGTGTGCCTTACCCATGAACCCGCCGCCCACGACGGCAAAGTTAAGAGTTTTCATAACGGTATTCCTTTCTTGATTTGGTTATCTGCGGTTCTTCGCAACCTGGGCATCAAAGGCCAGCGCAAGAAGCAAAATAATGGCCTTGATTACCAGCTGAGCGAATGAGGGAACATTGAGAATGCTCATGCCATTGTTGATGGTTGTCAGCAAGAATGCTCCCATTACTGCCCCGACGATGCTGCCTGCTCCACCACGCAGTGATACGCCGCCGATGACGGCAGCAGCGATTGCATCTAGCTCAAGGAACTGGCCCAAACCAGGAGTCGAGTTACCTAGTCGAGCAGTCATGAGGACACCCGCGATGCCATACAAGGCGCCCATAATGACGAAGCCAGCAAAAACGGTCTTCTTCACGTTGATTCCTGCATACAGGGCGGACTCGCGTGAGGAGCCTACGAGGAAGGCGTTTCGTCCAAAAACCGTTCGGTTCATGAGGAAAATCAGGACCGCGATGACTGCTCCCACCCAAATCAAGGCCATCGGCAGACCCTCGAAGCCCAGCACAATCCACGCAATCAGAGCTAGCGGAACCCCAACTGCAGCAGTCTTCCCTACAAACCATGCTGTTGCCTGACCTCCCGGGAGAGGATTGCTCGTTCTCAGCTGCGCACTCTGGCGCAACCTTCTTACGCCGAAAACCAGCGCGACAACTGCCAACACAAAAATCACGCTGAGGAGCGCTACGGATAAAGGCTTGGAGAGAAACGACTCACTCAGAGCAGTAAAGTCCGCCGGGACTGGGCCCACAGCCGAAGCGTCCGTCCACAAGAGTCCAATACCCCGGTAGGCCAGCAAGCCCGCCAAGGTGGCAACGAAAGAAGGTATACCCAACCAGACAACCCAGAGACCTTGGATTGCTCCAATCGCCATGCCTGCTAGTACCGTAATCAACACAATAGCCAAAAGCGGCAAGTTTCCGTCAACGCTCAGTTTCGCTGCGACTAGACCACACAAAAACACCGCACTACCAATCGACAAGTCAATCTCGGCCATGATGATCAACATTGCGACACCACCTGCGAGAACCGCGAGGATAGCTCCCTGGCGCAATAACAACGAGAGGTTTCGGGATGAAATAAACACACCCCCGGAGAGAATGTCAAACAAAATCGCTAGCGCCAAAAACACAAGAATGAAAATCAGTGCCCTCCGACCAAACAACACCCCGAGCTCTCTGCGAACTTGGTCATCCCACTGCTTCTTCGGAGCGAACAACCCCGCTAGTTTCTGAACCACGTTTCTATCTCCCTCCTGTGGCGCTTGCCATCAGCTCGTGTCGCCCAACGGGCGAATCGTAGTTTGCCGTGATCTGACCTTCGAACATTACGACGATGCGGGAACACAAGTGCCTGATCTCATCCATATCGCTCGAAATGACCAGCACCGCGCACCCCTTTTGAACGAGCTCCGTAATCTGTGAATAAATCTCGCCGCGAGCACCAACATCAACTCCTGCAGTCGGCTCATCCAAAATTAAGAGAACCGGATC
This sequence comes from Pontimonas sp., assembly GCA_044338275.1. Classification (GTDB taxonomy): domain Bacteria; phylum Actinomycetota; class Actinomycetes; order Actinomycetales; family Microbacteriaceae; genus Pontimonas. The sequence goes on from JBIILX010000119.1 coordinate 17,630, forward strand.
GGTCGATAACCACCTTCCTAGAAGGACTTTTTGTTGATTGCCGCCGCTGAGAGTGTCAATTGCCTGGGTTTCAGATTCCGCCCGAACGTCCAACAAGCGCATCTTGTCTCGGGCTCGCTCGAATTCTTTCCGAACAGAGATAATTCCTGCCCTCGACACGGACGAACTGGAGGCGGCGCTGATATTAGATTGGAGGGAGTGACCGTGAAAAATCCCAGATTGCTTCCGGTCCTCTGTCAAAAAAGCAATACCCGCCTTGACTGCCTCTCTGGGCTGAACAGGACGGTAGGGCTTACCGCGCACTGTGATTTTCCCCTTCACCTCACCTGGCCATGTACCAAAAATAGCCCTCGCAAACTCGGTTCGGCCGGCTCCTACCAATCCAAACATTCCGACTATTTCCCCAGCACGAATGCTCAGATTCAGGTCTTTCAAGCGCGCCCTCTGGGGGTGCCCAGGGTTCACCACCGTGAGATTTTCTATCTCAACGACAAAATCCTTTGTAGAGCCTCCCCCAGGATGAGGATCATAAACTCCTTCCTTATCACCAATCATCATTCGGACTATTTCGGTCCGAGAAAAATGACTGCGATCAAAACCTCCCACTCTTTCACCATTTCGAAGCACCACAATTTCATCGCAGATTTTTTCGATGTCGTCTAGACGATGAGAGATAAAAATGATCCCGATACCCTGCGCCCGAAGCCTACGCAGGTGTTCGAAAAGCATGTTGCTCTCACTTTCAGATAGCGCGGCGGTAGGTTCGTCGAGGACAAGTACAGTGGCATCCCTCGAGAGTGCTCCTGCCATCACGGCCAGTCTTTGCTGAGAAGGCGACAAGATACTTGCTAAATCATCGCCTCGAACCGCGAGCGAAAAGAATTCGAGCCACTTATCGGCCGCGGCAACTAAATCCTCAACGCGTAAAACACCGAAGCGGGAAGGAAGTTCACCAGCAAACATGTTCTCGGCAACAGTGAGTTCAGGAGCAATGTGGAGCTCCTGGGGAATCAAAACGATCCCGGCGTTCCTGGCAGAAGCCACGCTGGAGAAATCTGTCTTATTACCCTTGAGGAGGAGCTCTCCAGAATACTGGCCAATGGGATATACCCCGCAAATAATCTTCATCAGGGTTGATTTACCAGCGCCATTCTCGCCAACGACACCCAAAATGGTCCCGGCCTTAAGCTCCAAATCGATCCCTGTTATTGCGGGGACCCCCCCAAAAGTTTTGCCCAATTGACGGGCAGACAATAAGGGGGCCGTGGCCTGCAAAGAATCCGCGAATCCTGGTGTGGAGTTCGTCCTTGAATCTGATTCCTGGGCCACTGCCCCCTCCTTGCCTTGTTGTTACTTACTGACAGTCAACGAGATTGATTAGCCCTGGCACTCCGCGGGATCTTCGTACACGTCTTCCACAGTCACCCAACCTTCGGGCGCAATGGTCGTGATGAACTCACACACATTGTCAGCGGTAATGGCCTGAACAGGAACAAGCACGGCAGGAATCTCCACGCCGGAACCGTTGTCCATCATGGTTTGGAATTCAACTTCCTCACCGCTGGCAAGGGCGACTGCTGCGTCCACAGCGAGGCGACCCTGCTGGTCGATTGGAGTCCACACGGACATGGTCTGCAGACCCTCAAGCATGAACTTTAGAGCAGACGGGGTAGCGTCAAGACCTGTCACACAGACCTCTCCTCCAAGTCCGCGTCCTTGAAGAGCCTGGATGACACCACCGGCCATGCCGTCGTTCGCGGTCATGATGGCCGCAACGTCGTCATTGTTGGTAGTGAGCAGGTTCTCAGCAGTTGCCTGCGCAGTTGCTGGGTCCCACAGAGCATTGAAGTCGGCGTAAAGAACATTCACGTCGGTTCCCTCAAGAGCTGCGGTCTGGGCGACAGAAATGGCCTGCGCCACATCGTTTGCAGCGTCACCCCAGATTTGAATGTAGTTTCCAGCTCCACCAGTCTGCTCCAAACACGTTTCAGCCTGAAGAGTGCCTACGCCTGGGTTGTCGCGGATTACGAAAGCGTCAACTTCAACCCCCTGTACACCGATGTCATAGGAAATGACCGGAATGCCCTCTGCCTTGGCGGCACTAGCAGAGGTAGCCGCAGCCTGGTCGTCAACCGGGACAATAATCAAGGCATCAATTCCCTGGCTAATCAGGTTTTCAACCTGGCTAGCCTGAAGAGCAGGGTCGTCGTTGGCGTACTGAACAATGAGGGTCGCGCCAAGCTCATCAGCTCGCTCCTGCATGTACTGCACGTCGAAAGCCCAGCGTTCTTGCAGCTGAGTCTTCATTGCCACACCGATCGTCAGCGCCTCGGTGGTTTCCTCGGTTTCGGCCGTTTCGGTTGTGTCCGCAGGCGCTTCTTCTGCTGCCACACATCCGGAAAGGACCAAAAGTGCACTTGCGCCGAGAGCGATCCCCGACCAAGCGACTTTGCCGCCACGAAGGCGACCAATTAACCTGTTACTCATATTTTCCTCCTAAGGATTGTTTTACATGAGTGGTAAAGCTGAGTGTGCAACGGAATGAAAATTTATGCAAGTGTTTCTTGCATCTTTTAACATATCATTTCGGTTACTTTTCTCTCATGACGCGAAAAATACCCGGTCCGGGGTAACTGTTAAGGAGACTGTACCTTGCTTACGCCCATAAACAAGAGGTCCAACTTCCTATATTGTCGCAACAAGACACGACGCAAGATTTAGAGAAATTCATGAAAAGAAAAGAAAGCTTAGGCTCTTGAGGATGCCCGGATGGTCG
>JBIILX010000014.1:0-20214 GCA_044338275.1 Pontimonas sp.
GTTTGACGCGGTGTGCGCGCGGGTGGCGGAATGGCAGACGCGCTAGCTTGAGGTGCTAGTGCCCGTAAGGGCGTGGGGGTTCAAGTCCCCCCTCGCGCACGCGACATCAGGGCCTCTCACTTCGGTGGGAGGCCCTGTTTCTTTCTGTGTCGGTGGATGTTGACAGAATCGAACAAATGTTCGAACATAGCGTTATGCCCCCCGCACTCAGTCTCGATGCAGCTCCCCCACAACGAGCCGACGTGCGCGAGTTGCAAAAACGCATTCGGTCTCTAGAAAATGCCCATACTGACTACCCGGTATTTCCGGTTGCTCCCGGCTTGGAAAGCCTGTTTCCCCACGGAGGTCTTCGCCGAGGCGTGGTCTATGACATTGATTCGTCGCCTTCGCTGCTGTGGGCTCTTATTGCCGAGGCAACGGCGTCTGGAACATGGTGCGCGCTGGTGGGCATGCCAGATGCCGGTCTTGCTGCCGCGGAGGGAATGGGGGTGAATCTCGATCGCCTGGTACTGGTTCCCCACCCTGGAGGACAGTGGCTCTCTGTAGTCAGCGCACTCATCGATGTTGTCGGGATTGTTGCCTTGGGACCCTCCACACCACCCTCTGATCGAGTCCTCAGTACGGTGCTTGGCCGTCTGCGCGAAAGAGAGGCCACTATTTTGAGTCGTCCTGGTTGGCCTCGCGCCGAAGCCAGCATTAGCGTGTCGGCACACCGTTGGCGTGGCCTTGGCGAAGGCCACGGTGTTCTTCACGAGCACCGCATCAGCGTGGTTGCGCGTTCGCGTCAGAGCACTGCCGTGCGATCGTGCGAGATGGTGATTGATGCGTGGGGCGCTCACTACAACCCAGTAGTTGCGCCCGTTACTGATATTTCCCGGCACCGTAGCACTGGATGACCCTGATGACACGCACCCTTGTTTTGTGGATTCCTGACTGGTCAGTTATCGCGGCTCAGTGTGACGATGAGCTGCCAGAAGCGGTTCGTGGTGCAGCTCTAGCTCTCCTTCATCAAGGCGCTGTGGTGGGTTGCTCGCCAGAAGCGTCGGCTACTGGCGTCAGGGTCGGTATGAAGCGACGAGATGCTCAGATGAGGTGCCCAGGGCTAAGCGTTTTGCCTGATTCACCAGAGCGTAACCGCAGGGTGTTTGATCAGGTTCTTCTTGCGCTCCAAGACACGGTGTCCCAGCACACTCTCGTGGAACCTGGCCTGGTGGCATTTGCCGCCCGAGGACTCTCGCGTTTTTATGGTGGCGAAGAAGCCTCTGCCAACGCTCTCATGTCCGCTCTTTCTCTTAGCGAGCACAGTTTTCACTCCCGCGTGGGCGTCTCTGATGATCTTTTTAGCGCGGTGATGGCAGCGCAGCAGACTGATTTCACTCACCCGATTCGCATCGTGGAACCCGGAGCGTCCTCCGCTTTCCTTGCGGGGTTACCCGTTGGTGTTCTGGATGATGCCAACGCGGTGTCTTTGCTGAGTCGTTTGGGGGTAAAGACTCTCGGCGATTGCGTTGCCCTTGGCGAGAGCGCTCTTCGTGAACGTTTCGGCACCGCGGGAGAGCAGATTTACCGATTGGCATCAGGAGGTGATGGGACGCGGCTGAGCCCAGACGACTCTCCCGTGGATAGCTCTGAATCCATTGCGTTGCTTGAACCCCTGTACCTGATTGACCAGCTGGCTTTCACCATTCGCCACGCTACAGAGAACTACCACCGGCGGTTATTTGCTGCCGGTGTTGTCTGCACCAGAGTGCGCATCACTGTGGGCTTTGATGCAGGGCCACTTCACACCAGAACGTGGCTTCACCCACGATTCTTTAGCGCCAGCGAACTGGTGGATCGGGTTCGCTGGCAACTGGAGTCCTTGGCCAGGGATTCTGCTGGCCTGGGCGAACAACCACCGGGTGTGGTGTCGGTGCGTTTTGATGCGTTGCACCCAGAAAAGCTGGGGGCTCATGAGCCGGGTTTGTGGGGGCAAGGCCCCGATAGTCGAGTCCACCATGTGCTCTCCAGAGTCCAAGGCATGGTGGGCGCACACGGCGTCCTCAGTGCACGATCTGCGACATCGCGTTTCCCCGCGGGAACTCAGGTGCTGACGACCTGGGGCGAAAAGGCTGTGGGGGGTGCGGCTGGGCCACTTCCTGGCGCTTTGCCCGAGCCATTCCCTGGAACCGTGTTTGCTCTTCCCCCTGATGTTGCCCTTCACGATGATGAAGGACGCAACGTTTGGATAGACGATGCGGAGCTCTCTGGCACCCCTGCCTCCCTGGTGTTTGGCGAGCGGCGCGTGGGCCTTGTGTCGTGGGCCGGGCCATGGCCGGTCACTGAGCGTTGGTGGGACGAAGCAAAAGCTCGATACGCACATCGTCTTCAAGTTTTAGATGAACGAGGAATTGGGTGGTTACTGACAACGGTGCAGGGACATCACTGGCGCATAGAAGCCAGGTATGACTGATGGGCTGGCACAATCCCCCTATTCCCTGGTCTGAGCACGAGAAACGTCTGAGGGATGCCTCAAGGCCTGGGACCTCACCACCCTTAGGAGCCGACGCGGGTGATTCGCCCGCCTGGTCCGAGAGTCGAGCGCCGTATCGAGCTCCTGTGGTGGAGGCTCCAGAGAACGTAGTGCCCTACGCCGAGCTTCATCTGCACAGTAGTTTCAGTTTTCTTGATGGAGTCTCCTCTCCCGAAAAAATGGTCGCACGTGGTGCCGAGCTAGGGCTTTCTGCAATGGCGATTACCGACCACAACGGTTTTTATGGGGCGGTGAGATTCGCCGAGGCAGCTGCCGCGCATTCCATGAACACTGTCTTTGGAGCAGAGATATCCCTGCAGGGCAAACAGCCCCGCACCGCGGTGCCAGACCCTCAGGGCCCGCACCTACTTGTTCTGGCGAGAGGCCAGGAGGGATACCACCGGCTGTCTTCAGCGCTGACGGACGCTCATTTGGGGAGCACCGATAAAGACACTCTGGTGTGTGATCTTGACGCTCTGGCTGAGCAGGGCCGAGGGCACTGGATGGTGCTCACGGGGTGCCGTAAAGGCTCTGTGCGTCAGGCGTTGCGCCACCACCGGGTTCCCTCACGTCTGGAACAAGATGCCAGCGAAGCGGCACTAGTGGACCTGGTGGAGCGCTTTGGTGGCGAGAACGTCGTGGTCGAGCTTTTTGATCACCAGCACCCCATGGACAGTGTGCACAACGACTTTCTTGCAAATCTCGCAACTCGCCATGGGCTTCCCACTCTGGCCACTGGATTGGTTCACTACGCACGAGCCGAGGACGCCGACCTGGCTCACGCTATGGCTGCGGTGCGGGCGAGGACCAGCATGGACAAGCTCAGCGATTGGTTACCTGCCTCCGGGGCTGCTTATCTGCGCTCAGGCGCAGAGCAAGAGCGTCGTTTCCGGGCGTATCCCGGGGCTGTCGCCCGCAGTTACGAGATTGCGCAGGAGATAGGTTTTTCGCTCAAAAAAGTAAGTCCCGGTCTGCCCACATCGTTATGTCCGCGCGGGCACACCCCCATGAGTTATTTACGGGAGCTCATTGCGCAGGCCGTCCCACGACGCTATCCCCGTGCCACCGCAGAGGTGCATGCCCGTATTGCCAAGGAGCTCGATGTCATCGAGAGCAAGGACTTTGCGGGATATTTTCTGATTGTCCACGACATCGTGCGTTTTGCGCGCTCCCGAGGAATCCTCTGCCAAGGTCGAGGGTCTGCCGCTAACTCGGCGGTGTGTTTCTTACTCGACATCACCGCCGTGGACTCGATTTACTACAACTTGCCCTTCGAGCGTTTTCTCTCTGCACTGCGTGATGAAGAACCCGATATCGATGTTGATTTTGAATCCCGTCGCCGAGAAGAAGTTATTCAATATGTTTTTGAGCGCTATGGGCGCCGCAGTGCAGCTCAAGTGGCAACGCTGATTGAATATCGGCCCAAAAGCGCCATTCGCGATATGGCCAGGGCTTTGGGATACAGCGCGGGTGAGCAAGATGCCTTCGCGCGCCAAGTTGAACGCTCCGGAGCGTTCCTCGAGAGCGCAGAGCACAGCATTCCTGCCGATGTGGTGAACCTTGCGCTGAGGACACTGACCTTGCCTCGTCACACAGGAATCCACTCAGGTGGCATGGTGCTGACCGATCGGCCGGTCTCCGAGGTAGTCCCGATTGAACATGCCCGCATGGACGCTCGCACGGTTCTCCAGTGGGACAAAGACGACTGCGAGTGGATGGGATTGGTGAAGTTTGACCTTCTAGGTCTAGGGATACTCGAAGCCATCCACGAGACTTTCGACTTGGCCAAGGAAAACCTTGGCGAAGAGTGGGAACTTGCCACGCTCCCCCGTGACGAAGCTGGCGTCTACGACATGCTGTGCAGGGGTGACTCGATTGGAGTCTTCCAGGTCGAATCCAGAGCCCAGATGGCGTTGTTGCCGAGGCTTCAACCCCGGCGTTTTTATGACCTTGCGATACAAATTGCGATGATTCGCCCGGGCCCTATTCAGGGTGGCGCCGTGCATCCTTTTGTGAAACGCAAAGCGGGCCGTGAACCCATCCAATACCCACACCCCGCTCTCGAAGAGTGTTTGGAGAGAACCCTGGGTGTTCCTGTGTTTCAGGAACAGATCATGCAAATCGCTATGGCAGTGGGCGGGTGTAGCGCTGAAGATGCGGATTTATTGAGGCGAGCTATGGGTTCGAAACGTGGGCGAGAGCGGATCGAATCCTTGAGAGAGACCCTCTTCCGAGGCATGGCAGCCAACGGTCTTGATCCCCAGAGCGCCGGGCGCATCTATTCCATGATTGAGGCGTTTGCGAGCTTCGGCTTTGCTGAGAGTCACTCTCTGAGCTTCGCCCTGCTGGTCTATGCCAGTTCCTGGCTCAAGTTGCACTATCCCGCTCTCTATCTGACGGGATTGTTGCGAGCCTGGCCCATGGGCTTCTACTCTCCAGCGTCCTTAGTCAGTGACGCGGAACGCCACGGGGTAGTCGTGAGAGGACCCTCTGTTCTTTACTCCGGCGTGAGGGCAGGGGTTGAGGCGCTTGAGGGGGATTCCATGCGGCCTGGTGGACACGATTCCTGCCTTGTGTATGACCAACCGACTCCGAATTCAGCCTTTGATGCCACTGGTGCGGATCCCACTGGCTCGCACCGGCGTGATGAACAGTGTGCGGTGCGCATGGGATTAGCGGACATCAAGGGAATTAGTGCGGAGCGCGCAGAGGCCATAGTCCAGGAGCGTGAGAGCAGGGGGGCCTATCAAAGCCCTCGCGATCTTGCGAGGCGCGTGGGATTGAGTGCGGCCCACTTGGAGGCGCTAGCTAGTGCCGGAGCTCTTGGCGACTGGGGCGATCACCGCAGAGAAACGTTGTGGATGGCGGGACATTGGGCTGGTGAGCACCCTCAGTATTTAGACCACACCAACGCCCCGGTGCAGGTGCCACTTTTTGAGGTGATGTCTCCGCGCGAACAGATGGTTGCCGATCGCGTGTTCACCGGTGTCTCTCCAGGGGATCACCCGCTGCGCTACTTGCGAGGGTGGCTTCGGACCAATGGGGTTGCAAGCGTTGCTGACACCCTCAGCGCCGAGCCAGGACGGCGCATTTGGGTGGTCGGTTTGGTCACTCATCGGCAGCGCCCCTCCACGGCCAGGGGTGTGACGTTTCTCAATGTTGAAGATGAGACGGGTTTAGTCAATGTGATCTGTGGGGTGGGATTCTGGCGACGACACCGAGCAATCCTGCGAGACAACGCAGCGCTGATGGTGAGGGGAATTCTCGAGAGAAGCCCCGAAGGGGTCGTATCTGTCGTGGCTGACGGCGTTCACGTTCTTCCCGTGGGCGTTCCTCAGGGCTCCAGGGATTTTCAGTAATCTCCTAGCGATTCCGGAGTGCCCACAGCGCGACTGCGCTGGCGGCTGCGACATTGAGGGAATCCACTCCGCCGCGCATCGGAATAGCCACAACCGCATCAGAGTCTCCCACAGCCCGCAATGACAGCCCATCACCTTCGGTGCCGAGCACTAAGGCCAGCTTTGTGGGTGGCTTGGCGGCGAAAACATCAAGAGCAATGGCCTCTGGCGTGAGAGCAAGTGCCACAATGCTCACGTCGTTGGCGCGAAGCACAGCGACAAGCTCTGTCCATGACCCAGCACGCGTCCACGGAACCTGGAACACCGTGCCCATGCTCACTCGAACGCTTCGCCGATAGAGCGGATCAGCGCAGGAATCGGTGACAATGACGGCGTCGGCTCCGATTCCCGCTACCGAGCGAAAGATGGCGCCAACGTTCGTGTGATCCACGATGTCTTCAAGAACCACAATGCGGGTGGCGCCCGCCAGCAGGTCTTGGATGTCCGGCATCGGCGGCCGGTTCATGCTCGCAAGTGTCCCCCGGTGGACGTGGTAGCCGGTGAGAGTCTCCATCAGTTCTGCATCACTCACGAAGACCTCGACTTCGTCAAGTGCGCCGGGCATGGCAAAGGAGAGCTCCTCGAGCTTCGGTAACCACCCAGGAATTGTCAGAACCGAGCGAGGCTGGTGTCCTGCGCGCAGCGCGCGCTCCAAGATCTTTAGCGACTCAGCGATGTAGAGGCCCTGGGCTGGCTCACTCTTGGTCCTCAGCGCAACATCGGTGAGGGCATGGTAATCCGCCAATAGGGGGTCGGACAGGTCCTGAACGTGCGTGACAATCACGAGGAACTCCCCTGTGCGACACGGCGGTTGGAAACATGTTGGAAAAATACGGTCGCTAGCCTCAACCCTAGGGCGAGAGTGCGTCCTTGGTCAGGAGAGTTGTCGATGCAGGGAGCGCCCGCTCTGGTATCCGTTGAAGACGGGGCCATCGACGAAGCAGTCTCCGTGGTGCGGGGGCGCAAAGCTGCGGTGTTGACCGGGGCTGGAGTCTCCACTGATTCTGGGATTCCTGACTACCGGGGCGAGGGTGCTCCCAAGCAGCACCCGATGAGCTTTAGTGACTTTCTGCAATCCCATCGTCATCGTCAGCGCTATTGGCTGGGAAGCCACATGGGGTGGTCGCGTTTCGCCGCTGCGGAGCCAAACCGGGGGCATCACGCTATCGCGCGGGCAGAGGAGGCGTCGCTCTTTAGCGGAGTGGTTACTCAAAATGTCGACGCGCTTCATCACAAGGCAGGATCGCTCAGGGTCGTGGATCTGCACGGTCGCCTCGATAAGGTTCGCTGCATTCACTGTGGGCAATCGTTCACGCGCCAGTCCATCGCTGCAACGATTGAGAACCTAAATCCTTGGCTCGAACACCAGGACATCTCCGGAGCCATCAAACCTGATGGCGACGTCGACGTGGCTGTTACTGGGGATTTCGTGGTTCCGTCCTGCGACATGTGTGAGGGTGTGCTGAAACCCGAGGTCATTTTCTTTGGTGAGTTTGTCCCCTCGGGGGTGTTTGACCAGGCGGCGAGCCTCATCTCTCGCTCTGACGCGCTCGTGGTGGCGGGTTCCTCCCTGGTAGTCAACACCGGAATGCGCTTAGTCAACCTTGCCCACAAAAAGCGAATTCCCATCGTGGTCATTAATCGCGGACCCACGAAGGCTGACCGGCTTGCCACCGTTAGAATTGACGCAGGGACCTCAGAGACCCTCGAGGCCCTCGTTGAGGGCCTGCGTTCCCACTCCGTCTAGCCTTTGGCAGACTGTTCACTCAGGAGATTCATGACTCGCTTTTTCCTTGTTCGCCACGGTGAAACAGAGTGGAACAAGATTCGGAGGATCCAGGGTGTCAGCGACATTCCCCTCAATGACACCGGTCGTGCCCAGGCCCATGCTGTTGCAAAGATTCTCGCAGCCCATAGCTTTGACGCGATTGTCTCGAGTCCCCTCTCCCGCGCGAGGGATACGGCCAGCATCATTGCCAAGCGCCTCGGAATGCCGGAGCCTGCAATCGTAGAGGGTCTCATCGAGCGCAACTACGGCGATGCGGAGGGGTCAAACGGCCAGGATCTGGACCAGCTCTATCCCCCAGGGACCGAAATCCCGGGCAGAGAGCCCCGAGAGGCCGTGACAGCCAGGGCGCTAGCGGCGCTGCGCGAGCTCGCGCTAGTCCATCCGGACTCCGATGTCATCGCAGTTGCCCACGGTGGATTGATTCGCAGTGTTGTTGAGCACGCGGCACCTGGTCAGCACAACGAGCCCATCACAAACTGCTCGGTTCACAGTTTCCGAATGGTGGCTGACAGCCTTGAGCTTGTGGCCTTCGACGACCCCATGGAGGTCGCTTCACACGAGCTTTCTGCGGTCGATTTTGACGATCAGAACCCAGCGGAGGCCCGAGAGGATAACCCTCGAGCGTAGTGTCCTCCCGGGCGACGTCGGCGGCGTGGCCTAAGCTCCACGTTATGGGCCACTGGAGTGACACGTTAGCAGTTTTTGATACCGAAACCACGGGTCTGGACACCCGTCACGCCCGTATTGTCACGTCGTACGTGGGAGTGATCGGGCCCGAGGGAGAGACCGTAGAGGCTCATTCCTGGCTTGCTGACCCGGGTGTCGTTATTCCGGATCAGGCGGCCGCGGTCCACGGCATCACTACCGAGGTTGCCCAGCGCGATGGTAGGCCAGCTGGTGAAGTGGTCAGAGAGATCCACTCTGCGCTCCACGGGTATCTCGCCCAGGGGCTGCCAGTTGTCGCCTACAACGCTTCCTATGACTTCTCCATCCTTCATCACGAGTCGATTCGCCACGGCATTGAGCCGTTGAGCGACCCGCGTCCCATCATCGATCCCCTGGTTCTCGACCGAAAGGTCGATACGTACCGAAAAGGCAAGCGGACCCTCCAGATGGCGGCTGCTCACTATCTTGTGCGACTGGATGATTCTCACACTGCCGACGCTGACGCCATTGCCGCCGGACGCGTGGCCCAGGCAATCCTTCGTGTCCACCAGGCTGAGCTGGACGGTGATGCCGGGTGGCTCCACGACCAGCAGGTCACCTGGGCGCGCGAATGGGCCGAGAACTACCAGGCTTTTCGCCGAAACCAAGGCGATGCTAGCTTCGTGGCGACCGGCGCGTGGCCGGTGAATCCTTAGTTACTTACCGAAGTTCTTGAAGCGCTGGTTGAACTTCTCGACGCGGCCGGCAGAGTCAAGAATGCGCTGCTTGCCCGTGTAGAAGGGGTGTGAGGCGCTGGAGATTTCGACGTCAATCACGGGGTACGTGTTCCCGTCTTCCCACTCGATCGTCTTCTCGCTCTTGGCCGTGGAGCGCGTGAGGAAGAGCTCGCCCGATGTCAGGTCGCGAAAGACAATAGATGCGTAATCGGGGTGAATGTCAGCTCTCATGGGTAATCCTTGACGTCGTGCAGAACATCTGCATAAGTGGGCCAAGGACATACGTTACCAGCAATTTCACAATGCTGTCGCCTGGTAACGACCATTGTTATGAGTAATGGACAGAGGCCGCCCAAAAGCCTCACTCATGACCTCACCGGTCAGCGTTTCTTGGATGGGACCCTTGGCGATAATTTTTCCTGCCTGCAGGACGAGAAGGTGCGTGAAGCCAGTCGGGATTTCCTCGACGTGGTGAGTGACCATGACCATCGCTGGGGAACTCGCTTCACTGGAAAAGTGGTCAAGCATCTCTATGACGTCCTCGCGCGCACCGACATCCAGGCTTCCGGCTGGTTCGTCGAGGAGCAGTAGTTCCGGGTCTGTCATCACAGCGCGAGCAATCTGAACGCGTTTGCGCTCACCGTCAGAAAGGGTGCCAACGTAGTGCGAAGCGAGGTGATCGAGGCGCCATTCGCTGAGAACTCGTGTTGCGCGTCGGACATCAATGTCCTCGTAGGTTTCCTGCCACCTCCCTGTAACGCCCCACGCAGCAGTAAGAACGGCGTCGGTGACGCTTTCGTTGTCGGGTATACGGCGAGCCATATCGCTACTTGCAAAACCCACACGAGGTCGCAGCTCGAAAACATCTGTTCTGCCGAGCCTCTCGCCGAGGATGGTGACGGTGCCATGTGAGGGTTGAACGAATGAGGCCAACATGCCCAACAGGGTGGTTTTCCCGGCACCATTAGGCCCGACAATGACCCATCTTTCCGACTGGTCGACCGTCCAGGAGATATCACTGAGAATGGCGCGACCATCGCGAACGAAGCCCACGTTGTCGAAAGAAGCCACTGTCTTCATTGTTGTTCAAGCCTACTCCACCCGGGAAAACGCTCCGAAGTGGGCACGTGGGGATGGCTTACGCTAGAGGAGTGATTCCTCAGTGGAGAACCCCTCGATGACGGCCCATCAGCGCCTGGTTGTGTTGGATGTTGATTCGACGCTCACCCAAGACGAAGGAATCGACCTACTTGCAGCGCAGGTCTCCGAGGGTGTTGCACGAGAAGTTGCTGCTATCACGGAGTCCGCCATGCGTGGCGAGCTGGATTTCGAGCAGAGTTTGCGCAAGCGAGTGGCGACTCTCGAGGGGACCCCGGAGTCGGCCGTTCACCGCGCCTCAGGAAAAGTTCGACTGAGTGAGGGCGCCCGAATCCTGGTTGACACCCTGCACGGAGGCGGGCACCTTGTGGGAGCAGTTTCTGGAGGTTTCCACGCCATGATTGACCCGCTTGCCGAGGACCTGGGTTTGGATTTTCACCGTGCCAACCGATTGGAAGTTGCAGACGGGCTCCTGACGGGCAAGCTGGAAGGGCCACTCATCGATGCCAGCGCGAAAGCAACCACACTTCAGGAGTGGGCGAAGAGCGCCGGAGTCCCCCAAGAGCGCACGGTGGCTGTGGGTGATGGCGGCAACGACGTCGAGATGCTTGCCTGGGCTGGTCTGGGCGTCGCGTACATGGCTAAGCCCGTTGCACGCGCTGCCGCCGATGTTGCCCTTGATACCCCAGATCTGAGCCAGATCTTGCTGTTGTTGGGGCTAATTGGCGACTAGTGCCCCATCCCTAGACCACCATCAACGGGAATAACAGCACCAGAGATGTATGCGGCATCGTCAGAGGCGAGCCAAACGACCGCGCTGGCAACCTCGGACGGGTCTGCGAAGCGGCCCACCGGAATTGACTTGAGGTATGCCTCTGCCTGCTCGGGGGGGAGCGCCTTCGTCATATCCGTGGTGATGAATCCGGGAGCAACAACATTGGTCGTAATCCCCCTCCCACCAAGTTCACGCGTGAGTGAGCGTGCGAAGCCCACCAAGGCCGATTTCGACGAGGAGTAGTTGACCTGGCCGGCGGAGCCAAAGAGACCCACCACGCTAGAGATCAGAATGACGCGACCATACTTGGCCTTGATCATCGGCGTAATGCAGCGCTTGACCACTCGGAAAACGCCCCCGAGATTGGTCTCGATCACACTGTCGAATTCCTCATCGGACATTCTCATCAGCAACGTGTCCTTGGTGATGCCGGCGTTTGCGACCAGGACTGTGATGGGCCCCAAAGCGCTTTCGACCTCGGAAATTGCGGTATCAAGGCTTTGGCTGTCAGTAACGTCGGCTCTCACTGTCAGCGCACCCCTGGGGCCGTTACCGGACCGGGCGGTGACAGCAACCTGGTAACCCTCGTGCAGAAAGCGCTCGGCGATGGCATAGCCGATGCCGCGGTTACCGCCAGTGATCAGGACTGTCCGGGAAGTTGTCATAGTTCATAAGCTTATTGGCAGACGACTGTTCTACGATGAGCACACCATGTCATCACCTCACACCGTGACCTCGCTTCAGAACGCTCCGGAACTCGAGCGCCGCAGTCGCATGATCAAATACACCGTCGCGATGGGCATCCGGCTCGCGTGTATCGGAGCCTGCTTTCTTGTCTCTGGGTGGTGGCTTCTGATCCCGGCCCTCGGAGCGATTATCCTTCCCTATTTCGCGGTCGTCGTGGCTAACTCTGCGACCACAGAAGGCCAGAAACCCCCGCCCCTGCGCCCCGGCACGGTGAGCGTCACCCACCTGCAGTGATGTTTCAACAGTTCTCCGAGGGCCAAACGCGGTGCTCGCGCACTGCCTGTGGGCAAGTCCCGGTGTGGCAGATTGTGTGGCGCAATCCGAAGATTCACGCTGCGGACCGGGAGAAGATTTGGCTTTCCTGCGACGAGCACAAAGTCTTTTTCGAGGGCTATCTCGGTCAACGTGGTTTCCCTGTTCGCGCCGTAGCCGTAAGGGGTGAGCGAGCATGATTCGCCTCCTTCTGACCAAGCGCTGGATGGGCTACCTAGCGCTCACAGTTGTGTTCGCCATCGTCTCGAGTTTTTTTGGTCTGTGGCAGTGGGACCGTCGCGGTCAAGCCGTAGCCGCAATCAACGTCCTCGAGGCAAACTGGGACCTCGAGCCACAGGACCTCGGGACTGGCGTGGGCCTCTCCCCCACGGGGGACCAGTGGACTCCGGTGCTAGTTCGCGGAGAGTATGTGCCGCAGGATCAAATGCTTGTGAGGACAAGGCCTCGAGGCGGTCAGGTTGGGTTTGAGGTGCTCGTGCCTCTGCGCTCTGACACTGGACTTACCGTTGTGGTAAATCGGGGGTGGATTCCCACCGGTGAATCCACGGACTTCCCTGACCTCATCCCCGAAGCCCCGACAGGTGAGGTTTCTGTTGTGGCACGAATCAAGCCCGGCGAACCAACCCTCAGGGGGCGCGGCGCCCCCGAGGGGCAGCTCCCCAGCATTGATCTCGGGGCGATCGAAGAGGCACTTGGCTACGAGCTTGAGACTGGGTTCTTTCTCCTGCTGGATAGCGAGGCCCCCCAGTCAGGGGTCGCACCGTTGCCTGGTCTTCGCCCTGTGCTCGATGAGGGCCCCCACCTCAGCTACACCCTGCAGTGGTTTGTCTTCGCCCTACTGGCGCTGCTCGCGTTCGTTGCGCTATTGCGCCAAGAAGCACGCCAAGAGGCTGGCATCGCTCCGAGGGAAAACAGAAAGAGGACTGACGCTGACGAGGAAGACGCGCTTCTCGATGGGGCACGAACCTAGGCCAGAGAAATCAGGTCCTGATACTCGGCACTCCAGTGGTCTTCGACGCCGTCTGGCATGATGAGCACTCGCTCCGGATTAAGCGCAACCACCGCGCCATCATCGTGGCTCACCAGAACAACCGCACCCTTGTAGTGTGCCAGCGCGTCAAGAATCTCTTCTCTGGAGGCCGGGTCAAGGTTGTTGGTCGGCTCGTCTAGCAAGAGGACGTTCGCCTGGGACACGACAAGCGTTGCCAGCGAGAGCCTGGTCTTCTCGCCGCCCGAGAGCACGCCCGCGGGCTTGAGGACGTCATCGCCTGTGAAGAGGAAAGAACCCAGAACCTTACGCGCCTCCGTCTCCCCCAGGCTCGGAGAGGCTTGGAGCATGTTCTCCAAAACCGTCCGATTGATGTCCAGCGTCTCGTGTTCCTGAGCGTAGTAACCGACTCGAAGTCCGTGGCCAGCCTCCACCTCTCCTGTATCCGCAGCATCAACGCCCGCAAGAATGCGCAAGAGCGTGGTCTTCCCCGCGCCGTTCAAGCCGAGGATCACGACCTTGGAGCCTCGATCGATGGCTAAATCAACAGCGGTAAAGATTTCTAACGACCCGTAGCTTTTGGAAAGATTATGGCCAAACAAAGGCGTCTTGCCGCACGCCGCAGGTTCGGGGAATCGCAACTTCGCCGCCCGATCAACGGCTCGCACGTCATCCAACCCGGCGAGCATCTTTTCGGCGCGGGCGACCATCTGGTGGGCCGCCGCCGCCTTGCTGGCCTTCGCACCAAAGCGTGCAGCTTGCTGGTGCAAAGAGCTAGCCTTTTTCTCGGTAATGGAGCGCTCTTTGCGGCGACGCTCTTCGTCTGCCTCCCGCTGGCGCAGATAGTGCTTCCACGACATGTTGTAGATGTCGATGGTGGACCGGTTCGCATCAAGATAGAACACCCGGTTCACCGTTTCTTCGACCAGGGCGACGTCGTGGGAGATCACGATCACTCCACCGGGATACTGCGACAGAAAGGTTCTCAACCAGACCACAGAGTCGGCATCCAGGTGGTTGGTGGGCTCATCGAGGACCATCAGAGGAGCATTCTGGAAGAGAATGCGGGCCAATTCAATCCTGCGCCGTTGACCACCAGAGAGCGTCGCCAAGGTTTGGTCCAGTAGAGAGTTCGGAAGGTTCAAGTGGGAGGCGATTGTGGCAGCCTCGGCTTCGGCGTGATACCCACCGGCCGCTAGGAACTGGTCGTTGAGACGTCCGTACTTCTTCATCGCAGCCGCCGCAACCGCCTCGTCGGGCGAGGCCATGTCGAGGCTCGCAGTGTTCATCGCTGCCATGACGGTGCCAAGTCCTCTGGCATCCAGAATTCGGGTGCGGGCGGTCGCTTCAGGGTCTCCAGCACGTGGATCTTGAGGCAAATACCCCACCTCGCCGGTGACGTGAACGTAGCCGTCGGTGGGGGCAATCTCTCCGGAAATCACCCTGGTCAAGGTGGTCTTCCCAGCACCGTTACGGCCGACGAGTCCGACTTTGTCGCCCTGATCAACACGAAACGACACCTGGTCCAAAAGGACACGGGCGCCGAGGCGAATCTGAAGGTTCTCTACCTGGAGCATGCTGCCTCACACTGATGGGTTGATTCGAGACAACACCTGAGAGTTAAATCGAGAATCCGAGCGCTCTCATCATGTCACGCCCGTCAGCGGTAATTCTTTCCTGGCCCCAGGGGGGCATCCAGACCCAGTTGATCCGAAAACGCTCGACGATTCCATCGAGAGCTTTACCCATCTCCTCTTCGATCACGTCGGTCAGGGGGCAGCCTGCTGAGGTGAGCGTCATGCTGATGATGAGAGCGTCTTCGTCGTCGTCCCAGGACAAGTCGTAGATAAGTCCGAGATCGACGATGTTGACCCCGAGTTCGGGGTCGATGACGTTCTTGAGACCCTCCTCTACGCTGTCAAAACGTTCAGCAGTCAGTGCAACGGTGGACACGCTCTAACTCCTCATCTACGACGCGCCAGGCGTCAGGTAACGATCGTAACCCTCGTTTTCCAGGGTGTCGGCAAGTTCCGGCCCGCCACTGTCCACGAGTTCGCCGGACACGATCACGTGCACGTGGTCGGGGGTGATGTAGCGAAGGATGCGGGTGTAATGGGTGATGAGAAGAACCCCCAAAGATGTTGACTTCTTGGCTTCGTTGACACCTTCGGAAACAATCTTCAACGCGTCAACATCAAGTCCGCTGTCGGTTTCATCGAGGACCGCAAACTTGGGTTTCAACAGCTGTAACTGCATGATCTCGTGCCGCTTCTTTTCTCCGCCAGAAAAGCCTTCGTTCACATTGCGCTCAGCGAAGCCTGGCTCCATACGCAGCGACTCCATGGCTCCTCGGAGCTCTCCCACCCATTCTCGTAGGGCCGGGGCCTTGCCAACGAGTGCCGTCTTGGCCGTTCTCAAGAAGTTACTGACGCTGACGCCGGGGACCTCGACGGGATACTGCATCGCAAGGAAGAGCCCAGCTTTGGCGCGCTCGTCCACGCTCATCGCCAAGACGTCCTTACCATCCAGAGTGATCGAGCCTTTGGTGACTTGGTAGCGAGGGTGGCCCGCAATTGTGTAGGCGAGGGTTGACTTACCGGAACCGTTTGGCCCCATAATCGCGTGGGTTTCTCCGGCTTTCAGCGTCAGGTCAATCCCCTTGAGGATGTCTACCGGACCCTGGTCGGTCGCGATTGATACATGGAGGTTCTTGATCTCTAGGGTGCTCATAGTTCGTGGGTTCGGGGCTTTCTAGGAGATAACGACGGGCGTAGGGTCGATGTAGACGTCACCATCGGTGATGGTGACGCTGTAGACGGGTACAGGCTCAAAAGCGGGGAAGTTTCTCGGCTTACCAGTTGTCAACTCGAACTTAGAGCCGTGAGCCCAACACTCAAGCGAGTCGTCCTCGACGAAGCCTTCCGAGAGAGAAATCTCTCCGTGACTACAGACATCGCCAATAGCGTGGACTGTGCCGGCCGAGTCCTTCACCACAGCGATGGCGACACCTTCGATGGTGACCTTCAGCGGCTGGTTGACCGCGATGTCGGCTGCTGGACAGATCTTTATGGCACTCATTACGCTTCCTCCGTCGCCGAGAGTTTGGTGCGAATGCGCTCGGTCAGGTCCTCGACCAGCGCGCTGTCATTGATTCGAGAGATGACCTCCACGAGGAAGCCCATCACCACCAGTCGCCTGGCGTCAAGTTCTTTGATTCCACGAGACTGAAGATAGAACAGCTGCTCATCGTTGAACCGACCGGTCGCGCTAGCGTGACCAGCGCCTTCGATGTCGCCCGTCTTGATCTCGAGGTTCGGGATCGAGTCAGCCCGGGTGCCCTCGCTCAGGACCAGGTTCCGGTTCTGTTCATAGGAATCCGTCCCCACAGCATCTGGTCCGATCAGGACATCGCCAATCCAGACCGTTCTGGCGCCGGCACCGTGGAGCGCCCCCTTGTAGGAGACTCGAGACACTGTCTTGGGGCCTTGATGGTGGACATAAACGCGGTGTTCCAAGTGCTGGGTCGCATCCGCGAAATAGGCTCCGAGAAGGTGTCCTTCACCACCCTCGCCCACCAGCTGCACGGAGGGGTTCACCACGACCACGTCTCCCCCGAGAGAGACCGAGATGTGGGTAAGAACAGCACCCTTGCCCACGTGGGCACGGTGGTTCGCGTACTGAATCGCTCCCTGGTTCCAGTCCTGCACAAACACCACGTGCAGGTTGGAGTGGTCGGCTAAGTCAAACTCGACATTTTCGGACAGGACGGCATCGCCAGTGGAGCGCATCACCAGGGTTGCGTGCGTGTTGGCCGCAACCCGAATCACAGTGTGTGCCGCGCGGGGTGTGGAACCCAGCGCTAAGCGACTAAGAACGACGGTCTCCGCGAGTTGTTCGGCTAGCTCAATGACCAGAACTTCGGTGGTCGATTCCCACGCGTTTGCAGCTGCTCGGTCTTCCGGTAGCCCAGCAACTCCTCGCGTCACCTCTCCGGCGGGACGGAATGCGTGGCTAAAGCCCGTGGCACTGGTCGCATCAACACTGTAAGCGGAGCCATCGAGCGTGCCCTCAATCAGTGGGCGCAGGGTCGCAACCGGCGAAAGCCTCCAGTCCGGCTCGCGGCCGGTCACAGCGGGAAAATCGGTGGCAGTGGTCGACTGGAAACGATCAGAGCGGGTCTGAACCGGCACGTCATTCGCTGCAACCTTGGGTGGCGCCTCGGATAGAGAGACGCCGGTCTGTGATGAACTCATTTAGCCGACGGAGCCTTCCATGTTCATCTCAATAAGTTTGTTGAGCTCGAGTGCGTACTCCATGGGAAGTTCGCGTGCGATGGGCTCAATGAATCCCCGAACAATCATCGCCATTGCTTCATCTTCAGCAAGCCCACGGCTCTGAAGGTAGAAGAGCTGCTCTTCGCTGACTCTCGAGACGGTGGCTTCGTGGCCCAGCTGGACATCATCAACGCGGATGTCAATGGCCGGGTAGGTGTCACTGCGAGAGATGGTGTCAATCAGCAACGCGTCACACCTGACGGTATTCGCCGAGTGGTGAGCGTTCTCGTCAACTCGCACCTCACCTCGGTAGCCAGCACGCCCGCCACCGCGGGCAATCGACTTGGAGACGATGGACGAGGTTGTGTAGGGGGCCATGTGAATCATTTTTGCTCCGGCGTCCTGGTGCTGGCCAGGGCCGGCAAAAGCGACCGAGAGGGTCTCTCCCTTGGCGTGCTCGCCGACCAAGAAGACCGAAGGGTACTTCATCGTGACCTTGGAGCCGAGGTTGCCATCAATCCACTCCATCGTCGCACCCTCGTGCGCAATGGCTCGCTTGGTCACCAGGTTGTAGACGTTGGTCGACCAGTTCTGGATGGTGGTGTAACGAACGCGGGCGTTCTTCTTGACGATGATCTCGACGACCGCTGAGTGCAGAGAATCGGTGGAGTAAATCGGTGCGGTGCAACCTTCGATGTAGTGCACGTAGCTGCCCTCGTCCGCGATGATGAGCGTGCGCTCGAACTGCCCCATGTTCTCCGTGTTGATGCGGAAGTAGGCCTGCAGTGGTATCTCCACGTGGACTCCAGGGGGAACGTAGACAAACGATCCCCCGGACCAGACGGCCGTGTTCAACGCCGCAAATTTGTTGTCCCCGGTAGGGATAACGGTTCCGAAGTACTCCTTAAAGAACTCGGGGTGCTCGCGAAGCGCGGTGTCGGTGTCCAAGAACAAGACCCCCTGAGCTTCGAGGTCCTCGCGAATCTGGTGATAGACAACCTCTGACTCGTACTGGGCCGCGACACCTGCTACCAACCGCGAGCGTTCTGCCTCAGGAATACCGAGGCGTTCATACGTCTCACGAATCTCATCGGGCAAGTCCTCCCAGGTCTGGGCTTGACGCTCGGTCGAGCGGACAAAATACTTGATCGTGTCGAAGTGAATGCCGGAGAGATCGGCTCCGAAGTTTGGCATCGGCTTCTTCTCGAAAAGTGCGAGACCCTTCAAACGAGTCTTGAGCATCCACTCGGGTTCGTCCTTCAGTGCGGAGATATTGCGCACAACCTCTTCGGAGATTCCACGGGTCGCACTTTGTCCGGCCGCATCGGCGTCGTGCCACCCAAATTCATAGTTGCCAAGACCTTCGAGCTCTGGTCGATCGAGAAGTACGTCAGACATGACTCTCCGTTTCACCGTTTCCATAGATTGCGCTCGAGTCCTGCCATCCAGCAGGCGCCAGGTTTTCTCTCTTACACTCACTCATAGAGTGCGCCGAAGGGATAAAAACCCCGATGGGCAGCAACGCAGCCACCCGATGACCCCAGTGTATCGGGCTACACCCTGAGAGTGAAGGTCTAAACCCGTGAAATCCCTGTGGAACTGGCTTCCCGGCACCATCGATCGCCGTGTGCGTATCGCTGCCTGGGCGACTCTCGTGAGCCAGATTCTCATCATCGGCACCGGCGGCGCTGTCAGGTTGACCGGGTCCGGCTTGGGATGTCCAACCTGGCCGCGGTGCACAGAAGACTCGTTTGTGACCACACCAGAAATGGGCTTTCACGGAATCATCGAGTTTGGCAATCGACTTCTCACGTTTGTCTTGATTCCGATCGCGATTGCGATGTTTGTCTTCGTCCTCCGCCTGCGCAAAGAGCGACCTGAGCTCTTTACCCTGTCGCTCGTCATTGGTTTGGGCATCCCGGGACAAGCGGTTCTGGGTGGGATTACGGTGCTGACCGACTTAAACCCCTACGTTGTGGGCCTCCACTATCTACTCTCCGCGGTCCTGGTGGGGCTCGCGGCCATACTGCTCTATCGAGTACGGGTGGCGGGGCCAGGTGGCCAGTGGAGCGTCCCCGCTCCGATGAGAGTCCTCGTGGCGACAATGCTCGGCGTTCTCACGATTTCGGTTCTGATGGGCATTCTGACGACAGGGTCCGGCCCTCACGCGGGTGACGGCGGAGCCGCGAGAAACGGGCTGGATTCCTGGCTGCTGCAGCATTTCCACGCCTGGCCCTCCTACGTATTCCTGGTGCTCGTTGTTCTCGTAACGGGACTTGCCTGGTTTGCAGGCGTTGCATCGCCCAGATTGAGGCGCACCACCACAGCGCTGCTGGTGGCGACCGGCGTTCAGATTGGAATCGGGCTTTATCAGGCGAGAAACGGTCTGCCCGAGCTGTTTGTTGGGATCCACATGGTGATGGCGGCGATTCTCGTGGCAATTACCATGAGCACACTCTTGGCCCAGAGAGCAGAGCTCTCTAGCGCTGAATGAGCGGGTCAACGCCCACGGCGATGAAGAGCAGCGTCAGGTAGGTAATGCTCGAGTGAAACACCCTCATTGGTTTGACCTCGAGGCCAGCGAGAGCTCTCTGATAGAGACGGTGCGACTCGATGATGAACCACGCACCTGCGCCCAGAGCCACCACCGTGTAAATCCAGCCCATCGGCGCCACAGGAATCAGAATCAGCGATGCGGCTAAGGTCGCCCACGCGTAGAGAATGACCTGGAGACCGACAACAGGGGCCTCCCGCACAACACCAAGCATCGGCACAGACACACTCGCGTAGTCGTCCTTGTAGCGCAGTGACAGTGGCCAGTAATGCGGCGGCGTCCACAAGAACACCACGAGGAAGAGAATGAGTGGCTCCCAGCTGAGCGAGCCCGTGACCGCAGCCCAGCCAATCAGAACCGGGAAACACCCAGCAATCCCGCCCCAGATAATGTTCTGCTCGCTGCGGCGCTTTAGCCACAAGGT
>JBIILX010000079.1:0-5777 GCA_044338275.1 Pontimonas sp.
TTGCAATAGCGTGAGGGCGGTTCGACCCATGACGTTCGCCGGCTGGCGGACCGACGAGAGGGGGGCGATGGCCGCTTGCGCGAATTCAACATCGTCATATCCCACGAGGGCGACGTCATCGGGAACCCGAATGCCGCTGGCCCCCATGAAGGCCTGCAGAACACCCAAGGCAAGCATGTCGTTCACCGCAAAGATGGCCTCAGGAACCTCGCCCTTGGGTCGCCGGGCAATCCCATCTGCTGCTTCCCGGCCGGCCAACGCGGACTGGTTCACGGCGCGAATGACTTCCAGCCGGGCGCCGGGATACTCGCTCACGGCGAGTTCTGCGCCCTTGAGTCGATCCGTAACCTGCTTGTACCCGAAGAGGCCAGCGAGGAAACCAATGCGCCGAGCACCAGTCTCTAAGAGGTGGCGAGTTGCCATATACCCGCCGGCGACGTCGTCAACGGACACGCTGCTCACCCCGGTTTCCGTGCCGTCGTGGTCAACAAGAACCACCGGTGTCCCCCGCTTAGCCATCTCGCTCAAACGACTGGGCAACACCCCCACGGGAGAGACCAACATGCCGCGAACTCGCTGTTTTTCAAACAAATCCATGTAGGACTCTTGGCGAACTTCGCTATCGCCCGAGTCCCCCACAATCAACGAAAGATCGCTATCTTCCGCGGCGTCTTCGACCCCGCGCAAAACCCCAGTGAAAAACGGATTGGTGATATCCGGCACAACCATGCCGATGACCGTTGAATGCCCCGCTCGGAGTTGACGCGCAGCGTCATTTCGAACATAACCCAGTGCTTCGATAATTCGATTCACCACGGTGAGAGTAACTGGCGACACCCGGTCGGGGTGATTCAGGACGTTCGAGACCGTTCCAACGGAGACGCCGGCCGAATCTGCGACATCTTTGATACTCGGATTTGCCACATCCACACCTTAGCTGGAGCCCTTAATGATTGTGTCTTTGGAGAACATTGTGCCCTACGCGCTCAGCATCACCGGCAGTGTTGCTTTCCTCGGACGAAGGAGAAATCTAGCCCTCAGGTAAGCGTTGAACCTTGGTGTGGTTATTTTGTTGACGTTTCAATTCCCGTGGTGTTAGTGTCTGCACAAGCAAAAAGCGTTTCCAGCGCCCGAACGCGTTCACCGTTGCACAAGAAAAGGGGGACACCTTTATGTCGCCTAATTCTTGCGCGTGCCCCCGAGAGGCCCTGGGTTCATGGGGAATCTGACCGTCGCGGCGACGGATCTTGGGGCCGAGTCTGGTCGGGTTGCACGCGTTGATTTTGACGGTTCAGAACTGGAACTGAGCGTGGTGAGGCGTTTTCCCCACTCCCCCACCGAACACAACGGGCGTTCGCACTGGAATCTGGACTTCTTGTGGTCTGAGATTTCCCATGGCCTCAGCGAGCTCGGTTCCGAAGCCACCGTTCGGTCGGTCGGTGTTGACACATTTGGCGTCGACTACGGAATTTTTGATGCAGCGGGGGCGTTGATTGAAAACCCCCTGACCTATCGAGAGGCCGCTCGCAGTGACGCATTCGAGCGAGTGGTGGCGACTCTGGGCAGAGAAGAGCTTTACCAGCACACCGGTAGCCAGGTTGCGCCGATCAACACGCTGTTCGCTCTCGCTGCTGACCAACACTTGCGCCCGGAACTCCTTCGAGACGCTGCGTACTTTTTGATGTTGGCTGACGTTTTTCACCACAAGCTCTCGGGAAGCTCGGTCACCGAGTACACGATGGTGTCTACCAGCGGGATCTACGACATGGCTCGGGGCGACTGGGCATGGGACTTGATTGAGATGCTCTCACTCCCCCGCCATCTGTTCCCTGAGGTGGCAAAGCCCGGCACAAAGGTTGGGCGCATCATTGGCGATTTGGCGACCGGTGGGCTCTCTGCGACAGAGGTCATTTTGCCTGCTGCGCACGATACGGCAAGCGCTGTGGTCAGCATCCCCGATGTGCACAAGAACTGCATGTTCATTTCCTCTGGCACGTGGTCCCTGGTGGGAATCGTGACCCCGAGCCCGGTCATCAGCGCAGACACTTTCCGTTTCAATCTGACGAACGAGGCGGGTTTCCCGGACAACATCAGATTGCTTCGCAATCTGATGGGCTTGTGGATGCTTCAGGAGTGCCGCCGCAGTTGGGCCAGCCAGGGCGACACCAAGGATTACCCCGATCTCGTGGCGCTTGCAGCAAAAGAGCCAGCTTTGCGAAGCCTGGTAGATCCCGCGGATAACGCTTTTCTAGCACCTGGTGATATGCCACGACGAATTCAGGACTACTGCGAAGCTGCAGGCTACCCGGTCCCGGAAACACAATCCCAGATTGTGCGCACCATTATTGATTCACTAGCCATGAGCTACCGCATTACCGTGGAAGACCTTGAGCAGGCAACGGGCACAAAGATTGAGTCGGTTCGAGTGGTCGGCGGCGGAGTCAATAATGCTCTGCTCCAACAAGCCACCGCTGACGCAACTGGCTTGCCCGTAATCGCTGGCGCTGCGGAGGCCACGGTGCTGGGAAATGCTGCTGTTCAGCTCATCGCTTTGGGCGAACTGCAGAACATCGAAGACGCATGGTCCGTAATTTCGAGAAGCGTCGACGAAAAAACGTATTTTCCAGAAAACGCTGACCGCTATGCACAGGCCGCACACGACTTTAGAGGCCTCGCTAGCAAAGTTGCAGCACGGTCTAAGCGCCAAGATTTGGCCAGCGAGCCGCTGGCCACACAGAGGTAAGAGCATCAGCTCTGACCAAGAAAACAAGAGAGGCAGTACACAATGAAAATGAGAAATCTGGTGAGGTCCGCCGGCGCAACCGCCGCGCTATCCGCCTTGATTCTTGCCGGCTGTTCCGCCGGCGCCACCGAAGCGGAAGCACCCGCTGAGGAAGCCCCTGCAGCAGCAGGCGACGCATTCACGGTTGCCTTCGTTCCGAAGCTCCAGGGTGTCCCCTACTTCGAGGCCATGAACACTGGTGGGCTCGCAGCTGCTGAAGAGTATGGTTTCGAGTGGCTCTACCAGGGCCCCGTTGAGGCTGACGCTGCAGCACAGGCTGACGTAGTCCGTTCGTTCATCCAGCAGGGTGTGGACGTGCTTATCGTTGCTCCTAACGACCCCGACTCGATGGCTCCTCTTCTCGAAGAAGCTGCCGCAGCCGGCATCAAGGTTGCTACATCTGACACTGACGCACCGAACTCCGTGCGTGAGGTCTTTGTGAACCAGGCTTCTGAGCAGGGCATTGGTGAGGGCATCATTGACGCTCTCATGGGCGCCATGGGTGGAGCCGGCGAGTTCGCCATCGTTTCGTGTGGTGAAACCGCCGCTAACCTCAACGCGTGGATCGCTGTTCAGGAGGCCTACGTTGCTGAGGCTTACCCCGACGCAACCCTCACTGAAATCGTCTACGCAGGCGAGGACCAGGCAAAGGGAACTGAGTTCGCGACTAACCTCATGAACGCTAACCCCAACCTGACCGGCCTCATCGGCCAGTGCACCACCTCGGCTCCGGGCGCCGCACAGGCAATCCGTGACCTTGGCAAGATTGGTGAGGTCTTCTCCGTTGGCCTGGGAACCCCCCAGTCGATGAAGGAATACCTTGCTGATGGTTCTTCCAGTGCCGCAATCCTGTGGGACGTTGAGAACCTCGGATACCTGACCGCTTGGGCTGGCTTCCAGCTTGCTAGCGGTGGCGACCTTGCTCCCTCGGGCGCAGTCGCTGAGCGTATTCCGGATGCTGCATTCGACCCAGCTACCAAGGTTCTTCTGCTCGGCCCAGCCTTGCAGATCACCTCTGAGAACGTAGATAACTTCAGCTACTAATCTCTAGCGGGTGGTGGGGCGTCGGGTTTTCCCGGCGCCCCACCTCTACCCACACAGTAGGTAGAGTGTGTGTCTAAATCCCTAAATTTTCCCTAGAAAGTTGAATGCCCGTGGTTGACAAAGACGTCAGATCTGAAACCAATGTCCCGCGCGTCCAGGTAACTGCAATCTCCAAGAGCTATGGCGGCGTAAAGGCCATCATTCACGCTGATATGACAATCGTGGGTGGCAGAGTCCATGCCCTCGTCGGCGAAAACGGGGCTGGCAAATCAACTCTGATCAAAATCATCGCCGGTGCGGAAAAAGCCGATGGCGGAGTTATCGAGTTCGACGGCGCCCCCGTAAGTATCAATTCCACCGGCGAAGCAATCAGCCTTGGTGTGCAGACGGTCTACCAAGAGCCTCAGTTGTTCCCTGAACTCAGCGTCGCGGAAAACATTTTTGTGGGCCGAGAAATCACTAAGAACGGCCGAATTCAGTGGAAACAGGAAGCCGAGCAGATGCAGGAGCTGCTGGACACCGTCGGGCTCCGTCCGGAAATCGCAGCCACAGAAGTTGGCGCGTTGTCGATCGCAGAGCAGCAGCAGGTGTCCATCGCGAAGGCGCTCGCCACTGACGCAAAAGTGTTGATTCTCGACGAGCCCTCGGCTATTTTGACCGACGCTGAGATCGAGGTTCTCTTCGGAGTGGTCCGCAGGCTGGCAGCCCGCGGGGTCGCGATCATTTATATTTCTCACCGTCTTGATGAGCTATTCCGTATTGCCGATGAAGTCACAATCATGCGCGATGGCCGCACAATCGATTCTCGACCCATCAAGGAACTTTCTGTTCGACAGATCGCGGAAATGATGGTCGGTGGAGTGCTCTCTAAGCACTCGAGAAGCCGCACAAACAACTCGAGCAACATTGTCCTGGAGCTTCGCGACTTCACGCTCCCCGGCAAATTCCGCCACGTCAATCTTTCTGTCGGTTCGGGGGAAATTGTCGGTGTCTTTGGTTTGGTGGGCTCTGGTGCAGAAAGCATCGCCGGAGCGATTTATGGCATGACCGATCGCCCCGAGGGAGACATGATCTTCCAGGGTGAGAAAATCGTTGTTCGTCACCCTGCCCAGGCTAAGAAAGCCGGCATTGCTTTGCTGCCGGCCAACCGTTCTCAGCAAGGGACTTTCTCCTTCCAGAGCATCGGTTTCAACATAACGATTGGCCGCTTGGAGATGTTGTCGAAGATTCGCGGGTGGGCTGAGGCCAAGGCTGAGAAGGCCCTCGCTGAGGAACAGGTCGATACCTTGTCAATCAAGACCCCGAGTACTTTGCAGCCCGTGAGTGCGATGTCTGGCGGCAACGCCCAGAAAGTCGTGTTGGCGAGGCAACTCCTTAAACGCCCCGCACTAATGGTGCTTGCTGAGCCCACTCAGGGAGTTGACGTCGGGGCCAAGGAAGAGATTCACCGAATCGTCACAGGTCTCGCTGAGGAAGGCACCGGCGTACTCGTGGTCACCTCAGACCTGGGCGAAGTCCAGCGCATCGCTGACCGGGTCATCGTTGTGAGAAACGGTGCGATTGTTAAAGAGTTCGGGCCAGACGCCACGCAGGTGGAAGTTCTGGCCGCGGCTGCGGGAGAAATTGTGGAGGTTGGAGCATGAGCAATACACAACTGAGTGCCCCTGCAGAAGGGCTGCAGAAGCCAAGCCGTATCCTGCCACCCCTTGTTTCGGGCCAGGAATGGGCGCTCGTGGGAGTCCTCGTAGGACTCTGGATCCTCTTGGGCATTTTCACCCCCGCATTCTTGACCGCGAGCTCAGTCCAACCGCTTCTGGGCTCCGTTGCGCCGATTGCGCTCATCGGTGTCGGGATGACATTCATCATCATCACGGCGGGTATCGATATCTCGGTCGGCGCGGCGCTTCTGGTCACCGCGGTGGTTTCGGCCCGTTTGATGGTCGAAATAGAC
>JBIILX010000080.1:0-5662 GCA_044338275.1 Pontimonas sp.
TCGACGTTGCCATGTGCCACCTGGTCCGATGCGTTGAGGGCAGTAGGAAGACCCTTGTCAAGTTCTTTGGACAAAAGCCAAAGAGCCAAACAGGGCCTTCTCCTAGTATGGCACGCTTAGCCGGCCTGCCTGTTCAGGCGAGGCCGAAGGCGTTTCAGAGTGAGTCTGTGTCGCTCGATCTCTCGGCTGCGTGGCGCTTGGCGAGGAAGTCTTGAAGTTCAGCTGCGATCGTGTCGGCGCTGGGAAATTCCCCGTCAGCTCCCATCAGGGGCGAGGGCATGGGGTTGTCTTCCATGTAGGAATCGTGCCGTGTCTCTAGAGTCCCGACCAGCTTGCCGAGCTCTTGGTTATTTTCCACCTGCTCGGAAATGCCCCGCAGGAACTCGCGACCTGCCTCTCGGAGAGCATCAGTGGGGAAAACCAAACCTGTGGCCCGAGTGACCGACTGTAACGCGGTGACCGCGGCGTCGGGAAATTCGGTGTCTGCCAAGTAGTGGGGTACCAGGATCACAAAACCTGCGGTGGGGTGCTCCTTCTCCTGGAGTCGATACTCCACAAGGTGCATCAGCGTTCCAGGAACACCGGTCGTGGGGCGCCACACCGACAGAGCGTCTGTCAGGTCACTTCGGTTCCCACTCACCGTCACGCCCAAGCTCCTGGTGTGTGGCACCGGCATGGGAATAGCGTGCACCCATGTGCTGGAGGCGACACCGAGTTCGTCAATCAGTTCGAGAATGCGGGCGCTGACCTGGTCCCAGCGAAAATCAGGCTCATAGCCCGAGAGAAACAAAAATTCGGTGCCCAACTCGTCCCGCACCAGGTCCAACGACAAACGCGGCGGCTGGTAACTGGTGAGTGCCGTCTCCTCGAACTGAAAGACCGGACGTCTAGCCCGGTAATCAATAAGGAGGTCGTTGACGAACGTGCCCACTCTCTCGTGAGAGAGAGTGTCCATCATGTAGTTGTTGACCTGCGTGACCGCGGCCCCAGCATCAGCAAAGCCGGTGAGGCCTGCGACCAAAGGCAAGCCCCGGGGCACAGCCGAGAGCTCGAGAGCCTCACGGAACACGTGATCAGAGAACATGCCCCCATCGTACAAGCCCCCTGCGACCGGAGCTGAGTGCATCGCCAGCAGTGCATGCGCCGCGTGGATTAACATGGGGCAATGACCCTCCCCGAGATCACAGCTTCCTCGTCCAACCCCGCAGACCTCGACGTCGACATTCTTGTTGTGGGGCTCCATTCGAGCGACCAAGGACTGGAGATTGCCTCAGGTGGGCTCACCCCAGACCAGGCAGATGCGCTCCTCGACGGGGCAAAGCGTGTCGGGGCCGATGGGGATCGCAACAGCACGTGGCGTATTCCAGCGCCAGCGGGGTTCTCCTGCACCAGCGTCGTGTTGACCGGGCTTGGCACCGGAACACCGGGTCCGAACGAGCTTAGGGAAGCAGCCGGCTACGCCGCGCAGAATATTCAGAAGGTCTCCCGTGTGGCTTATGCGCTGAATGCCACCTCCAAGGCTGAGTTCTTAGCAGTCGCCGAAGGGGCCCTGATTGGCTCACACCGCATTCAGAAGACTCATGTCGAGGCTGAGACTGGGGTGCACGCAATCACCGTGGTCGGCACTGCGTCACCCTCAGATATCGAGGGCGCCCGCGTGAGCGCGGAAGCGGTCTGGAGGGTCAGAGACCTCGTCTCCCTGCCACCAAATGTTTTGCACCCGCAATCCTTTGTCGAGCGCGTCAGTGCCATGGCCGCATCGCTTGATGTTTCCCTCGAGGTGCTCGATGAGAAAGCACTGCGAGACCAGGGTTATGGTGGCCTCACTGCTGTGGGCCAGGGATCTAACAATCCACCGCGCCTGATGGTTCTGCGCTGGTCTCCCCCGGGTGCCAAGAAACACATCGCGCTCGTCGGCAAAGGCATCACCTTTGACTCCGGTGGCCTCTCTCTCAAGCCCGCAAACTCGATGGTGGGCATGAAGTACGACATGACCGGGGCGGCGGTCGTTTCGGCCGTGGCATTGGCAAGCGCTGCAAGCGCTACGCCCACGGCTGTGACTGCGTGGGTCTGCCTAGCTGAGAACATGCCCAGCGGCAGTGCCGCCCGCCCCAACGACGTAATCACGATCAAGAATGGCACCACAGTCGAAATCTTGAACACCGACGCTGAGGGTCGCTTGGTCCTTGCCGATGGCTTGAGTGCAGCATCGGCAGAGAACCCGGACCTCATCATTGACGTGGCAACGCTGACCGGGGCCGCCCGTGTAGCACTCGGAGAGCGCTACGCGGGCCTCATGGGCTCCGATGACGCCGTCTCACAGGTGCGTGAAGCCGCCGGAAGGGTTGGCGAACTGGTGTGGCCCATGCCCCTTCCCGAAGAGCTGCGGTCGTTGCTGAAAACCGACGTTGCTGACATTGCCAATGCCAAGCCCGGTAACACACTCGGTGGCATGTTGCTGGCGGGGCTGTTCCTTCAGGAGTTCATTGGTAAGGATGCCCAGGGCAATCGTGTTCCCTGGGCGCACCTGGACATCGCTGGCCCGGCAGAGAATTCCTCGGGTGCGTGGGGTTACACGCCAAAGGGCCCAACAGGAGCGCTGACTCGGACCCTGCTAGAGATTGTGGGCGCGAAGGCCCACCCCACCAAGTAGTAGGCTTGGTGGGCACGGCCGTTGTGAGGTCGAGCGTTTGTCATTAGGGCCGATGGGCTAACTAACGTGAGGGAGTCTCCTACTCGTGGCTGAGCACACTTTTGATTTGGTCATCCTTGGCGCAGGAAGTGGCGGCTATGCGGCCGCTCTTCGTGCCAGTCAGCTCGGGATGAGCGTTGGACTCATTGAGAAAGACAAAGTTGGCGGCACCTGCCTTCACGTCGGGTGTATTCCAACAAAGGCCCTCCTCCACGCTGCTGAGGTTGCCGACTCCGCCCGGCACTCAGACATGTTTGGTGTTCGGGCAACACTGGAAAGCGTCGATCTTCCCGCGGTGAACGACTACCGCGATGGCATTGTGGCCTCCAAGTACAAAGGTCTCCAAGGCCTCATCAAGGCCCGGGGCGTCACCACTATCGAGGGCATGGGAACCCTCATTTCCCCTACGACCGTGCAGGTCGGCGATGACACCGTGGTCGGCAAGAACGTTATCTTGGCCACCGGCTCCTACCCGAGAACGCTCCCCGGCCTAGACATCGGAGGGCGCATCATCACCTCCGAGCAGGCTCTGGCTCTCGACTGGATCCCGAACAAGGTCATCGTTCTCGGTGGCGGAGTGATTGGGGTTGAATTCGCCAGCGTCTGGCGCTCCTTTGGCTCCGAGGTCACCATCGTCGAGGGCTTGCCCCGTTTGGTTCCGGCTGAAGACGAATCGATTTCTAAGCAGTTTGAGCGCGCGTTTCGTAAACGCGGCATTAACTTCCACACCGGTGTGCGCTTCCAGTCGGCAACCCAAGACGCTAACTCCGTCACGGTCACCCTCGAAGACGGCACCGTCGAGACTGCGGACCTGCTGCTCGTCGCAGTCGGACGTGGCCCCAAGACCGATGGCATGGGCTTCGAGGCCGTCGGTGTCACGATGGACCGCGGCTATGTCCTCACCGATGAGCGCCTTGCCACCAACATCCCCGGTGTTTTCGCAGTGGGCGATATTGTTCCGGGCATTCAGCTGGCTCACCGCGGTTTCCAACACGGAATCTTTGTGGCCGAGGAAATTGCCGGCCTGAACCCGATGGTGGTCTCGGATCGCAACATCCCGAAGGTTACCTACAGCGAGCCTGAAGTCGCCTCTGTGGGCTACTCCGAACAGTCCGCCACAGAAGAGTTCGGCGAGGCAGGCATCGCCGTCTATGACTACAACCTGGCCGGCAACGGCAAGAGCCACATCCTGGAGACCGCCGGTTCGATCAAAGTGATTCGCCAGGTCGATGGCCCAGTGCTTGGTGTTCACATGATTGGTGCCCGTGTTGGCGAGCTCATCGGTGAAGCTCAGCTCGCCGTCAACTGGGACGCTCATCCCGAAGACATTGCCCCTCTGCTCCACGCTCATCCCACCCAAAACGAAGCTCTAGGAGAAGCCTTCCTCGCTATCGCAGGCAAACCCCTGCACGCGCTGTAAGGTCTTCCCGAAACCCCTCTCACAAGGAGAAATCTCAGCATGAGTCAAGAAGTAACCCTCCCGGCCCTCGGCGAGAGCGTCACCGAAGGAACGGTCACCCGCTGGTTGAAGAAGGTCGGCGACACTGTCGCCGTCGACGAACCACTCGTCGAGATCTCCACCGACAAGGTTGACACCGAAATCCCGTCGCCCATCGCCGGCGTCGTGGAAGAAATCCTCGTGGCCGAGGACGAGACCGTTGAGGTCGGAGCGGTTCTTGCTCGCATCGGTGATGGCTCCGGTGTTGGCGGAGCGCCTGGGGCGCCCGCTGCGCAGCCCACGGCTGCTCCTGTCGCTGAAGCTCCGGTCGTTGAAGCTCCGGTCGTTGCGGCGCCACCTGCCCCCGAACCTGCTCCAGTGGAGGCACCCCCTGTTTCGGCACCACCAGCACCAGCGGTAGTGACCCCGCCGCCTGTGGCAGCACCCCCCGTAGTAGCCCCTCCGGCACCAGCCCCCGTTGTCGCGGCTCCCGCTTCTGCAGGATTGCCTCAGCCAGTTCCGTCTGGTGGACGCTCCATGCCTTATGTCACGCCCATCGTGCGCAAGCTCGCCAACGACCACGGCGTTGACGTCTCCCGGATTACCGGCACCGGTGTTGGTGGCCGTATCCGTAAGGAAGACATCCTTGCCGCTACCGGCCAAGCTGGTCAGCCAGCTCCCGTCGCCGCACCAACCACGGTGGCAGCGTCAGGTTTGCGGGGCACGTCAGTGCCGATGAGCCGCCTGCGCAAGGTGATTGCAGAGCGCGCTGTTGCCTCCATGCAACAGACCGCCCAGCTCACGAGCGTCGTCGAAGTGGATGTCACCGAAGTCGCTGAATTGCGCACCGCGGTCAAGGACCAGTTCGCCGCTGCAACGGGAGTCAAGCTCAGCTTCCTGCCCTTCTTCGTGAAGGCTGCGGCTGAAGCGCTGCAGGTGTTCCCCATCATCAACGCGGTCGTCGATGGCGAGAACATCCTCTACCCGGCAACCGAGAACATCTCGATTGCCGTTGACACCGAGCGCGGCTTGCTGACCCCGGTTCTCAAGTCTGCGGGTGGCATGAACATCGCCCAGGTCGCCTCGGCTATTTCCGATCTCGCCGAGCGCACCCGCACCAACCAGCTGAGCCCCGATGAGCTCGCCGGTGGCACATTCACCCTCACCAACACTGGCTCCAGGGGAGCACTCCTTGACACCCCCGTGGTCTTCCTCCCCCAGGTTGCCATCCTTGGCACCGGAATTGTTCAGAAGAAACCAGTGGTTGTTACCCACAACGGTGACGACTCGATTGCCATTCGCGAGATGGTCTACTTGGCCCTCTCCTATGACCACCGCATCGTCGATGGCGCTGACGCCGCCAGGTTCCTCACCATGGTGAAGAACCGTCTCGAGGCCGGCGACTTCGACGGCGATCTCGGCATCTAAGGGCTCCAGGAAACCGAGGGGTAGACATGGCAAAGAAAAACGAGTCGGCAACTAAAGAGCCAGGCAGAGTAAAGCAGCTATGGCAGATCTTTGTCATGACCAAG